>JBCCVL010000026.1:0-43991 GCA_039195375.1 Actinomycetota bacterium
CCGTCGGCCCGGACGGCACCGGCGGCGAGGTCTGGGTCACCCGGTTCGAGACCCGCGACGCCGTGTCGCTCCACGACCCCGACCGGCGGATCGGCATCGACCGCGAACGCTGTCACGACGGGGTCGTGCACGACGGCCGGATCTGGTTCACCACGGTCGACGGTCACGTCGTCGAGGTCGACGCCCAGAGCCTGGCGGTCGCCGGCGAGCACTCCCTGGCCCGGCCAGGGGCCGACACGCTGCTCGGCTGGTGTCGTGGCCTGACGTTCGTCGACGAGCACCACGTCGCCATCGGGTTCTCCCGCATCCGCCACACCCGCTTCCGCAACACCCTCAGCTGGGTCCGCAACGGCCTGACCCGATCCGAACCGACCCGGGTCGCCCTGTACGACCACCGGACCTGGGACCTGGTCGACGAGTGTGACCTGGAGCCCGCCGGGTGCAATGCCGTGTTCTCGATCCTCCCGCCGACCGGCCGCGGCACCGGGGTCATCGATGACGGAGCGGCGTCGTGAGCCCGACCGTCGACCCGTCGACGGCCGCCACGGCGAGGCCGCTCCGGATCCTGCAGGTCAGCGCCCGCTTCCGGCCCTATGTCGGTGGCACCGAGATCCACACCGCCGAGGTGTCGGCCGAGCTGGCCCGCCGCGGTCACCAGGTCACGGTCCTGACGACCGATCTCGGCGGTGACCTCCCGGCCGACGAGCTCGTCGACGGCGTGCCGGTCGTTCGGGTCCGGGCCTGGCCCCGCCGGTTCGATCTGTATGTGGCCCCCGGCCTCGGGCGCGTCATCGGCGAGGGATCGTGGGATCTCGTGCACGTCCAGGGCTACCACACCGCCGTTGCCCCGATCGCGCTGCGGGAGGCCCAGCGTCGAGGCATCCCGACGGCGCTGACGTTCCACAGCGGTGGCCACTCGTCGCGGATGCGGAACCTCGGCCGGCCGATCCACACCCGCCTCATCGCCCGCCTGCTCCGGCGCTGTGACCTGCTGATCGGCGTGTCCGACTTCGAGGCCGAGCTGTTCACCCAGCGGCTCGGGCTCGAACCCGGTCGGATCCGCACCATCCCGAACGGCGTGTCGAGCCGGCGGAACCCGCGAGCCGACGACGACACCGCCGGCGGTCCGTCCGACCGGGCGTTGACCGACACACCGGACCCCGACGACAGCCAGGACGGCGACGGCCCCCACCTGCTCTCGATCGGTCGGCTCCAGCGGTACAAGGGACATCAGCGGATCATCCGGGCCATGCCCCGCATCCTGCGGGCCGAGCCACGAACCCGGCTGACCGTGATCGGCACCGGCCCCTACCAGGACCGGCTCGAGCGGCTGGTCCGCCGACTCGGGCTCGGGGCGAGCGTCAGCTTCGACTCGGTCGAGGCCGGCGACCGCGAGCGGCTCGACCGGATCATGGCCTCGGCCTCGGCTGCGGTGTTCCTGAGCGAGTACGAGTCGCACGGCATGGCCGCCCACGAGGCGCTCCTGGCCGGGCTGCCGATCGTGGTGCTCGACGCCACGGCCCTCGGCCGACTGGCCGACGACGGTCTGGCCAGAGCGGTGCCCCCGATGGCAACCGACGGCGAGGTGGCGGCGATCGTGCTGCGGACCCTGATCGAGGCCGGCGAGTCCGGTCGGACCGGTCCTCCGGCCGACCAGCTCGAACGGCTGCGCCACTCCTGGTCGACGATTGCCGCCCGCCTGGAGCAGGCCTACGGCGAGGTGGTCCCGGCCGACATCGACGAGCGACCGACCGTCCATCACCGCGCCGGCTGAGGCAACCGCCGTGCGGATCCTCTTCGTCACCGACTTCTACGACCCCTACACCGGTGGGGTCGAGATCCACGTCAAGACCGTGGCCGAAGCCCTCGCCGCCCGGGGCCACGAGGTCGGCGTCGCCACCCTGCCGGCCGGCGACCACCTGCCGTCCCGGTCGGACGACGGCCCGGTGCAGGTGTTCCCCGTCGAACACACGATCGCCCGAGTCGGGCGTGGCTTCGCCAAGGTCGATCGGCCGTGGGCCCCACCGATGCCCGACCCGGTGGCGATGGCGGGACTCCGGCGGGTGGTCCGCCGGTTCCGTCCCGACGTGATCCACGGTCACGACTGGCTGGCCCGCTCGGTGCTGCCACGGGTGGTGTCCGGCTCGGTCCCCGTGGTGACCACGCTCCACTACTACACCCGCACGTGCGCCAAGAAGACGTTGTGGCGAGACGGTCGGGTCTGCGACGGGCCATCGCTCCCCCGCTGCCTCCACTGCGCCGCCGACCACTACGGCACCGCCAGGGGGGCGGTCGTGACGGTTGGGCTTCGGGTCGGCGCCGCGCTCGAGGATCGGCGCAGCGCACGCCACCTGTCGGTCTCGACCGCAACCGCGTGCGGCAACGGCCTGGGGGTCGACGACAACCGCTCGCTCGTTGTGCCGAACCCGGTGACGTCGGCCGTGTTGGCCGACGAGGCCGGAGGCGGCACCGCGACCGGGACCGAGGCCACCGAGGGCGGCGACCGCACGACCGACCTCGGCCGCGACCTCGTGCCCGAGGCGGTCCCGAGTGGACCGTTCGTCGCCTTCGTCGGCGACCTCCGGCCCGAGAAGGGCATCCACGTGCTGCTCGACGCCGTCGGTCGGCTGCGTCGCGACCACGGCTGCGACGTGCCGCTCGTCCTCGTCGGCGAGCGCACGACCGACGGCCTGGTCCAACCGAGCCACACGATCGAGCTCGGCCCGGTCGACCACGAGGTGGTGCAGGCCGTCTGGCGGCGAGCCACGGTCGGCGTGGTCCCGTCGCTGTGGCCCGAACCCTTCGGGCTGGTGGCAACCGAGGCGATGGCCGCCGGCTGCCCCCTGGTGGCCTCCGACATCGGCGGGCTGGCCGACATCCTGGGCCCCGACCCGGACGGCACGGCGCGTGGGGTGCTGGTGGCGCCGGGCGATGCCGGCTCGCTGGCCAAGGCGCTCGACGAGCTGCTCGGCGACCCGAGCCGCCGGCGCCGGCTGGCCACCGCCGCCAGGGCGTCGCTCGACCGCTACGCCATCGATGCCGTGGTCGACACCATCGAGGTGGCGTACCGGCGGGCCATGGGCGGGGTCGGCTGACGTGACCGCCGACGCTGTCGCCGACTCCGTCGACCGAGACGGAGACCGAGACCGAGACCGAAAAAGAGACGACGAGCGAGACCCGGGCCCCGGGGCGGATCGTCCGGTGGCGAGCGTGGTGATCACCAACCACGACTACGCCCGCTTCGTCGACCAGGCCATCGAGAGCGCACTGGCCCAACGGGTCCCGTGCCAGGTCGTCGTGGTCGACGACGGCTCCACCGACGACTCGCTCGACGTGATCGGCCGCTACGCCCCCGCCGTCGAGGTGGTTGCCCAGGCCAACGGTGGACAGGCCTCTGCGTTCAACGCCGGCTTCGAGCGGAGCTCGGCCCCGATCGTGCTGTTCCTCGACGGCGACGACCTCCTCGCTCCGGATGCGGTCGAGGCCGTCGCCCGGGCCCTCGACGACCGGCCCGAGGCGGCCCGCTGTCACTTCGGTCTCGGGTTCGTCGACGCCGACGGACGAGCCCTGCCCGGTGGGCTGCCCGAGGCGGAGCGGTCGCTGCCACGGGGCGACCTGTCTGCACGGGTGGCCAGCAACCCGGATGACGTCCCGTGGCAACCGACCAGCGGCAACGCCTACCGGGCGTCGGTCCTGCGGGAGCTCCTGCCGATGCCGACCGAGCCGTACCGCATCTCCGCCGACCACTACCTCTCGAACCTGTCGGCCGTGCACGGCCCGATCGAGGCCATCGACCGCAACCTCGGCTCCTATCGCCTGCACGGGGACAACGCCGACCACCGTGCCGATTTCGACCTCGACCGGGCCCGGTCGATCCTGGTGCGAACCCGCACGACCCGGTCGCTGCTGATCGACCAGGGGACGCGCCGGGGTCTGACGATGCCCGACGACGTCGACCGCTTCCGGTCGCTGACCCAGGACGCACTCCGGCTCACCTCGTTCCGGTCGGCGCCCCGAGGTGGTCACCCGTTCCCTGGTGACCGATGGTGGACGCTGGTCCGTCGGGCGGGCGGCTCGGCCCTCGCCCGCACCGACCTGCCACCGGTCCGCCGCGCGCTCGCCCTGGCGTGGGTCGGCGCATTGGGCCTGGCGCCCCGACCACTCCTCGCTCCGATCGCCTCCAGGGGGTTGACCCGATGAACAGCCGACTCGGGCCGGCGCTCGGCGCGCTGGCGGTCCTGGTGATCGGGGTGGTGGCCGCATTCGTACTACTCACCCAGGACAAGGGCGACCTCGACGGCGAGCTGGCCAGCACGGCCGAGACCGACGGCGGGCAGGACCGGACGGCCACGTCGGCCGCGACCTCGACCACAGCTCCCGATGCGGACCCGGCCAGCCCGTCGACGCTGGTGGCCACGGCCAGCACCTTCCAGCGCACCGACGACACGGTCGAGGACGACGAGACCTCGCCGGACGCCCTCGAGTCGGTGCCAGAGGACGGGACGGCGGACGACGACACCACCGCCACCACGACCGATGGCGGGGGTACCACCGGCAACGGTGGCACGATCGGCGGTGACACGACCGGCGGCGGGGCCGGCGACGACAACGGCACCGGCACCGGCACCGGCGGTGACAACGGCAACAGCACCGGCGGTGGTGGAGATGATGGCGGTCCGCCGACGACGGTGGCCACGACCGCCCCGACCATTCCACCGCCGACCGACGGCGCCTGCCAGGTCACGACCGGCGCGCTCGACGGTCAGTCCGGTGTGGTCGAGCTCGGCGGCGCCGGGGCGTGCGGGTCGGTCGGGGCGACGATCGTCGGCGTCAACCCCCGAGACGATCTGACCGGCGTCCGCTGGGGTCGCGACATCCGGGTCTGCCAGCGCCACCCGGCGGCCGATGGCATCCGGGTCGAGGCGGTGACCGGCGGGGGCACGCTCGAGGTCGACAGCGGGCTCAGCCGGACCGATGCCGAGGCGACCAGTGCTCCGATCGAGGCCCTGGTCGTCACGTTCAGCGACGAGGCGAGTCCGGTCACGGGACCCCGACCGATCGCCATCTGCCGCACGTCGACGGCCGAGCTCTCGATCGTCCACCGCCCGACCGGCTGACCGGCAACGGCGGACGGTCGTTCAAACCGAGCCGGCGATCGGCACCCCGCGGCGGCGGACGCCACCGGGGCCGGTCGTTGTCGGCCAGACCACGTCGTCCGCCCTGGCGCGATCCGAGCCGAGCTCGGCAACGGCCTGGTCGAGGCGCCGCAGTGCCTCACCGATCCCCGACACACCGCTGGCGCTGCTGGCCGATGCGGCCGAGATCTCGTCGATCACCTGGGTCTGTTGCGACATCGCCGAGGTCAGGGCCAGCTGGTCCGCCTCCAGGGTGGCCACCAGCCCGGCGATCGCCGCCGTTGCGTCGGTCGACTGGTCGAGCCGCTGCTGGATCTGGTCGACGACCTGGGCGATCCCCGAGGCCGACTTGGCGGTGCGCTGGGCCAGGTCCTTGACCTCGTTGGCGACCACGGCGAAGCCCTTGCCGGCGTCGCCGGCCCTGGCCGCCTCGATCGTGGCGTTGAGGGCGAGGAGGTTGGTCTGTTCCGACAGCTCGGTGATCGTGTCGACGATCCCGACGATCTCCTTGCCCGCGGTGTCGAGCCGGGCGATCGACTGCTCGCTCTCGGTCATCGCCGCCGAGATCTGGCGGAGCGATGCCTCGGCCCGGTCTGCGGTGTTGGACGTCTCCCGCACCGAGGTCGCCATCTCCTCGACCGAGCTGGCGATGGCGTTGCTCTGTTCCTCGATGCCCGCCGATGCGCCGGCGACCTCCGTGATGTCGGACTGCAGCGAGGCGGCGAGCGCCGCCTGGTGCTCGAGCGCCTCGGCCTCGCTCCTCGCCACCTCGGCCCGCTCGTCTGCCTGGGCGGCCAGTCGAGCGGCGTCCTCGGCCTGGGCGGCCAGGAGTTCGTCGGCGGCCTCGTCGACATGACGACGCATCCAGCCCGAGATCAGGCCGACCGAGGCCCAGAGCTGACCGTACATGAAGGTGTCGGCCAGACCGACCCGGAGGCCGTTCCGGTCGGTGGCCACGACGGCGAGCACGATCACGCCGGGCGCCATCTGATAGAAGATCCACGGCCAACGCTGGGTGGTGGCCACGAAGAGCGACCCGAAGCAGGGGATGATCATCAACACCGGGTTGGTGTAGAAGAACCCGACGTAGACGGCCTGCACCACGGTGGCCCCGAGGATGTTGAGGTGGAGCGCCAGGTCGGGTCGCCGGTCCCAGGGGAGGAACTGGGGCACGGAGAAGCCGACGAGACACCCGCCGAGCCAGGCCAGGGTCCACGGGTCGAGCGCGTCGCCACGAGCGAGTTTCCAGGTCAGCGTGAAGAGGAGCGTCGACAGGTAGATCTGCGCGGCGAACCGCCAGGCACCCTCGGCAAGACCACTCGCATCACGTGTCGCCATGGCCGCCTATCGGCGAGACCCGCCCGTACCTGAGGACTCGGGGGCGGCGTCGGTCGACCCGTCTCCCTTCGGCCACCGTCGTGCCGCATCGGGTGCGAGCGCCTACGGTCGGACCCGTGAGCGATCGACCGCTCGACGGCCTGCTGGTCGTCGATCTGACCCACGTCCTGGCCGGCCCCTACTGCTCCTACCAACTGGCGCTGCTCGGCGCCGACGTCATCAAGGTCGAGCCGCTGTCCGGCGATCTCGTGCGCCCGTGGAAGGGCGACCGGGAGCAGATGCGGGCCGGGATGGGCGCGGGGTTCATGGCCCAGAACGCCGGCAAGCGGAGTCTGGCCGTCGACATCACCGAGCCGGACGGGCGAGACGTCGTGCTGGCACTGGCCGAGACCGCGGACGTGTTCCTCGAGAACTACCGTCCCGGCGCGCTGGCCGGCCACGGCCTCGGCTACGACGACGTGCGCCACCGCAACGACCGCATCGTCTACGCCTCGATCTCGGCCTTCGGACAGACCGGGCCGCACGGCCATCGGCCCGGCTTCGACGACGTCGTGCAGGGCACGTCCGGCTTCATGGCCACCAACAAGCGTGACGGCGGACCGATCCGGACCGGTGGCCCGGTCCTCGACTACGCCACCGGCATGCACTCGACCTCGGCCGTGCTCGCAGCCTTGATGCTCCGGGACCGGACGGGTGAGAGCCAGCGGGTCGACGTGGCCATGCAGGACGTCACGATGCTGCTCGTCAACTACGAGACGGCCGGGGCGTCGCAGCACGGCGGCGTGTCCGAGACCACCACCGACATCACCGGCCCGATGCTCGGCCGCTTCGCCACGGCGGACGGCCACGTCATGTTGGCCGGCTACCTCCCCCGGCACTGCCAGTCGATCGCCGAGGCGATCGGGCTCGACGAGTACGCCGAGGTCGGGTTCCGGGAGCTGGCGGACCGGGGGGCCGAGATCCAGGCCGCGGTCGAGGCCCGGCTGCGGGAGCGGACCAGCGCCGCCTGGGATGCGATCTTCGACGAGCGTGGCGTTGTCGGGGGTGCCGTTCGAGAGCTCGGCGAGACCTTCGCCACCGGACAGCCGGGGGCCCGGGGACTCACCGAACCGATCGACACCGCGGTCGGCGAGATCCACGTCACCACCACCGGCTATCGCGTCAACGACCAGACCTGGGGTCCGCGGTCGAGCGTGCCTCTGCTCGGCCAGGACAGCCGGGCCGTCCTCAGCGAACTCGGCCTCGACGACGGGGTCATTGACGACCTCGTCGAACGAGGCATCGTCCGCACCGGCGAGTGATGGCCGGTCGACGGCCTGGCCCGGAGCGTCAGGCCATCGCAGGCGGTTCGACGACCGGATCGTCTGCGTCTGGCTGGCGGGCGACGAGCCCTCGCACCAGGTCGATCATCGCCCGCCGCTCGCCGCCGGTCAGCGGGGAGAACGTGTTGCTCCCGCTCCAGAGCATCTCGGGGATCGTCTCCTTGAGCCGCCGACCCTCGGCGGTGAGCACGAGGTTCTTGACCCGACGATCGGTCGGATGGGGCTGACGCTCGATGAGCCCGAGTTCCTCGAGCCGGTCGGCGACGAGGGTCACCGAGGACCGGTCGACGTCCATGCACTGGGCCAGATCCTTCATCGGCATCGGGCCATCGACGCTGCGGAGGGCCCACCAGTCGGTGGTGGTCATGCCGAGTTCAGCCAGGCGCTCGTTCACGTGCTCGGCCACCAGGGGCATGAGCGTGAACAGGGCGTCGGCCAGGTCGGCGGTCTCGGTCGCCCGGCTTCGGTCGGTGGCCATCGGTCCATGGTAGCCAGCATGTGCCGTTCCATTGCCTCACAAAACCATTGGTCGACTAGATAGTTGTGATGTCCAACTATTTTGGGCATCCTACGAGCCATGGCAGCACTCGAATGGATCACCACCGCCCTGCTCGTCGTCGCCATGGGCGGCATCGGTGGGATGAAACTCGTCGGCAACGAGGTCGGCATCGAGCAGGCCGTCCGGCTCGGCTACGAGCGCATCCGGATCCCGATCGGGATCGCCGAGGTGGCGGCCGGTGTCGGCGTTGTCCTCGGCGCCGCCGTGACCGACCTCGAGTGGCTCGGGGCGATCGCCGCCGCCGGCATCATCGTCATGATGATCGGCGCCGCCGGCTTCCACCTCCGGGCCCGCGACCGCCTCCCGACCCTGCCGTCGATCGTCGTGCTGACGGTCGCCGTGCTCTACCTGATCGCCATCAACGCCAGCTGAGCGGCCGAGCCGTCCCGCCCGCCCGACCACACGCACGCACGCCCGCCCGCCCGCACGAAAGGAACCCCCATGACCCTGACCCTCGGCACCGGCCCCCTCGCCGCCGGCGCACCCGACACGACCAACTACGTCATCGACGGGCCCCAGCACAAGCTCCTGTTCTCCCTGTTCCCCCGCCGGATCCGGGCGGTCCTCGGCGGCCGGACGATCGTCGACTCGGAGCGGGCGATGCTGCTGCACGAGAGCAACATCTTCCCGGTGGTCTACCTGCCCGTCGACGACGTGTCGATGGACCACCTCGCCAGGACCGAGCACTCGACCAACTGTCCCTTCAAGGGCGATGCGACCTACTGGACGATCACCGCAGGCGACGTCGTCGAGGAGAACGCGGCCTGGAGCTACGAGACCCCGATCGATGGCGCGTCGTGGCTCCGGGGGTACCTCGCCATCGAATGGGGCCGCATGGACCACTGGTACGACGAGGACGACGAGATCTTCGGCCACATCCGAGACCCCTACCACCGCGTCGATGCCAGGCCGACCGGCCGACGCTTCCAGGTCAGCATCGACGGCCGGGTCGTCGCCGAGACCACCGGGGCCTTCGTCGTGTCCGAGACCGGCGGACCGAACCGGCACTACATCCCGGCCACCGACGTCCGCACCGACGAGTTCACCCGTTCAGACACCACCACCCACTGCCCCCACAAGGGCGACACCGTCTACTGGCACCACTCGGTGTCCGGGGCGAGCGACGTGGCCTGGAGCTACCCATCACCGCTCGAGGAGGCGTCCCGGGTCGCCGGCTACTGGTGCTTCGACGGCCCGACCGTCGAGCTGCGGCGTCTCGACGAGTCGTGACCCCTCGAGCGGTGGCCCGGCCTCCGGGGAATGGCATGGCCACCGGCCGTCGACCGAGCCGGTTCGTTCACAGGGGCCAGGCGGCCAGCAGACGGTCGCGGTGGCGGGCCAGCGTGTCGAGGTAGCGGGCCGGACTGCCGCCGTCGCCGCCACCGGACCGCCGCCGCTCGCTGGTGAACACCGCCGCCTCGGCCCACACGTGGGCCTCCAACAGCGGCAGGAACGCCGGTGCGAGGTCGAGGGCCGCCGCCGACCGGGCCAGCGCGCCATGGGCCATCCGCCTGGCTCGATCCAGGCCGTCGCCACCGGACGCCTCGCCGGCCAGGAACGCAAAGGCGGCCTGTTCGTCGTCGATCGAGCGGCAGCCGGCGGCGATGTGCAGCCAGTACTTCGCCAGGTACAGGTGGTCGGCGCCGACCGGGCCGGCCACCGCCGTGCGGGGCGGGGCGAGCTCCCAGTCGACGGCGGTGACCGGGCTCGCCGGCGCTGTGCCGTTGCCCGCCGCATCGCCGACCACCAGGTTCCACGGCCCGAGGTCGAAGTGGCGGATCCCGAATGGCAGTGTCTGCCCCTCCAGCGCCGCCGACCGGCGGGCCAGGAGCCGACGGAGGGCGTGACGGCTGGCCGACCGGCCCTCGAGGTCATCGAGCCGGTCGAACCATCGGCCGATCAGCTCGTCGAAGCCGGCCGAGTTCCATGTCACGGCCTCGGCACCGCCGTCGAGCGGAGGCGTGCGGGCCAACACGGTCAACGCGTCGAGCCCGGCCGACAACAGCCGACCCCTCGAGCCGAGCTCACCCTGCTCGTTGAGCAGGTCGGTGAGCGTCCACCGCCCGGCGTAGGACTCGATGACGGCGTGGTGGCGGCCGTCGTCGACCCGGTCGAGCGGTTCCGGCACCAGCCCCGCCGGCACGACGCGGGCCAACTCCCCGAGCAGGTCGTGCTCCTGCTCGGCGTTTCGCCGGTAACGGGGTCGGGCGGTCAGCTTGATCACCTGGTCCGGCCGGCCGTCGCCCGGCCCGAGCGGCAGGACGACCGTGCGGCTGCCCTCGTCGAACCCGCTGGTGACGACCACCGCCGGCGGCCGGCGGACCTCGGCCGTCGCCGGACCACCGGCCACCACGACGACGCCACCGAACAGCTCCGGCGCCCGGGGCGCCAACCGTCGAAGCGACTCGCGTAACAACCGCCGACCGGGCGGGAGCCGCCCGGCGTCGATGGCCGGCTCCGGACCGGCCAACCACGCCGGACCGCCGGCATGATCGAGGGGAACGAACCGCTTCGTCCCGTCGAGGTCGGGGAGCGCCAGATAGCGCTCGACCTCGGTGAGACCGGCGAGCCGGAGCGCCTCGACGGCCGAACGGTGCGCCCCGACGCCCCCGCCCGGTTGGCGCCGGGACGGCACCATCACGATGATGCCGGCCTCCGGCTCGCCGGCGACGGCCCTGGCCGCCGGCTCGATCATCGCCGATGCGCCCGGCCCGATCACGACCACGTCCGGCGTGGTCGTCGACGGCAGGTCGGTCACGATCCGCTCGACCCACCCGTCGACGACCAGCCAGCGCCAGTCGTCGGCCGGCCCGAGCCCGAGGAGCACGGCGAGCGGGAGCGGGTGGGGGCCGACGTCCGGCAGCAGATGGCGCCAGTCGGCCCGGCGGCCGATGCCCCGCTGGGCCTGGTCCGGCCGCAGCCCGGCCCAATTGGCCTGGGCGTCACCCGCCACCCGATCGAGGATCTCGATGGTGGCGGCGGCGTCCCGGTCGGCATCGGTCTCGGTCCCGGCACCGGTCTCGGCGGCGAGCCCCGATCGGACCGAGGCGACGGCGCCGAGGACCCGGCGACGGTACCGGGCCAGACGGAGACGGCCGGCCACACCACCGGCTCGACGACCGAGCCACCGACCCTCGGTCGCGGTCGCCGACACCGGGTCGAGCCCGGCCAGCAGCTCCGGCACGAACGGGAGGTGGTCGGGGTCGATCCCGTGCACGGCGCGGCCGGCGTCGACGAGACGACCGGCCAGCTCGACCCACCCGAGCCCCGGCTCGTCTGCGTCGAAGCCCCCGACTGCGGCGACCGCCTCGACCCGGACCACCAGCCGCAGCCGTGACGGATCGACGACGCCATCGGCGACGCTCGCATCACCTCGCAAGCGAGCCTCGATCGCCTCCCGGGCGGGCACGGCCGACGCCGACAGCGCGCCGGGCGGCGACGCCGCAGCCATCGGGTCGGCGAGGACGGCGAGGGACCACGGATCGGCGACGTCGACCGCCGGCAGTGCGGGAACGACGGCGATGGCCTGGCGCTGGGCCTCCACGACGATCGGTCCCGGCACGGCCACGGGATCGAGACGACCGTCGGCCGACAGGACCCGCTCGATCTCGGCGTCGCGCACGCCGACCACTGCGCCGTCGGCCGGCCACGGCAGCGCAACCAGGTGCTCGGCCCCGGTCGCCTCGGCCTCGGCCACGGCGTCGTTGGCGGCGCGACCGTCCGGCGCCAGCATCGGGCGACCGGCCCGCCACCAACCCCGCCCGTCGGCCACCAACGGCACCAGGAGGGCGGGTGGTTCGCTCGGACGTGGTCCACCGGCTCCCATCGCCGGCCAGCGTACCGGCGAAGGCGGCGGCGCTGAGCGGGTTGGCGGACCCCGGCGACCCACGATGCTGGGTTGGTTTGACCAGCGGCCCCCGGCAGCCCCGTGGCAGGATGGTTTTGCAGTGAGAACCATCGAGAACCAGCGGTGGACGGTCATTTCGCCGTCGCGGACGCCCGTCCCCTGGCGTGAGCTGTGGGAGCGACGGGAGCTCTTGGGTTTCCTCGTCTGGCGCGAGCTCAAGATCCGCTACAAGCAGACGGCGATCGGTGCGCTGTGGGCCGTCTTCCAGCCGCTGGTGGCCATGGCGATCTTCTCGGTGATCTTCGGCCGCCTGGTCGGCGTCGAGAGCGGTCCGGTCAGCTACGCCACGTTCGCCCTGACCGGCCTCGTGCTCTGGATCTTCTACGCCAACACCGTCGGACAGGCGTCCAACAGCCTGATCGACAACGAGCGGATCCTGTCCAAGGTCTACTTCCCCCGACTGATGCTGCCGGTGGCGCCGGTGCTTGCCGGCCTCGTCGATGCCGCCATCGGCACCGTCCTGCTCCTGGCCGTCGCCCTCGTCGACACCAACCCGTTCACGCTGCGGCTGTTGGTGGCGCCGGCCGCCTTCGTCATGGCCGCCACCGCCAGCATCGGCATCGGGCTCGTGCTGTCGGCGCTCAACGTGCACTTCCGCGACGTGAAGTACGTCGTACCCTTCATGCTCCAGGTGTGGATGTTCGCCTCGCCGGTGGTCTATCCGGCGTCGACCATCCCGGACGCCTGGCGAGCGGTGTACGCCGTCAACCCGGTGTCGACCGCCATCACGATCCTGCGGTGGTCGGTACTCGGGGCCGAGGGGCCGCCCTGGTCGGCGATCGTGGTCTCGACCGCCGTCGCCGCCGCCGTGCTGGCCATCGGGGTCCGGGTCTTCAACCGGGCCGAGGGGACGTTCGCCGATGTCGTCTGAGTCGGACTCGCCCACCTCCGCCGTCGGCGAGCCGGCGATCATCGCCGACGGCATCTCCAAGCGGTACCTGCTCGGCGAGCGGGAGCAGTACGGGGCCCTGCGCGACGTGCTCGGCGGCCTGTTGACCGGCGCCCGCCGGCGGGCCGACGACGGTGCCAGCGGTCGCCGGGAGGAGATCTGGGCGGTCGACGACGTGTCGTTCACCGTCGGTGACGGCGAGGTGGTCGGCATCATCGGCCGCAACGGCGCCGGCAAGTCGACGCTGCTCAAGATCCTGTCCCGCATCACGGCCCCGACCGCAGGCGAGATCCGGATGCGGGGCCGCATCGGGTCGCTGCTCGAGGTCGGCTCGGGCTTCCACCCCGAGCTGACCGGGACCGAGAACGCGTACCTCAACGGGGCGATCCTCGGGATGTCGCGGACCGAGATCAACGCCAAGCTTCCCGAGATCATCGAGTTCGCCGAGATGGGCGACTTCATGTCGACCCCGGTCAAGCACTACTCGGTCGGTATGTTCATGCGGTTGGCGTTCGCCGTTGCCGCCCACCTCGACGCCGAGATCCTGGTCGTCGACGAGGTGCTCGCCGTCGGCGACGCCCGGTTCCAGCAGAAGTGCCTGGCCAAGATGGGCGAGGTCGCCCGCTCCGGCCGATCGGTGCTGTTCGTCAGCCACAACCTGGAGGCCACCCTGGCCCTGTGCGACCGGGGTCTCGTCCTCGACGGTGGGCGGCTGATCCACGACGGCCCGACCAGGGAGGCGGTCGAGGTCTACCGGCGCCTCGCCGGCGTGACCACCCGCATCGGCGACACGATCGACCTCGCCGACCTGCCCCGGGACGGGACCGGCGAGGCCAGGCTGGCCGAGGTGGCGATCAGCCCGACCGGTCGCTGCGCACCGGGCGCGAGCGACGGCGCCGACACCCCCGACACCAGCATCCGCCCGGGTGACGGCCTGCGACTCGAGGTGACGGTCGACGCCACGGCGGAGCTCGACGTCGCCTCGCTCGGCCTCACCATCGGCACCGAGGGCGGGCTGCTGCTCCTCAACCTCGACACCGGCGACGCCGAGCCGAGACGACCACTCACCCTGACCGCGGGGACCAACCGGCTGGTGCTGGACATCCCCGAGTTGGCCCTCGCCCCCGGGCGCTACCGGGTCGGCCTCCGGCTGGCCAACCCGGTCACGACCCGGATCGGGTCCGGCGCCGTCGACCTCCTCGATCCGGCGTTCGTGTTGCAGATCGACGAGGGGGATCGTCACGGACCCGACCGGTCGACCGAGGCCGGCATCGGCGGTGGAGCGGACGGTCTCGACGGGCCGACGGTCGAGGTCGAACACGGGGCCGGCAGCGTCGTGCGCGGCTCACTCCGGGTCCGCGCCCCGTTCCCGGCCCGCTGAGTCCGGCTGGTTCCGGCGATCGCCGCCGGCCGCCGCGGACCGCTCCAGATCGGCCAGCAACAGCTCGACTGCGTAGGCGAGCGCCTCGGGAATGTCGTCTGGATCGATGCCGAGCTGGTCCCGCATGCTGAGCGTCACCTCGGCCCCGGCGAGCGCCAGCAGGATGGCGGTGACGCGCTCGGTCTCGGCGTCGGGTGCACCGATGCCAGTGGCCACTCGGCGGACGGCATCGAGCCGGTCGGCCCGGCGCCGCGACCGGATCTCCTGCCATTCGGCCCCGCCGGCCTGCATCAGGGCCGCAGCCAGCGGGCTCTCGAGAGCCGAGCGGTGGATGCGACGGTAGTGGTCGGGGAGATCGGCTGGACGTTCGGGCAGCGTGAGCGGCGGGACGTAGAGCTCGCCCTCGAGCAACTCGGCCAGCGCCGCCACCCGGCTCTCCTTGGTCGGGAAGTGACCGTGGACCGTTCGCACCGAACAGCCGGCGCTGGCCGCCGCCTCGGTCGGTGACAGGCTCTGGCGACCGGGCTCGATCAGCTGCTCACGGAAGGCCTCCAGAATGGCCCGCCGAGTCGCCTCCGCCTGCGCCGCTCGCTTCGGGCTGACGTAACGACGACTGGCGGTCACCCTCCCACGGTAATGCCGTGGGCGGCGGTGATCCGAACGACGTCGGCCATCTCCGGCGGGAAGGCGACCTCGGCGTCCATCTGGCGGTAGAACGCATGGGCGTTGCCCTGCGACAGGATGGTGAGGAAGCGGGTGCCGTCGGCGGCGATCGTGTAGGCGTGGGTGGTTCCGCCGGGAGCGTGTGACGCCATGCCGGCGGTGAGACGCTGCGGCGGCTGACCCCCGACCACGAGGTCGAGCTCACCCTCGAGCATGATGTAGGTCTCGCTCCAGTCGTGGTGGTGGGGTGGCGGACCCATCCCGGTGTCGCCGGTGGTGTCGAAGATCTCGATCGGCGAGCCCATCTCGTTCGTCAGCAGCGGCGTCAGCGTCTCGCCGATGACCGTCAGGCTCGTCGATTCGTCGATGGTGTTGATGATCGCCGTCATGGCGCCCTCCTTGGTTGGTGTCACCCGTGCATCGCGGCCCCTCGCCGTCGATTTCACTGCATTTGAGTGAGGTGAATTCAAGCTTGACTCTAGAATTCATTGCAGCCTCGTGCAAGCAAAATCTCGACTGGCCGCCGACGAGGCGCGACGAACCGGTGCGGGCCCCAGGACCGCCACGGGCCACCCGCCAGGGCGGACCCCGCTCGATCTCGGCCGTCGGCGTGGCTGTTACTCGGCGGTGACGACGTCGGCCTGGTCGCCGGTCACCGGCTCCAGCTCGGCCGTCAGGCGGTCGCCCATCTCCGCCAGGGCCCGATTGATGTCGCCCGGATCCCACGAGCCGCCCGGCACGGCCAACCGAACCGCGGCGCCGTCGAGCAGGACCCGCCCGGGCCGATCGACCGAGCCGTCGATCTCCAACCAGCGACCGACCTTCGGCACCAGCAACGGATCGACCTGATCGCGGTCCTCGGCCGTCAGGACCAGGTGGACGCCGAGACCCGACCCGATCTCGAGCAGCTGCCCGACGACCTCCCGGGTCCGACCGGGGTAGCCCGGTTCGAGCAGTGACGTCAGACGGGCCAACCCGTCGATCACCACGAGGACCCGGCGGAGGCCGACCTGGGGTCGCGCCTCGCGAAAGCCCTCGAGATCGTCGACGCCGGCCAGCTCGAAGGTCAGCAGACGATCGTCGAGACGCTGCTCCACATCGGCCAGCGCCTCGATCGCCACCACCGGATCGTTCCCCGCCACCCGTACCGTCAGCGGTAGGGCCCCGAGGCCGTCGAGGCTGGCACCGTCGCCGAAGGCGTAAATCAGCGGCCGCTGGTCGGCCTCGACCCCGAGCCGGGCGGCCGATGCGGCCACCGTCAGCAGACACCCCGAGCGCTCGGAGCCCGGCGGTCCGATCAGCCCGAGCGTGCCGTCGCGGGGCGGGTTGAAGGCGAGCACCGTCTCGGTCTCGTCCGGCATGGCCACCCGGCCGAGGACGAGACGGGAATCGCCGGGCGAGCGGGGCAGCTCGAACAGGTCGAGGGGACCGTCGTCGACCACCGGTGAGCCGAGCACCAGCGGCTGGACGGTCACCAGCGCCCCGTCGTGGCTCGGAGGTCTCGGGCGGGACGGGCCCCCGGACGACGTCGCACGTCGACCACCGTCGGCGCCGGCATCGGCACCGGACGGGAGCCGGGCGTGTGCGCCCGGTCCGAGGACCAGGGCGGCCAGGAGGCGGGCGAGCTCGGTCGCAGCCGATGCCGACAAGCTCTCGACCGCGATCGGGTCGACGTCGGCGGCCACCGCCCCCGGGGCCGACAGCCGTGCGGTCGCCCCCGTGACCCCGAGCACCGATCGGGCGCCGGTCGGCGCCGCCACCGAGCTGGGGTTGGCGGGGGCGACGAGGGGCGGGCCGGGATCGAGGACGAGTGGGTGCAGACCTCGCTGCGACCCCTCGGCCAACAACCGATCGACGATCGAGCGGAGCTCGGGGCTGGTCGGCCCGCCGGCCTCGCCGTCGACGACGACCAGCAGGAACGGCGGGCGGTCGACACCGTCGACCTCGGCCGCTGGATCGGCCTCGAGCAGGCGACCGGCCAGCCGGAGCGCGTCGGCGCCGGTCGGTTGGGTCTCCCCGTGGCCGACGGCGACGTGGGGCAGCCACTTCACCCAGTCCCAGTCGTCGGCCCGATCCCCGCACACCAGCACACCGAGCTGGTCGGGCGGGTTGAGTCCGACGAGCTGGGCCACGAGCGACGTGGCCACCGGCAGGATCCGGTCACGATCGCCCCGGATCGTCAGCCCACCGGGTCGACCGAGGTCGAAGGTGGCGGGCACGCCGTCGATGAGGGTGTAGGTGTCGGGGAGGCGGTCGACCCGGCGCCGCAGGGCCGCCGGTCCACCGGGCGCGACCTCGATCCGGTGCCGGCTGACCAACTCGGCCAGCCCGAGGCGGACCACCAGGGCGTCCGGATCGGTGAGGCGACGCTCCCACAACCGGGTCTGCGAGCGCACGCCGAGCAGCACGTCGTCGACCGAGGGGTCCTCGGCCGACCGGGCCTCGCGCTCCTGACGACGGGCGAGGTTGAGGTCGGCGACGACCTGGTCGATCACCTGGTCGTAGGCCCTCGCCAGCTGGCGGAGCTGTGACCGCCCGCCGAGCGGCAGTCGACGGCCGGCGGCCTCGCTGTCGTCCGGCGGCGCCGGCACCTCGAAGGTCCGCCCGACGTAGGGGCTGACGAGCCGTTGGGGCCGGTCGAAGCGGACACGCCCGTCGACCGGCACCACCGGGACGCCGTGGTGCTCGACGGTGACCCAGCTCTGGCCGAGCAGGAGGCGCTGACCCGAGCGGATCGCCGTCGGACCGTCGATCGGTACACCCTCGATACGGATCCCGTTGGTCGACCCGAGGTCGGCGACGACCACCGCCGCGGCGTCGACCGCGATCGTGGCGTGGTGTCGGGAGATGCCCGGATCGGCGAGCGTCAGGTCGTTGCTTGCGGCCCGGCCGATCGTGTTGACCCCGGCCGGCAGCTCGAACTGTCGGCCGGCCAGCGGCCCGGTCAGCATGCGGATCACGGCCCGGAGCTCGACCGCCGGGTCGGGCCCGTGATCGAGGACGGTGTCGACGCCGAGCTGGACGATGGCCACCCGATCACCGGAGCGGAGGTCGAGGCGGACGACGGGACGGTCGGGGGCGAGCACGGTGCCGCTGCGATCGACGCGCAGCGAACGCGTCGCCGAACGGCCGGGCGTGGGGTCGAGGGCTGCCACCACATCCGCGACCGTTGACCGGGGGTCGGCATCGACGACCCGGTCACCTATCCCACTCACTGTCAGGAAGAGTCTCACGTCACGCCCGGGGGTCCGCCCAGATCCCCGGTTCGGTTCCAGGGTAGACGGCGAACCCCCGAAGCGCCCCCTGGGAAGCCCGTGGTCGGCCGAACGCACGCGTCGCTAGCGGTCGCTCACCAGCCGACCCGTCGGTCGGCCCTGCTCACCAGCCGACCCGTCGGTCGGCCCTGCTCACCAGCCGACCCGTCGGTCGGCCCTGCTCACCAGCCGACCCGTTGGTCAGCTGTGCCCTTGTCCATCTCGGCGCGGGCGTCGCGGACCGACTGCAGGTTCGAGACCTCGGGCACGCCGACCTGCCAGAAGGAGCCGCCCTCGGTCCACGAGTAGGCGTCGACCTTCATCGTGATGACGTAAGTCCGGTCAGCGGCCCGGGCCCGGTCGATGGCGGCCCGCAGCCCGTCGATCGAGTCGACCGACTCGGCCCCACACCCCATCGAGGCGGCATGGGCGGTGAAGTCGACCTCGACGACCTCGCCGCCATGGGCCGGCGCCAGCCGGGCGTCGACGAGGAGGTTGTTGAACGGGCGACCACCCTGGCCGGTCTGCAGCCGGTTGATGACGGCGAAGCCTCCGTTGTCACAGACGATGACGATCATCTTGTGACCGGCAAGGACCGACGAGTACAGATCGGAGTTCATCATGAGATAGGAACCGTCGCCGACGAACACGAACACGTCACCCTCACGCTCGGCCCCGCCGCCGGGCCCATAGGCCATGGCGGCACCCCAGCCGCCGGCCGTCTCATAGCCCATGCACGAGAAGCCGTACTCGCAGTCGAAGGTGCCGATGCCCTTGGCCCACCAGCCGTTGTTGACCTCGCCGGGGAACCCGCCGGCGGCGGCCAGGCACACGTCGCCCGGGCCGGCCGCGTCGTTGACGGTCCGGACCACCTTGGCATACGTCAGGGGCTCGTCGTCGTGGCTGGCCGAGTCGTCGGCGGCGAGCCCGATCGAGTCGAGATAGGTCCGGAAGCCGGCCTTCTCCTCCGTTGCCCTGGCCGTCCAGGCGTCGGCGGCCCGGTGGTCGCCGAGGAGTTGGCTGAGCTCCCGCAGGCTCTCGCGGGCGTCGCCGACGACCGGAAGCGACCGGTGCTTGATGGCGTCGAACCGGGTGGTGTTGACGCCGACAATCGTGGTGTCCTCGTTCTGGAACACGGTCCAGGAGCCGGTCACGAAGTCCTGGAGCCGGCAGCCGACGGAGATGACCACGTCGGCCTCGGCCGCCAGGTTGTTGGCCGCCTCACATCCGGTCACGCCGACCGGGCCGACGTAGTGGGGGTCGTCGCCGAGCAACGAGCTCTTCCCGGCGACGGTCTCGACCACCGGCACGTTGTGACGTTCGGCGAACTCGGCCAGCGTCGCCTCCGCAACCGAGTAGTGGACGCCGCCACCGGCAATGAGCAACGGCTTGCGGGCGTTGCGGATCGCCTCGGCGGCCGCGACGAGCTCGGACGAGTCGGCCCGAGGGCGCGGCACCTCGTTGACCACCGGCTCGAAGAATCGGGCCGGATAGTCGTAGGCCATCGCCTGCACGTCCTGGGGCAGGCCGAGGAACGCCGGGCCCCTGGTCGAGGGATCGAGCATCGTGGTCAGGGCGGCCGGCAGCGACTGCACGACCTGCGCCGGATCGGTCACCCGGTCCCAGAACGTCACGACCGAGCGGAAGGCGTCGTTGACCGTGGTCGACGGGGCGCCGAAGTGCTCGACCTGCTGCAGGACCGGATCGGGCACCCGGGACAGGAAGGTGTCGCCCGACAGCAGCAACAGCGGCAGCCGGTTGGCCATCGCCATCCCGGCGGCGGTGACCATGTTGGTTGCTCCGGGGCCGACCGACGACGTGGCGACCATGATCTGGCGGGCCTTCGTCGCCTTGGCGTAGGCCGCACCGGCCAGCGCCATCCCCTGCTCGTTCTGGCCTCGCCAGGTCGGGAACTCCTCGCGCACCTCCTCCAGGGCATGCCCGAGGCAGGTCACGTTGCCGTGACCGAAGATGGCGAACACCCCGGGGAAGAGCGGGGCCTCGGCGCCGTCGTCCATGACGACCCGTTGGGCCATGAGCCACCGCACGATGGCCTGGGCCGTGGTCAGACGAACCGTTTCCATGATGATCTCCTGTGCTGCGAGGTGGTCAGGGCAGGCGGATGGAGTCGACCGGCTCCCAGGCCCCCGACTCCCACGAGCGGACCAGGGCGGCCTGGCAGCTCACGTAGTCGATGGCCTCGGCGAAGCCGGGCTCGTGCTGGGTCCCGGTGGCCACCGCCTCCAGGAAGTTCAGGGCCTCGATGACCTTGAGGTCCTCGTAGCCGATCGAGTTGGCGTCACCGGGAACGAAGGCCCCGTGGTAGGGATAACGGTCGCCGGCGTAGACCGTGGTGTAGCCGTCGTGGATCGTCGGATCATCCTGGTCCCCGCCGTCGGGGTCGCGAGCCAGGAAGATCTGCATCTCGTTCATCGTCTCGAGGTTCCACGACAGCGACCCCTTGGTGCCGTAGATCTCGAACGCCATCTGGCTCTGCGGGCCGACGATCGCCCGCGACGACTCGAACGTGCCGACGGAGCCGTTGGCGAAGCGGACCATGCACCCGGCGTAGTCCTCGTTGGTCACCGGACCGGTCGGATCGCCTGGTGCGCCACGGTCGTAGTGGGTGCCCTCCCCCGGCTTCGGCTTCGGGCGCTCCTTGATGAACGTCTCCTCCAGTCCGACCAGCGACGTGATCGGCCCGTTGAGCATCATCGCCAGGTCCATGGCGTGCGACAGGATGTCGGAGCTCACGCCGTACCCGGCGCCCTCGTGTTCGAACCGCCACGACAGCAGGCCGAGCGGATCGGCGCCGTACATCGAGAAGAAGCGGCCCCGGTAGTTCGTGATCTCGCCGAGCACGCCGTCGGCGATCAGCTGCTTGGCGTACAGCACGAGGGGAGCCCAGCGGTAGTTGTACCCGACGCCGGTGATGACCCCGGCGTCTCGGGCCGCCTTCTCGATCCTCGCCGTCTGATCGGGGGTACCACCAACCGGCTTCTCACAGAAGACGTGCTTGCCCGCCTTGGCCGCAGCGATGCACAGCTCCTCGTGCAACATGTTCGGGGCGGCGACGACAACGGCGTCGACGTCGGGATGGTTGATGGCGGCGTCGGCGTCGGTCGTCGACTGGGCGAAGCCGAACGAGCGGACCGCCTCCTCGCCTCGGGCCGGCACGTTGTCGGCGCAGATCACCAGCTCGGGCTGGGCCGGCCGGTCGGGGAACAGGGTGGGGATGCGGAGGTAGGACCGGCTGTGGGCCTGTCCCATCCAGCCGAACCCGATCACGGCGATCCCGACTCTCGGCAACTGCTCGGTCATCACGTCCTCACGTTCTTCATCGTTTTGCCGGCCGTCTCCACAGTTCTCCACCTGGTCTCCAAGGGCCGGGCCAGGATCTCGCTCACCATGACCGACGTGATCGAGATCCGATCGCATCCACCCCTCAACCGAAGGAGGCCGTCATGGCCAACACCAAGCTCATCACCCTCGCGATCGTCGCGCTCGCTGCGATCCTCACCCCCGTCGGGGCGGCCTCGGCCGCAACGAGCGTCACGGTCAACAGCAGCGGCGACCTGCTCATCACCGGCGACAACGGCGCCCAGGACATCCACATGACCACGAACGACGACGGCCAACTGGTCGTCGAGGTCGAGAACGGCTCGACCACCACCATCCACGTGATCAACGGCTTCCACCGCGACCTGATCGTCGACCTCAAGGGGGGCGACGACACGTTCGGCGTCTCCTACGCCGGGCCCCTGAATGCTCGCGAGGTCCACCTCGACCTCGGCGGCGGTGCCAACAGCGCCGGCCTGAAGGGTGTCAGCGTTCGGGATCTGATCGAGGTCCGCGACCTCGGCGGCTCGTCGACGGTCTTCTTCGACGAGGTCGATCTCGACGGTGACCTCGACGTGGCGATGGGCGCTGGCGACAATCGGTTCCGTGGCGTTGTGCTCGCCGTCGACGGCGAGACGTCGGTGACCAGTGGCAGCAACGGCAGCCTCGACGCCAGCTTCGACGTGGCGATCTTCCGGGGGCCGTTGTCGATCACCGGGACGAACAACGTCGACTCGGTCACGCTGAAGCGGGTCACCGTGCCCTTCGGCGCCGGCCCGGGCCTGAGCGTCGACACGAAGGGCAGCGCTGACAAGGTGCAGTTGATCCGCAGCGACCTCGACGAACCGACCGAGATCAAGACCGGCGGCGGCAACGACCGGCTGCACGTCACGCTCGGAATCATCCGTGACTTCGAGTTCAACGGCGGGAGCGGCGATGACATCGTCTCGACGTTCGGCGCCTCGTACGTCACCTCGAGCGTCTTCAACGGCAGTGGCGGCCAGGACTACATCAGCGGCGAGGCGAATTGGTTCAGCAACCCGCCGAGCCTCATCAGCATCACCGCCAACTGATCGACGGCGTGCGACCGTCGCCGACGACACCAGCAACGGCAACGACCGGGAACGGGAGCACCCGTTCCCGGTTGCGCGTCCCGGGGACCGCGCAGCGCCGGTCACCGTCGAACCCGTCGTCACCGGATCCCACCGGCCGACGGGCTCGACTCGGCGAGGTCGATCAGCTCACCGAGGCGCTCCTGGAACGGTCCGGCCAGGAAGTCACCTCGACCGGCGGGGTCGACGCCCTCCCGCCACAGGGCCCGGCCGACGGCGAAGCCGGCGCAGCCGGCGGCCATCGCCTCGGTCAACTGACCGTTGAACTCGTCGTAGGTCACCCCCCACGACAGCAGGATCCACGGGTGGGGGCCGGCGGCTTCGGTGACCTCGGCGCAGGCCCCCGGACCCGGGTAGGGCAGCTTCAGCAGCATCGGGCCCATGGCCCCGATGCGACGGGCGGACTCGACGATGACGGTCCGTCGATCGTCGGCACCGGTCGTCTCGACCGGGACCGGCTCGATCAGGGCGGGAACACCGAGCTCGGCCGCCTCGGTGACCACGTCGGCGACCAACCGCTCCTGCGACTCGGTGAAGGCGCCACGATCGTGGCGGTAGAGGACGAGCAGCTTGGCCCCGTCGGCCCCGACCGACGCCACCCGGCCGGGTGACCAGCCGTCCATGAGGGTGTTGCCGTCGCCGGGGGCGGCCAGGTACCCCTGAGCCTCGATGGCACAGGTGACGCCGACGCCGTCCGGCACGGCCGGCAGCAGATCGGGTAGCGAGAACTCGGGTTCCAGCATGACCGCAGACGGCTTGACCGGCGACCGACCGAGGGCGGCCAGCACGTCACCCTTGAAGGTGCGCAGGGCGTCGGCTCCGGCCGCCACCGCATCGGTGCCGGCCGATCCGCCGCCACCGGAGCCGGGCCCGGCATCGGCGTGCAGCCGGTCGAACTCCGCAGCCAGCGCATCGCGGTGGTCGAGGGCGGCGATGGTGAAGCGGCCGCTCGGCGTGGCGAGCGGCGAGAGATCGGTTGCGGTCATCGGCGGATCCCCGGTCACCCGGGCGCCAGATCGCCGTTGGTGACGATCGGGAGCGCCCACTGGCCCTGGCTCCAGTCCGACTCGATCCACAGGTGCTCACCGGCGAAACACGGCGGGGTCTTGCGCTCCTCGCCGATCAGCTCGCCGGCCAGGTAGTTGAGGAAGTACATGTTGGAGCCGGGGCAGGCCACCGACGAGTGGTACCCGGCGGGCACCAGCGCCGCCTCGCCGTCGCCGCCCCGGTAGATCTCCTCGAACGGGTTGTCCGGGTCGTCGTCGTGCCAGTTGCGGTGCATCCAGAAGCCCTCGGGCCGGTCGAGGCGGAAGTAGTACACCTCTTCCAGGTACGGCGAGTCCTCGCCACCGTCGTGGCGGTGGGGACACCAGCCCGACCAGGTCCCTCGGGGCACGTACACCTCGTAGAGAATCAGGCGCTCGGCCTCGATCGGGTAGGCCAGCGAGTGATTGACCTGACGGTGGGCGGCCCCACCGCCCCGAACCTCCGACTTGATCGTCGACGGCTGGACCAGCCGGGTCGGATAGCGACCCTCGGCCGGAGCCGAGCCGATGGCAAACGTGAACGAGCCGGCGGCGTCACCAGGGACCGACACCGACACGTCGGCCCCGGGGGCGGCGTAGCCGATCGGGGCCAGCTCCTCGAACACCGAGCTGCGGCCGACGGCGTGTTCCTCGCCATCGAGGGTGAGGGTGCCGGCACCGGACAACGGGGTCACCGCCGTCTCCTGATCATCGAGACGATGATCGTGGCGCTGGCCGGGAGCCAGCTCGACGACGTCGAACGACAGGAACCGCCATCCGGCGCTGGCGGGGGTCACGGGGAAGGTCGGGTTGGGCGTCAGCATCGTTCTCCTTCTGCAAGCTGCATCACCGCACCGGCCGGGGCGGAGCCGGCACCGCTCAGCCAGCCCCGCGCTCGGCGAGGAAGGCGTCGATCTCGTTCACATAGGGCATGTCGTCGGCGCACAGCAGTCGGCCGGCGACGATCGCCCCGGCCGCATTGCCGTAGCGGACCGACTCGGCCACCGACCAGCCGGACAGCAGGCCGTGGCACAGGGCGCCGCCGAAGGCGTCGCCGGCACCGAGCCCGCAGACGACCTCGACCGGGAACGGGGCCACCTGCTCCCTCGTCCCGTCCGGCTGGGCCACGAGCACCCCGTCGCCACCAAGCTTGATGATGGCGGCCTCGACGCCGACCTCGAGCAGCCGGTCGGCCGCGGTCTCCGGGTCGTCGGACCCGACGGCGACCCGGCACTCGTCCCGGTTGCCGATGACGATCGTGAAGTGCTCGAGCATCGGCGCGATCTGTTCGGTACCGGCCGCCTCGGAGTCCCAGAAGTGGGGCCGCCAGTCGAGGTCGAAGATCGTGTTGGCCCGACGGGCTCGACGCTCCAGCAGCCCGGTCACCGTCGAGCGGCTCGGCTCGTCGGAGAACCGGGAGGCCGGGATCCACAGGATCGGGACGTCCTCGACGGGGGCGTCGGCGACGTCCTCGGGTGTCAGCTCCATGTCGGGGGCCCGGGGCGCCCGGTAGAAGATGATGTTGGGCTCCTCCACCGGGTTCAGCTCGGCGAAGGCGAGCGGGGTGGCCAGCGTCGGGTGGGTGCTGACCCACGTCGTGTCGACCCCGAAGCGGTCGGTCAGGGCGTGGCGCACGTCGTCGCCGAATGCGTCGTCGCCCACCTTGGTCGCCAGCGCAACGCGATGGCCGAGCCGGGCTGCGGCGACGGCCACGTTCGTGGCGGTGCCACCGACCGATTTCTGCAGCGTCCGCACGTCGCGCATCGGACCCTGCTCGCGGGGGTAGAGGTCGGCGCTGATACGGCCGACGGTCAAGACATCCAGGTTGGTCATGATGTTGTTCGGGGGGGGGTGGGTTCGTCCGGCCCTAGGCGCCGTTGCCGGCGATGGCCTCTTCCAACTCGTGCTGGAGCTGCTCCAGCTCGGCGCCACCGGCCATGAGCCGGGTCAGCTCCTGCTGGGAGATCTCGTCCTTGGCGAAGTTGCCCATCGACTGGCCGCGGTTGAGGATCAGGAACCGGTCACCGACCGGGTAGGCGTGGGACGGGTTGTGGGTGATGAAGATCACGCCGAGCCCCCGCTTGGCCGCCTCGACGATGTATCGCAGCACCACGCCGGACTGCTTCACGCCGAGCGCCGACGTGGGCTCGTCGAGGATCAGCACCTTGGCCCCGAAGTAGACCGCTCGGGCGATGGCCACCGACTGCCGCTCGCCACCGGACAGCGTGCCGACCGGCTGCTCGGTGTCGCGGATGTCGATGCCCATCTTGGCCATCTCCTCCTTGGCGATCTGCTTGGCCGACCGCTTGTCGATCCACTGGACCGGCCAGGTGCCCTTCGTCGGCTCGGAGCCGAGGAAGAAGTTCCGCCAGACCGACATCAGCGGCACCATCGCCAGGTCCTGGTACACCGCGGCGATGCCGCGGTCGAGGGCCTCACGGGGCGAGCCGAAGCGGACCTCGTCGCCCTCCAGGAAGAACTGACCCTCGTCGTGCTGGTGCACGCCGGCCAGGATCTTGATGAAGGTGGACTTGCCGGCGCCGTTGTCGCCGAGCACGCAGGTCACCTGCCCGGCCCGGACCTCGGTGGTCACACCCTGGAGGGCGATGATGTTGCCGTAGAACTTGCCGATGTTCTCCAGCTGCAGCAGTGGGGTGTCGCTCATGGTCGTGCCTCGCCTTCCTACCGGGTGGCCTCGGCCCGGGACCGAATGAAGTTGTTCGCGATGACGGCGGTGAGGAGGATCACGCCGAGGAACAGGAACCGCCAGTCGGTGTTCCACCTGGCGGAGGGGATGCCCTGTACCGACATGGCCATGATGATGGCGCCGATCGCCGCTCCGAGCGTCGAGCCGTAGCCGCCGGTCAAGGCGGTCCCGCCGACGACGGCGGCGATGATGTACTCGAACTCGAGACCGTTGCCGGTGCCGGCCTGGATCGTGTTGAGGCGGAAGGCCAACAGGGTGCCGACCAGCCAGGCGGCGAAGCTGACGATCATGAACAGCTGCACCTTGGTCCGGGCCGACGGCACACCGATCTGGCGGGCCGCCTCCTTGTTGCCGCCGACGGCGAACGTCCACGAGCCGAACTTGGTCCGACCGAGCACGTAGGTCAACACGGCGGTGAAGCCGAAGAACCACAGCGTGCGGACGCTGAACTGGGCCGGCGGAATGCCGGCGTCGAGCTCGGCCTGGACGACGAACAGCAGGCGGATGGCGATGGCGGCGACGCCGAGCACACCGCCGGCGACGGCCAGCTGGTTACCGAGCCGGTCGGCCGACGGGTCGGGGAAGCGCCGCTCGACGAAGAACCAGGTGACGACGGCCCAGGTGAAGATCAGGGCCGACACCAGCAGCATGACCGAGAAGACCTCGGTGCGGAACTTGGGCGAGCCCGACTCCGAGCGAATGAAGAACGCCAGCAGGGCGATGATGATCGCCGTGAGGGCCAGCAGGGCCGAGCGACCGGTCTGCGACGAGGCGCCGGCCCGGTTGGCGGCGATCAGGAGCAGGACCGCACCGATGGCGGCGAGGCCGATGAAGAGGATGGCCCGGATGCCCTGCTCGGTGAACAGCAGGGCGATGGTCTCCGAGTCCTGGGCGTCGAGCACCGACGCCAGCAGCACGGCGAGGGCGACCGCGACCAGACCCGAGACCAGCGGCCGGAGCACCGGACCACCGAGGTCGAGCGAGCCACGGTCGGACAGGGATGCGTAGCGCCACATGGCCAGACCGAAGAGCCCGACCAGGATGCCGCCGCCGATGATGAGAGCGCCGAGTGTGTCACCCCCGGTGCCGTCGGTGTTGTGCAGGGTCAGCACACCGGCGACGATGGCGGCGATGCCGGCGACGAAGACGCCGAGCCCGACCGGATTCATCCGCTCGGCCCTGGCGAAGCGCAGCTCGTGCACCGCGAGCACGATCAGGGCGACCCCGACGAGGCCGAGGATCGTGTAGAAGGTGTCGCGGCTCTCCCAGATGTGGCCGTTCCGCTCCCACTGGGCGGCGAAGATCCGGTTGAAGAAGGCGTAGCCACGGTCGCTGCCGCCCCGGTCCTCGGCGAAGATCGCCAGGTCGTCCATCTTGCCGACCTGGATCTGGTCGACGATCAGCTTGGAGAAGCCGAGCTTCGCACCCCGCAGCACGAAGAACGTGCCGAGGGTGACGATGAAGCTCGGTAACGATGTTCGGTTGACCATGAACCCGTTGAACCACCCGAGGCCGAGGGCCAGGAGCAGCGAGATGGGGAGGGCGATCCAGAGGCTCAACCCGGCGCCGCCCATGGCGCCGGTGACGTCTCGGACCAGGAGCAGCGTGAGGATGCCGAAGGCGCCGGTGGCGGCGCCGGACGACAGGTCGAACTCGCCGCCGATCATCAGCATCGACACCGCAACGGCCATGATGCCGAGGGTCGAGGCCACGTCGAGGATGGAGGCCGTTCCTCCGGTCTTGCCGAAGGGCTCGGCCACCGCCCAGAAGAAGACCCAGATCGCCATCGCCGCGATGACGGCGCCGATCTCGGGTCGGACCAGGAGGCGGGCGAAGACCCCCCGGTAGGCCAGTCGTTCGTCTGATCCGGCGGCCGAGGCCGCCGCAGCCGCCTCGGCGGCCGTCGCTCCCGCTTCGCCGTCGGTCGTCTCGTCGACCGTTGCGTCACTCATATCGTCGTGTCTCCCTTTCCCCCGGATGTCCCGCGCTCGGCACCACGTCCGCACATGCGCACACGGCACCAGACCGACAACCGGGGCGGGCCGCTGCTGCAACCCGCCCCGGTGGTCTCACTTCATCAGGTTCTGGCCGGTCCCGCCAGCACAACGGTCAGGACCGGCCAGCACCAACACACTCCGACTAGCGGGTGCCTTCGGCCACGAGGGCCTTCACGTCAGCCGCGTTGCCCGGGTCGACGAAGCCGGGACCGGTGAGGATCGGCAGACCACCACCGGCGGTGTTGAGGTTGGTGACGTTGAGGTACAGGAGCAGGATCGGCAGGTAGCCCTGCAGGTACTGCTGCTGGTCGACGGTGAAGGCGACGTCGCCGGCCTCGATGGCGTCGATCAGCTCGGGGGTGATGTCGAACCCGCCGACGGTGGAGTCACGACCGAGGTCCTGGACCGCCGTCAGACCCGAGATGGCGATGACCGGGCCGGTGCCCATGAAGCCGTCGATGTCCGGGTCGGCCTCGAGGATGGCCTTGATGGCGTTGATCTGGGCGGTCTGGTCGGCGTCGAGGCCGACGAACTCGCTCACGACCTCACCGTCGAAGGTCTCGGCCAGGCCGTCACAGCGCTCCTCGAGCGCCACGTTCGACTCCTCCTGGCGACCACACAGGATCTTGGTCGCCCCGGCCTCGTTGAACCGGGCACCAGCGCCGTTACCGGCGATGACCTCGGTCTGACCGACGTGGGTCAGGGCGCCGATGGTCTGGTAGTCGTTCACACCCGAGTTGAGGGTGATGACCGGCACGCCAGCGCCGACGGCGTTCTGCAGCGGGCCGACCAGCTGGTCCGGGCTCGGCAGCGACGAGGCGATGCCGTTCGAGCCCTGGCCGACGGCCGTCTCGATGTCGGACACCATCTGGCCGGGATCGTTGTTGCCCGGCATCCAGACGCAGGTGACACCCAGGTCCGCACAGGCGGCGTCCATGCCCCGGTTGACCACGGACCAGAACGGGCCGTCGTCTGAGTGGGTGATCATGTGGAAGGTGAGGTCGCCGCCCTGGGTGAGGTCGACCGACTCACCGTCGTCGCCGTCCTCCTCCATGGCATCGTCGTCGTCTTCCTCCATGGCGTCGTCGCCGTCATCGGACGAGGCCTCCTCGGAGGAGCCCTCGTCGGTGCCGGCGTCGTCGTCCGAATCGTCCGAGCCGCACGAGGCGGCGATCATGACCAAGGCCAGCAAGAGCGCCAGCCAACGTAGCTTCTTCATTCTGTTCCTCTCTCCATGGATGCTCTGAGCCGGGGTGCGGATCGATCGATGGCCCCCGCTCCGGGACCATGTGGCCCCCTGAGCTGCCCAGAGCGTAGTGCCAGCTTCCGCAGGCAGTACGGGATCCCCGAGCCAGGCGCCTCGACCCACCATCAACCCCAACGGGTAGAGCGCTCCAATCCAGCTGCCGCACTATAGAAACCAAAGCCGCAGATGGTCAACCGCGCTTCGATTCCGGTGGGCGATGCACATCCGACCGGCCATCGGGGCCATCCTCGGCTCGGCCGATCGACCGCCCACCCTCTTGGTCGGTGGAGCGCTCCACAGTACGGTGGATCGCGATGGGCAAGCCGCCGGGCAACCAGGGCAGCCAGAGCAGCAGCCAGCCGACGATGGACGACGTCGCGGCCAGGGCCGGCGTGTCCCGGGCGCTGGTCTCGTTGGTCATGCGCGAGTCGCCACGGGTGAGCGCCCACAGTCGGGACAAGGTCCTCGCCGCCGCGGCCGAGCTCGGCTATCGCCCCAACCTGTGGGCCAGGCGGCTGGCCCAGGGCCGCAGCGACACCGTCGGCGTGATGCTCAACGACCTGCTCAACCCGTACTTCACCGAGCTGGCCCAGGCGGTGGCCACGGCCGCAGCCGAACGCCAGCTCGAGGTCCTGGTCTCGTCCGGCTGGGGTCGACCGGACGGGGAGTCGGCGGCCGTCGAATCGCTGCTCAACCTCCGAGCCGATGGGATGGTGCTCTGCGGGCCGAGGCTCGGCCTCGATGTGTTGACCGGTTATGCCGCCGGTATCCCGACCGTCGGCATCAGCATCTACGGCCAGCCGGACGCCTTCGACACGGTCTGCAACGACGAGGCCAACGGAGCCAGGCTGATCGTCGACCACCTGGTGGCACTCGGCCACACTCGGATCGCCCACATCCACGCAGACGTGGCCTCGGGCGGGCCGGAGCGTCGCATGGGCTACGTCGACGCGATGGCGGCCAACGGTCTCGAACCGATCATGGTGGCCGGCGACTTCACCGAGGAGGCGGGCGTCAACGGCGCGGAGGAGCTGCTCGCCCTGGCGACGCCACCGACCGCCATCATGGCCGGCAACGACCTGGCCGCCGTCGGCGTGCTCGGCCGGCTCGCGGCCCGGGGCCTCCGGGTCCCGGACGACATCTCCGTCGTCGGCTACGACGACACGCGGCTCGCCTCGACCAGCACGGCCTCGCTGACCACGGTGCACCAGCCCCGACCGCTGATGGGGCAGCGGACCCTCGAGCTGCTGGTCGAACGGCTGGAGGGCAGGACGGAGGCTCGCCACGAGCTGATCAAGGGCCGGCTGGTGACCCGCAGCTCGACCGGGCCGGTCGCCCGGTCGTCCCCGGAGACGGCCTAAGCCGCCGGAGACGGCCTAAGCCGCCGGAGGCCCCTCGCCGGCTCCGGTCCGCCGGCCATCCCGATCGGCCTCCTCAGCCCGGGCGGTCTCCCAACGTCGGCTCACCGCCGTGGCCGCGCCGTGGTCGTCGGCGGCCACGACGAGCCGATGATCGTGGTCGCTGTAGAGCACCTCGATGTTGACGCCGGCGTCGGCGACGGCCCGACAGAACATCCCGAGCTGACCCGGCACGTCCTGGTCGAGACGCTGGACGACCACCTCCCGCGTCGCCACCACGTCGATGCCGGCGGCAGCCAGCGCGGCCGAGGCCTGCTCGGAGTCGACGACGAGGACGTGGGCGACGCCGACATCGCCGACGACCCACATGCCCCCACCCTCGACGCTGACCCCGGCCGCGCCAAGCGTCTCCCCCATCGTGGCCAGCCGCCCGGGCTCGTCACCGAGATGGATCTCCAGATCGACCATCGTCGACTCCTCCAACAGTGCGTTCGTGTGGTCGGTCGGACCGTAGGCCGACGACATGTCGGTGAGCGCCGAAACGTGTCGCGCCTACGGTGGGCCCATGGCTCCCGCCACGACGACCGCACAGGGGCTCGCCCGACTCGGCTCGCTCATCGCCGACGAGACGAGGGCCGAGATCCTGTGCGCGCTGATGGACGGACGGGCCCACACGGGCGGCGAGCTGGCCCGCCACACCGGCGTCGCCCCGTCGACGGTCAGCGGACACCTCGGCAAGCTGCTCGACGGCGGCATCGTCGCCGTCGAACCCCAGGGCCGCCACCGCTACTGGCGCCTGGCCGACCAGTCGATCGCCGAGTTGCTCGAGTCGCTCGGCGCGGCGGCCACGATCCCGGACGGCCCGATGGCACCCGCCGACCTCCTCGAGGCCCGCACGTGCTACGACCACCTGGCCGGCCGCATCGCCGTCGAGATCTACGACCGCCTGCTCGCCGCCGACCACCTCCGGCTCGACGGCGAACGGCTCGACCTGGCGCCGTCCGGGTTCGAGCTGCTGGCCTCGGTCGGCGTCGACACCGAGGCGATCCGGGGTGCCTCGCGAGTGGCGGCCAGACCCTGCCTCGACTGGACCCAGCGCCGGCCCCACCTCGCCGGCGCCGCCGGTCGTGAGCTGCTGACCGCCCTCGTCGACAACGGCTGGATGACGCTGGGCCGGCGACCCCGGAGCATCCGCGTCACCGAGATCGGTCGGGTCGAGCTCCCCAGGGCGTTCGGGCTGACCTGGGGCTGAGCTGGAGCTGACCTGGGGCTGAGCTGGAGCTGACCTGGGGCTGAGCGGGACGGCCGAGCGGGCGACGCTCAGTGCTCCGCGAACAGGCGGTCGGCGTCCTCGAAGTCGACCAGCCACGTCCGCCCGCCACCCCTGGAGTGGTACGAGCTCCAGCCGAGGAGCCGTCTGGCCCGCTCGGGCAGGGTGGCGGCGAGATCACGGTCGACCATGAGCGGGCTCGCCTCCTCGGGCCGGAGCCACCCGACCACGTAGCTGACGTGCATCCCGTGGCGCATCGAGTCCGTGACGTTGGCCCCGGCGCCGTGCACCACCTTGCCGGTGTAGATCATCCCGCTGCCCGCCGGCATCGCAGCTCTGGCGTGCTCGAATCGGTCGTCGGTCTCGTCGTCGCCTCGACGGGTGCCGGACGGGAGGCGATGCGAGCCGGGCAGCACCACGGTGGCGCCGTTGTCGCCGGTGAAGTCGCCGAGGGCGTACATGCAGCTGACGGTCAGCTCCCGCCCGTCGGTGACCGCCTCGGGCCAGTTGTTCTCGTCACGATGGAGGTACTGGGCCGGCTCGCCCGGCCCGACGCCCATGACCTGGCCGGTGTTGAGCCAGTAGTCGGCCCCGTTCGGCAGCAGCAGGGCGTCGGCGACGGCCAGCAGCGTCGGATTGAGGAGGGCGTGGTCGACGAAGGCCCGGCTCCTGGCCGCCAGGCCGGTGAACCGCACCGTGTTCTGGCCGTGGAACGTCTCCCACAGCTCGGACCCGCTACGGGAGCCGGGATCGGTGTCGGCGTAGCCATCGGCCAGGTCGGCCATGATCCCGGCCGCCGGCCCGGTGCCGAGCAGGTTCTCGACGATGACCCCACCGTCGTCGGCGAGGGCGGTGAGGATGTCGGGCAGGAGGCGTTCGGCTGACGCCGCCGGGTCGTCGTCGGCACGCAGCCGGAGCAGTTCGGCCATGGGCTCACGCTACGCCCCGACCGACCGCCGAACCAGCCGAGCGGGCCCAACGGCTCGACGGTCCCGGAGTCATCGTGGGCCGGGGTGGAGCAGTACTGTTGGAGCGATGCCGGCCGATTCCGTTGCCACCCTGCTCGACCCCTGGACCGGGCCTTTCGGCGGTGTGCCGCCGTGGGATGCCGTCGATCCCGATGCGTTCACCGACGCCTTCCATCAGGCCATCGACGCCGCCGAGCGCGAGCTCGAGGCCATCGCCACCGACGACGAGCCGCCGACGTTCGACAACGTCGTCGCGGCCTTCGAGCGCCGGGGCCGCACCCTCGATCGACTCGGCACGCTGTTCGGGGTCCACGCCGCCAACCTGAACCTCGGGCCGATCCCCGGCATCCAGCGCTCGGTCGGACCGTTGCTGACCGCCCACGGCGACCGGGTGGTCCAGGACGAGCGCCTGTTCGCCCGCATCGAGGCGGTCAGCGGGTCGGCCGGCTCCGGATCCGGCGACGGGCTCGACGGGCCGGCCCGCCGGCTGCTCGACGACCTGCACCGCCACTTCGTCCGCAACGGCGCCCGGCTCGACGCCGAGGCCAAGGCGGAGCTGTCGGCGGTCAACCAGAAGCTCGCAGCCCGCTATGTCGAGTTCGCCCAGAACGTCCTCGCCGACGAGGGCGAGCAGGTGACCTGGATCGAGGACCCGGCCCAGCTGGCCGGACTCGCCCCCTCGGTGGTCGAGGCCATCGCCGCCACCGCCGAGGCCAAGGACCACCCGGGCCTCTGGGCGGTCGCCAACACTCGTTCGGCCATGGACCCGGTGCTGACCATGGCCGACGACCGCCAGCTCCGCGAGCGGGTCTGGCGGGCCTACTACTCCCGTGGCGAGGGCCGCGGGATCGACGGGCAGGGCACCGGAGCCGGCGGCGACGGACCGGCCGGCGGCGACAACCGCCCGATCATCGCCGACATCCTGAGCCTCCGGGCAACGCGGGCCAGGATCCTCGGCCAGCCAAGCCACGCCCACTGGCGGCTCGAAACCGAGATGGCGGCCACCCCCGATGCGGCCATGGAGCTCATGCTGCGGGTGTGGGAGCCGGCCAGGGCCAGGGCGGTCGAGGAGGTGGCGGCCATGGAGGAACTCGCCGGCCACCCGATCGAGCCGTGGGACCATCGCTACTACGCCGAGAAGGTCCGCCGCGAGCGCTACGCCATCGACGCCGCCGAGCTCGAGCCCTACCTCCAGCTCGAGAAGTTGATCGAGGCCATGTTGTGGTGCGCCGGCGAGCTGTACGGCCTCCGCTTCGAGCTGCTGGCCGCCGGGACCGTGCCGGTGTTCCACCCGGACGTGCGGGTGTGGGACGTCCAGAACGCGGCCGGCGAGCACGTGGCGCTCTGGTACCTCGATCCCTACGCCAGGCCGGGCAAGCTCAGCGGCGCCTGGATGAACGCCTACCGGAGCCAGGAGCGGCTCGACGAGCCGATCACCACGCTCGTCTCCAACAACTCCAACTTCGTGAAGCCGGCCGACCCGTCCCAGGCGGTGCTGATCTCGTGGGACGACGCCCGCACCCTGTTCCACGAGTTCGGGCACGCCCTGCACGGGATGCTGTCCGACGTGACCTACCCGTCGCAGTCGGGCACGTCGGTGCCACGCGACTACGTGGAGTTCCCGTCGCAGCTCAACGAGCACTGGCTGTCGACCCCTGAGGTCCTGCAACGGTTCTGCCTGCACCACGAGACCGGGGAGCCGATGCCACCCGAGCTGATCGAGCGGCTGCAGGCGGCCGAGAACTTCAACCAGGGCTTCGACACCGTCGAGTACCTGGCCGCCGCTCTCTACGACATGCGGATCCACCTGCAGGCCGGGGACGGCGCTCCTGACGGGGCCGGCGACGGCACGGGTGAGGGCGCCGGCGGCATCGACCCCGAGGCCTTCGAGGCGGAGCTGATGGCTGAGCTGGGGATGCCGACCCAGATCGTGATGCGGCACCGACCGACCCACTTCGCCCACATCTTCTCCGGTGACGGCTACTCGGCCGCCTACTACTCCTACCTGTGGGCCGATGCACTCACCGCCGACGCCGCCGAGGCGTTCACCGAGGCCGATGGGTTCTTCGACACCTCGGTGGCCGAGCGGCTCCGGGTCAACGTGTTGTCGGTCGGCGACACGATCGACCCCGCCGAGGGCTTCCGGGCCTTCCGGGGCCGCGACGTCGACCCCCAGTCACTCCTGCGAAAGCGAGGTCTGGCCTGATGGCCGGCGACTCCAGTAGCAACGCCCGTCGTGACGTCGTGGTCATCGGTGCCGGGCCGGCCGGCGCCGCCGCCGGCATCATCGCCGCCAGGGGCGGCGCCTCGGTCACGGTGTTCGAGAAGGCGCCATACGGGCGGGACAAGGTGTGCGGCGACGGGCTGACCCCTCGGGCCGTCGGCGCCCTCAACGAGCTCAAGATCGACCTCGACTTCGAGTCGGACGACGGCGCACACCGCATCGACGGCCTCCGCATGATCGCCGGCAAGACCAGCCGTGAACTGTCCTGGCCCGACACCACCCGCTTCCCGCCCTACGGCGCGGTGTGGCCCCGCCGACGGCTCGACGCGGCGCTGATCGACGCGGCAACGGATGCCGGGGCCGAGGTGGTCTTCGAGACCGAGGCCCTGCCGATCATCGAGAACGGCCGGGTGGTCGGGGTGAAGGCCGGCGGCCAGGAGCACCGGGCCGACCTGGTCGTCGTCGCCACCGGCGCCCCCGGTCAGGTGGCCCGCATGCTCGGCGCTGAGCGTGTTGCCGACGAACCCTTCGGCCTCGCCATCCGCACCTACGCCGAGAGCCCGCGCCACGCCGACCGTCACCTCGAGGCGTGCCTCACGCTGACCGACGAGAACGGCATCGCCGTGCCCGGCTACGGCTGGATGTTCCCCGCCGGCGACGGCACGGTCAACATCGGTGTCGGCGCCCTGTCGACCATGAAGAACTTCAAGCAGCTCAACCTCAACAAGCTGCTCGGGTCGTACCGAGCCCTCGTCGAGCCGACCTGGCAGATCGGTCCCGACCTGGAGCGACCCCGGGCGTGGCGGCTCCCGATGAGCGCCCAGAAGCGCCACGGCGACGGCTGGGTGGCGATCGGCGACGCCGCCGGGCTGGTCAACCCGATGAATGGCGAGGGCATCGACTACGGGCTCGAATCGGGGATCCTGGCCTCCGAGCTGTTCCTGGCCGACCCGGCCGCCGCGCCGGCCCGCTACGACCAGCTGGTCGGCGAGCGATTCGACAGCTTCCTGCGCACCGGCCGTCGCTTCTCGTTCCTGATCGGACACCCGTGGATATTGCGATCCGGTTTGCGACTTGCGGTAGGTACCGACACGATCGCTAGCATCACTCTCGGAGTCATGGGGAATCTGATCGATTCCGAGACCCCCGGTGCCGCCGGCCGGGTCCTCGGGATCGCAGACAAGGCCCTCGCTTTGGCCGACCCGCTGCTGAGACGGACCCGCGCCGCCTCCTGAACCGGAGCGCCCCCTTGAGTCACAACATCTACGAGCTCTTCGCCACCAAGTTCGCCGACGCCATCGATGCCCCGTTCCTGACGATCCCTCGGGTCGGCGGGGTCGGCGGGGTCGGCGGTGAACACGACGCCGAGAGCGAGGTGACCGAGGATGCGCCGGGTGAGCCGACCGCCGAGGACACGACGCTCACCACCGAGTCGCTGACCTACCGGCAGGTCGACCAGCGCAGCGTGGCCATGGCTGCCGCCCTCGCCCAGGCCGGCGCCACGCCGGGCGACCGGATCGTGGTCCAGGTCGACAAGTCGGCCGACGCCGTTGCCCTCTATCTCGCCTGCCTGCGGGCCGGACTGGTGTTCGTGCCGCTGAACACCGCCTACACCCCGGAAGAGGTCGGCTTCTTCCTCGGCGACGCCGACCCGGCGGCCTTCGTCTACAAGTCGGGCCGTGGGTCCAAGCTGCTTCCGGTGGCCGAGATCGCCGACGTCCCGGTGAGCCTCAGCCTCAACAGCCGGGGCGGCGGCACGCTGGCCCAGGCGGCCGACGCCAACGCCGACGCGCCGGCGACGGTGGTCGAGCGCGGCCCGGACGACGTGGCCTGCATGGTCTACACCTCCGGCACAACCGGCCGGTCGAAGGGGGCGATGCTGACCAACGCCGGCATCGCAACCAACGCCAGGGCCCTGCACGCCATCTGGCGGTTCCGCCCCGGCGACGTGCTCCTCCACTGCCTGCCGATCTTCCACATCCACGGCCTCTTCGTCGCCCTCCACTGCGCCATGCTCAACGGCTCCGAGGTGCTGTTCCTCCCCCGCTTCGACGTCGACGACGTCCGGGCCCTGCTTCCGAGGGCCACCGTGATGATGGGGGTCCCGACCCACTACGCCAGGCTGCTGGCCGACCCCGACTTCGGGCCGGACGGCTGCGCCGACGTCCGGCTGTTCACCTGTGGCTCGGCCCCCCTCTCCGAACCGGTGTTCCACGAGTTCATCCGCCGGACCGGGCACACGATCTGCGAGCGCTACGGCATGACCGAGACCGGGATCATCGCCTCGAACCCGCCGGAGGGCCAGCGGATCGCCGGCACCGTCGGCTTCGCCCTGCCCGAGATGGAGATGCGGGTCGCCGACGAGAAGGACGAGGCGCTCGGGCCGGACGAGATCGGTGAGGTCCAGGTCCGTGGGCCGCACCTGTTCGCCGGCTACTGGGGCCTGGAGAACAAGACCGCCGAGTCCAACACCGGCGACGGGTTCTTCAAGACCGGCGACATCGGCTCGATGGCCGCAGACGGGCGCCTGACGCTGGCCGGTCGATCGAGCGACATGATCATCTCCGGTGGCTACAACGTGTACCCGAAGGAGATCGAGTTGGCCCTCGATCAGCTGGACGGGGTCAGCGAGAGCGCCGTCGTCGGCCTGAACCATCCCGATTTCGGCGAGGCGGTGACGGCGTTCGTTGTGGCCGACCTGCGCGACGACCACGAGCCGCCGATCGACGAGACGGCGCTGCGGGACAGCGTCGAGGACTCGCTGGCCAACTTCAAGCGACCGAAGCGCTACATCTTCCTCGACGAGCTGCCCCGCAACTCGATGGGCAAGGTCCAGAAGGCCAACCTGCGCGAGACCTACGCCGAGCTGTACGGCAACCTGGCCCTGTAGCCCGGACCGGGCTGCCCGAACGAGCGGTACTGCCGGTCGATCTGACGGGCCGTCGGCTCCGTCGTCGGTGCAACCACTAGCCGGTGGCCTCGGCCGGTGGCGGTGGCCGGTAGAAGGCGGCGATCTGGCCGACCCCGGCGGCGAGGCCGAGGACGATGGCGATGGCCAGGCCGGTCCAGCCGTTGAGGTCGTCGGCCAGACCGAGCGCCTCGTCGATCGACCAGCGGCCGGGGCCGAGCCCGGCGATGGCAACGGCGATCAGGGCGACGATGAACGTGTACTCCCAACCGTTGCCGACGATGAAGAACCCCTCGCTCCGGTGGACCGTCCAACCGGCCACGACCATGATGCCGACGATGCCGGCGGCGGCGAACGAGGTCAGCAGGCCGAGCGCCAGCAACACCCCGGCGACCATCTCCATGGTCGAGGCGAGGTTGGCGTGCAGCTTGCCCGGGCGCATGCCCATCGAGTCGAACCAGCCGGCCGTCCCGTCGATCCCGCCGCCCGAGAAGCGCTTGGCCCAGCCGTGGGCCGCGAACACCAGGCCGATGATGACCCGGAACCCGGCCATCACCGCATCGAATTCGGTCTGCTCCAACCCCTCGACCACCAGCGACTCCCCTCGTCGAACTGCTGAGACCCCTACCCCTGGGAGCCCGGCTTACCGTAGTCGACCGAGTACCACGTCTCCGGCCGCATCGAGACGCAGATCATCGACTCGTCGTCGCCGTCCTCGACGTACTGGTCGCCGAGCTCCTTGCCGAGATAGCGCCTGGCCATCGTGCGGACATCGGCCTCCCGGTCGACCTGGCGGGTCTCGACGATCGGGCCCTCGACGCTGACATACCGGTAGGGCACCACCTCGGTCTGCACGCAGAGGCTGAAGCGACCGGCCCTGGCCAGGAGGCGGGCCTTGAGCGAGTCGGGATCGATGAGGATGCTCAATTCACCGCCGGGTTCGTAGCGGTACCAGATCGGGACCGTCAGTGGCGCCTTCTCCTTGCGGGCAACGGACAGCACCCCGACGTGCACTGCGGCCAGGAAGGCCTCGCGCTCGCTGGTGGTCATCGCCAGATTTGTCATGGACAACCTCGAGTCGTTGGTGGTGCCGACCGCGTCGATCGGTTCCAATACTGGGGGAACGCAGCGGCGTTCTCCAAACCCGATGGCGGCCGGTCGACGATTGGGTTCTAGCGTGGTGCGCATGAAGATTCTGTGCATCGCGGCCCACCCCGATGATCTCGACTTCGGCTGTGCCGGATCGGTCGCCGCCTGGGGGGCGGAGGGGCACGAGGTGGTCTACTGCCTGGTCACCGACGGCCAGGCCGGGGGGTTCGACAACACGATCAGCCGCGACGAGATGGCCGAGATCCGGCGGCGGGAGCAGACCGAGGCGGCCAAGCGGGTCGGGGTCACCGAGCTGCACTTCCTCGGCTTCCCCGACGGTGCCGTCGAGGCCACCCTGGAGCTGCGCAAGGCCCTGGCCCGGGTGATCCGGATCGTGCGGCCCGAGCGGGTGGTGACCCAGTCACCCGAGCGGAACTACGACCGGGTCTACGCCAGCCACCCCGATCACCTGGCCACCGGTGAGGCGGCGATGAACGCGGTGTACCCCGATTCCCGCAACGAGTTCGCGTTCCCGGAACTGCTGGACGAGGGGCTCGAGCCACACACCGTCCCGGAGCTGTGGCTGGTTGGCGGACCGGACCCGAACGAGTACGTCGACACCACCGACTGGATCGAGGCCAAGATCGAGGCACTCCTCTGCCACGAGAGCCAGATGCAGCGGCCAGACGAGATGCCGAAGATGATGCGGGAGTGGGGGCAGGGCATGGCCGCGGCCGTCGGTTTGCCGGACGGGCACACCGCCGAGCGCTTCCGATCGATCGCCACCGCCTAGGTCCGTCCGGTCCGGCGATCGATCAGCCGGGAACGGGCATCGCCCCGATCGCAGCCGGTGGATCAGCCGAGGATGAACTCGATGCGCCGGTTCTGCGCCCGACCCTCGGCCGTGTCGTTGTCGGCGATGGGGTTCGTCTCGCCCTCGCCCCTCGCCGTGAACCGGGTCCGGTCGAGCCCGAGATCGACCAGCCGGTCGACGACCGCCTCGGCCCGGAGCTGTGAGAGGGTGAAGTTCTCGTCGTCCGGGCCGAGGTCGTCGGTGTGGCCGACGACGGCGACCGGTACGCCGGGCACGGTCCGCAGCAGCTCGGCGATCGTGGCCAGCACGTCGTTGCTGACGTCGTCGATCTCGGCCGAGTTCTGACCGAAGGCGATCGGCTGGGTGGCCAGCGCATCGGTGATCCCGGTGTCGATCTGGGCCAGTGCCTCTGGCCCGGTGTCGACGACCACGCCGGACACGTCGACCTCGACGAGACTGCCGAAGCGGTTGGTGATCTCGGCCGGGAGCGCCTCGTAGCGCTGGTCGCCCGGACCGGTGGTACCGGTCAGCACGACCGTCGCCTCGGTCCAGGTCACGTCGCCGACCGTCAGACCCGAGGTGTCGACGGAGCCGGGGCCCCACACGGCCTCGCCGGCCTGGGCCAGCTCGACGGCCGAACCGTCGTCCGGGACCGTGCCGGCGAACGATACGGCGCCGTCGACCAGCTCGGCGGTCAGGGCCACCGGGTCGACCGAGGCCTCACCCTCGGTCACCGAGAACTCGCCGTCGGACAGCCCGAGGGCGGCTGCGACCGCGTCGCGGAGCTGCTCGGGCCGCTCGTCGCCGAACACGACGTTCCCGGTGACCGACAGCACACCTCCGTCGAGCGTGGTCGACTCGTCGACGCTCAGCTGGTCGATCACGTTCTCCGGGCCGTAGAGGGTGGCCGCGGCGTCGAGGATCTGGGATCTGGCCCCCTCGTCTGGCACCGAACCGGTGAGGCTGACCACGTCGCCGGCCACCTCGACACTGAGCCGGGCGGCGACGTCGCCGAGCTCGGCCGGGGCTTCACCCTCGGTCGGCAGCAGGTCGGTCGGGGTGGTCGAATCGACGTTGCAGGCCCAGGAGAACAGGATGAGCACCAGGAACAGGGCGCCGAGCAGACCGAGGTACATCCAGGTCGTCCGCCCCTCGACCTGGGCCAGGCGAGGTTCGGGGGTCTGGCGCCGCCGCAACGACGGCACCATCGGCTCGGCGAGGTCGTAGTCGTCGACCTCGTCGTCGTAGTCGCCCTCGTGCTCCTCGTCGACGTAGTAGTCGGTCATGGGTGGGCGATGGACTCCTGAGCGCTGGACTCGGTTCGAACTACCGCCGTTCGAGGTCCGGGGAACCAGCGTAGTCCCCAGCGGCCGACAACCGTCGACCGTCGGACGTGTGGGGGACCGTCGGCATGCACGTCGACATGGACGCCGCCGGCTCGGGCCGCCGACCGGTCCGCGGCCTATGCCTCGAGCTCTGGCGCCTCGAGGAACTCGATGAAGATGCACTCGCCCGGGCACTCCGCCGCAGCCTCGATGACCTCGGTCTCCAGCGAGTTCGGGACCATGGCCAGCTCGGCCGAGCCGCCCGGGTCGTTGAACACCTTGCCGTCCTCGGCGCAGTAGGCGATCCCGTCCTCCAGGAGCACGAAGACCTGGGGGGCGTGGTCGGTGCAGAGGCCGTCGCCGGTGCAGAGGTCCTGGTCGATCCAGACGCCGAGGCGCGAGCGCAGGCTGCGCTCGTCTGGGTTGGCCGGGGCCGTTGAGGTCGCCATGGCCTCAACGGTATCGGGGCCCTCCCGCCGGTGGGGTATCGGGCCGGAGCGCCCCGAGCCGCCGCAGAGCCCGGTCCGATGGGGCGGTCAGGCGACCTCGCCGAGACGGTAGGCCGACGAATTGACGGCACCCATGAACCGTTCCTGGTGGTACTGGCGGACGCCGGCCTCGCCCTCGGCCGCGCCGACGGCGACCAGCAACGGGATCAGGTGCTCCTCGCGTGGGTGGGCGAGGCGAGCGCTCGGCGCCTCCGACCAACGCCGCAGCCGGTGGCTGCGCTCAGGGCCGACGTGGCCGACCATCGTCTCGGTCAGCCAGGCGTCGAATTCCCGTGACGGGTCGACGGCCCCGGAGCCGAAGTTGGACAGGTCGTGGTAGCTGGGGAACCCGCTCCCGACGATCAGCACGCCCCGGTCACGCAGTGGGGCCATGGCCCGGCCGACGGCCAGGTGGGCCACCGGGTCGAAGTCGCGACGGACGGAGAACTGGACCACCGGCACGTCGGCGTCCGGGTAGGCCACGGCCAGCGGAACGAAGACACCGTGGTCGAAGCCACGACCGCGGTCCTCGACCTCGATCGGGATGCCGGCTGCGGTCAAAAGCTCGACCACCTCGGCGGCCACCTCAGGCGAGCCGGGAGCCGGGTACTGGAGGTGGTAGGTGAAGTCGGGGAAGCCGCCGTAGTCGTAGAGCATCGGCGGCGCCGGGTGGCTCTGAACGGTGAACTCGTCGGTCTCCCAGTGGGCCGAGACCATCAGGACGGCCCGTGGGACGGTCCCGATCTCGGTCGGGATGGCCTGGAGCGACTCCTCCAACGGCGTGTGGTCACCGGGCAGCATCTCCTTGATCCACGGCCAGGGTCCCCCGCCGTGGGAGATGGCGTAGGTGGGCAGGCGGGTGCCGGTTCGGGTCGGCGCGTCGGTGGCGGTCATGGGGACTCCTGCGTTACGGTTTTTGGTGACTTAAACGTTGAAGTCATCCTAGCCAGGTGTGACTTAATGATGCAACTTAAATCTGCAAGTCATTCGACTAGGCTGCGCCCGGTGACCGACGACGACCCGATCCGCTGGCTCGACGCCGACGAGCGACAGGCATGGCTTGCCCTCGCCGCCCTCGTGATCCGGCTGCCCCAGGCCCTCGACCGCCAGTTGCGACAGGACGCCGGGATCTCCCACTTCGAGTACATGGTGCTGGTCGTGTTGTCCGAGACACCCGACCGGACGCAGCGGATGAGCACGCTGGCCGCGGTCAGCGGCGGCTCGCTGCCACGCCTGTCCCAGGTGGTCCGACGCTTCGAGGACCAGGGCTGGGTTCGCCGAACGCCCGATCCCGACGACGGTCGCTACACGCTGGCCACGCTCACCGACGAGGGCTTCGCCGCCATCGCCGACGCCGCACCCGGCCACGTCGAGACCGTCCGCCACCTGGTGTTCGACGCCATCGGACCCGATCGGGTGGCTGGCCTCCGGGACGTGGCCCAGTGCATCCTGACCGCCATCGATCCCGACGCCCCGCTCCCCGGCTCGGCCGACGCAGGGTGGGGCCCAACGACCTGAGTCGAACCTGCGGAGCCCGACCGGCCTCTACCCTGGATGCCGGTGTCCAGTTCCTTCGGTCAGCTCTTCCGCCTGTCGACGTTCGGCGAGTCACACGGCCCCGCCGTCGGCGTCGTGCTCGACGGCTGCCCACCACGGCTCCCCATCGACGTCGA
>JBCCVL010000027.1:0-43810 GCA_039195375.1 Actinomycetota bacterium
CGCTCAGGCCCCTCGGCGCACGCCCTCGGCCACGTCGGCCGGGCGCAGACCGAGGATGCGGCAGGTGGCGGCGGTCAGCTCGGGCCGGTTCATCGTGTAGAAGTGGAAGTGGCGCACGCCCCGCTCGGCCAGCTCGCGGCACTGCTCGGCGGCGACGGTGGCGGCGACCAACTGGTGGACGTCGGGGGCGTCGCCGAGGTCGCCGAAGAGGTCCGGCATCCAGGCCGGGATCGTCGCCCCGCAGCGCTCGGCGAACGACGCCACCCTGGTGAACGACCCGATCGGCATGATCCCGGCCACGATCGGCACCGAGATGCCGGCCGCCCGGCAGCGGTCCTGGAACCGGAGGAACGTGTCGTTGTCGTAGAAGAACTGGGTGATGGCCCGGTCGGCGCCGGCGTCGACCTTGGCCTTGAGGTTGTCGAGGTCGGCCTCCGCCGACGTCGCCTTCGGGTGGACCTCCGGGTAGGCGGCGACGGAGATCTCGACCCGGTCGCCGGCCCGATCGCGGATGGCGGCCACCAGCTCGGCGGCTGATGCGAACCCGTCCGGCAGCCGTCCGGACGCGTCGGCGCCCGGCGGGAGCTCAGCCGGCGGATCACCCCGAAGGGCGACGACGTGGCGGATCCCCCGCTCGAGGTAGGCGTCGACGACCTCGAGCGTCTCGCCCCTGGAGGTGCCGACGGTGGTCAGGTGGCCGGCCAGGCTGAGCCCGGTCCGGTCGGACAGCCGCTCGAGGGCCCGGATCGTGCGCTCCCGGTCCGTGCCGCCGGCCCCGTAGGTCACGGAGGCGAAGCGAGGCCCGAGCGGGGCCAACTGGTCGGCGGTGTCGAGCAGGCGGTCGAGGCCCTTGTCGGTCGCTGCCGGGAAGAACTCGAAGGAGACCTCGAGGTCGGAACGGATCGGCACGGTCGGCCAGGGCCGCAGGGCCAGTCGGCTGGCGGCGTGCTCGATGTCGGGGGAAGACGATGGCGAGGTCATGGTGAAGCTTCCGCGTGTATCGGCGTTCAGCCTTCCTGGCTGAACGGGTCGGTTGCGTCAGGATCGGTGCTCGGGGTGGTGGTCGTGGTGGGGTGGCCGGGTTTGCGGGCGCTCCACAGGCCGGTGGTCAACAGGTCGTCGCCGGCGCCGGGGCCGGCCTGCGACGGCACGAGATGGTGGATCTCGAACCCGGCCAGGCCGGCTCGGTCGAACCACGCCTCGATCTCACCGTCGTCGAACCCGAGCCGGCGGTGGGCCTGCTCCGTCACGAGGTTGGCGAGCTGATGAGGGGCGAAGTCGACGACGATGAGCTGGCCCCCCGGCCGCAGCGTCAGGGCCACCTCGGCCACCGCAGCGGCCGGATCGTCGAGGAAGTGCAGCACGTGATGGGCGATCGCGAGGTCGACGGTGCCGGCCGGCACGTCGAGTGCGTAGATGTTCGCCTGTCTGACCGAGCAGTGGTGCAGGCCCTGCTCGGACAGGTTGGCCCTGGCCACCTTGAGCATGTTCGAGCTGAGGTCGATGCCGAGGCCCCGCTCGATGCGGTCGGCGAACAGCTCCAGCATGCGGCCGGTTCCGGTGCCGATGTCGAGCAGCCGACCCTTCGGCTCGTCGCCGGTGCCGATGGTGGCCGTCGTCAGCAGGGCCGACTCGACCTCGGTGTCGTCGACGTGCAGCGAGCGGACGCTGTCCCACCGCTCGGCCACCTGCTCGAAGTAGTGGCTGGCGGCGTCGGCCCGCTCGGCTCGGATGGTGGCCAGCCGCTGGCGATCGGCCTCGACCGCCGGGTCGGTTGGATCGAGCAGCGCCAGCACCGTGGACAGCATGGTGTTGCCTGGCTCCCGACGAACGTGCCGGTAGTAGGCGTTGGTGCCCTCGCTCTGACGGTCGAGCAGGCCGGCCTCACAGAGCAGGCGCAGGTGGCGGCTGACCCGGGGCTGGCTCTGGCCGAGCACCCGGCAGAGCTCCGACACGGTCAGCTCACCCTCGTCGAGGACCGAGAGGATGCGGAGCCGGGTCGACTCGCCGGCGGCCCGGAGTGCGGACAGCACGGCGTCGAGATCGCCGGTCACCGGGGGAGCAGGCAGAAGATCCATGACTGCTTGCAAATATAAAGATATGTACATGGAATGGCAAGCGCGACGGTCGCCGAACGGGCGTCGCCGGTCTCCGGCGTGCCGATGTTGACGGACCGGTCGGCCGGCGAGCGGCCGCCGGTCAGCGGCCCAGGTGCAGCCCGTCGCCCGTCAGCGACAGCTTCGGGCCGTACTTCGGGGCGCTGCCGGAGGACTTGGCCAGCCGCAGGATCCGCCACCGATGGCCCTCCCAGGGCTCCAGCAGCTCCAACATCCGGGCGTCGGTGCCTCGCGGTTCGCCGGCAAGGGCCCACGAGACCGTGTTGGGCAGGTGGAAGTCACCGACCGGCACGGCGTCGGCATCCCCCATGGCCACCGCGGTGACCATCGCCGCCGTCCACGGTCCGATCCCTCGGACCCGCTGGACCCTCGCCTTGACCTGCTCGGGTGTTCGCTCGGACAGGTCGCCCATCCGGGGCAGTTCCCTCGCCACCCGGATCAGCGTCTCGGCCCGCTTCCGTTCGACGCCGAAGCGGTGGAACTGGTGGTAGCCCATCTCGGCCACCCGCTCGGGTGGCGGGAGGACGTGGCCGCTGGCCGGGCCGGGCGCCGGGTCGCCGTGGTGCCTGGCCAGGAGCCGGCGGGCCTGGACGGCGTTGCGGATCTGGACCTTCTGCCCGAACACCGCGCCGACGATCGCATCCCACGGACGGTCGGTGCGGGCCAGGAGGAACGGGCGACGACGCCACAGGTCGCCGAGGCGGCCGGTCGGCGGCCGGAACCCCGTCAGATCGTCGTCGGCGCCGAGGAGCCGAGGTGCCTGGTCGAGCATCCACTCGGCCCCCGGGCCCCAGGCCTCGGCTTCGATCGTGGCCTCGCCACGCCGTTCGAGCGCCAACGTGCCGGGCCCGTCCGGGGTCCTGGTGGCCCACAGGGCCTCGGTCGGCCCGACCATCACCGGGTTCTTGGCTCCCCGGACGGTGCCGCGGAGGTCGATCGACGTCGGGATCGTGAGCGTGCGGGTCGGCACGGGGACCACTCTACGACGGCACCGCCGTCACGAGCCGGTCGGCGGGCCCGCCGGGGTGGTGGTCGCCGGTGCGCTCGATGGGCCGCCGAGCAGCGAGTCGAGCACGCCGTCGACCTCCTCGGCCACCCCGACCCGACCGAGCGGTACCGCCCGGTCCCCCTCGTCGTCCGTGAGCTCGACCACCTCGTCGAACATCGGGCGGAGCGGATCGAGGAAGCGGCTGAGACGGGCGTAGACGTGTCGGTCGTCGCTGGCGAAGCGGTTGACGTGGAAGCGATGGGGGAAGCTGACGGTCAGCTCGCTCTTGGCCCGGGTGACGGCCACGTAGAGCAGCCGGAGCTCCTCGGCCAGGCCGTCGTCCTTGCCGAGCGCCATCTCGGAGGGGATGTTGCCGTCCGCCGCATTGAGCAGGTGGACCGCCCGCCACTCACACCCCTTGGCGGAGTGGATGGTGCTGAGCGTCAGCCACTCGTCGTCGAGCGACGGGGGGACCACCTCGCCGACCCGGCTCGGGGGGTCGAGGGTGATCTCGGTCAGGAAACGACTCCGTGACGTGTAGCCCCTGGCCGCCGTCGCCAGGCGGTCGACGTCGGCCAGACGGGCCAGGCCGTTCTCGTAGCGGGCCGGGAAGGTGAGCCGACAGAAGGAACCGAGCCGGTCGATCTGGGGTCCCGGCTCGAGCTGGCCGCCGGCGCAGTCGGCCAGGGCGGCCCGCAGCTCACCGGCCTGCTCGGCCGCCTGGCTGGGGAACCGGCCGATCCCGTCGACGAGCCGGGCCAACGGGTCGGCCTTCGGCTTGGCGATCCGCAGCTCATCGGCCAGCCGCCGTGCGGTGGCCGGGCCGACCCCGTCGAGTGAGCGCAGCACCCGGTGCCACGCCAGCTCGTCGGCCGGGTTGTCGAGGATCCGGAGGAGGGCGAGCAGGTCCTTCACATGGGCGGTCTCCAGGTAGCGGAGTCCGCCGTACTTCACGTAGGGGATGTCCCGTCTCGCCAGCTCCAGCTCGAGGCCGTCGGCGTGATGGCCGGCCCGGAACAGCACCGCCTGGTCGCGGAGGTCGACGCCCCGCTCCCTGGCGTCGAGGATCCGGTCGGCCACCAGTCGGGACTGCTGGGTCTCGTCCTCGCAGCACAGCAGGGTCGGGCGGGCGCCGGTGACCGTCGTCGACCACAGCCGCCGCGGCTTGGCCACCGGCGCCCTGGCCCCGTCGAGCAGGGCGTTGGCGACGTCGAGGATCGGCATGGTCGACCGGTAGTTCTGCTCGAGGACGATCGAGGCGGCACCGGGGTGGGTGGTGGGGAAGTCCCACAGGTTGGCCGGTGTGGCGGCCCGGAACCCGTAGATGGCCTGGGCGTCGTCGCCGACCGCGCAGACCTCGGTGTCGTGGCCGACCATCGCGGCCACGATCTCGGCCTGGAGGGCGTTCGTGTCCTGGTACTCGTCGACGAGGACGTGATCGAACAGGCAGCGGAGGGCCTCGCCGACCGGGCTCGTGGTCATCGCCCGCCAGAACAGGAGCAGATCGTCGTAGTCGAGGACCCGGTTCGCCCGCTTGGCTGCGGTGTAGGCCCGCACGAGCGACCGCAGATCGTCGACGTGGGGTGTGCACCACGGGAAGTCCTCCTCGACCACCCGGTCGAGTGGGCGTTGGGTGTTGACCATCCGGGAGTAGAGGCTGTTGATCGTCTCGGCCCTCGGGAACCGGCGGCCCCGCTCGGCGAGCCCCTCGTCCGCCCGGATCAGGCCGAGCTGCTCGACGCTGTCGCCGTGGTCGAGCACGGTGAACCCGTCGGGGATGCCGGCGGCCGAACCGTAGTGGCGCAGGAGACGGTTGGCAACCGAGTGGAAGGTCCCGCCCCAGACCTCGCGGGCGGCGGGACCGACGAGGGCCCCGGCCCGGCTCAACATCTCGGCCGCCGCCCGGCGGCTGAACGTGAGCAGCAGGACTCGCTCGGGGTCGACCCCGTCGTCGAGCAGCGAGGCGACCCGACCGACGACGGTGGTGGTCTTGCCGGTGCCCGCGCCGGCCACGATGAGGAGCGGCGAGCCCCGGTGGGTGGCGGCGGACAGCTGCTGGGGGTTCAGCCCGGCCAGCGCGGGCGGGGGAGTGGTCGAGGGCGCGGAGGGTGGGGAAAGAGGCGGCATACCGGGCTGACGGTAGTGAGCACCTGTGACAGCGACCGCTGGGCCCTCGGCGGACCGGCGACGGCGGCGATGGGTCGACGGGTCCGGCTCAGCCGTCGTCGCGGGCCCAGAGGCGGTGGGCCAGCACGCCGTTGCGCTCCTCGATGGCGCCAAGTGCGTCGCAGATCGTGTCCTCGCGGAAGCGGCGACCGATGACCTGCACGGCGGCCGGCCGATCCTCGACCAGGTCCATCCCGATCACCCCGGCGGGCAGACCGAGGTAGTTGATCCCGGTCGAGTAGATCGACGAGTCGAAGAAGTCCTTCACCTCGGCCAGACCACGGCTGTCGTAGTCATGGTCGTACGTCGGCCGCATCATGAACGGGCACAGCAGCAGCGGATGCTCGTCGAGGAACAGGTTCCACTGGCGCATCAGCCGGGTCCGGTCGGCGAAACCGGCGATGTAGCCGTCGAGGTCGGTCAGCTCCGAGATGTCGAAGTACCAGCCGAAGATGTCGTTGATCACCGGGGAGCCGTACTCCTCGATGGCCGGGGCCAGGGCCGACTTCATCTCGGTCGAGAACGTCGAGAACCAGCCCTTCGCCGCCTCGACGACCGGCGGCGGGTCGACCCGGACCACCCGGTAGCCGGCGTCGCCGAGCTGGGTCGCGGCCCGCTCGACCAGCTCGGCGATGCCGGGGTGCAGGTCGTAGCCGGCCGACTCGGTGGTGACCGCCACCGTGATCGGACCCTCGATCGCCGGGCCGTCGAACGGGACCGGCGGCGACAGCGGGTCCCGGGGATCCGGCTCGATCATGACCCGGGTGGCGGCCCGCACGTCCTCTGCGTGGCGGGCGATGATCCCCTGGACCGACATCACCTGGGCCAACGGACCGCGCTCGGCCGAGGCCGTGCCGTTGAACACCGGCACCCGGTTGCTGGTCGGCTTGACCGTGGTCACGCCGTTGGTCATGGCCGGGAACCGCAACGACCCGCCGATGTCGTTGCCGTGGTGGATCGGACCCATCCCCGCGGCACAGGCCGAGCCGGCCCCGCCGGACGAGCCGCCGGCCGACAGGGGATCGCCCCACGGGTTGTGGGTTCGACCGCGGAGCGGATTCTCGGTTGTGCCCCGCATCGAGAACTCGGGCACGTTGGTCCGACCGATCACGATGGCCCCGGCTGCGGTGAGGTTCCGGACAAGCGGCGCGTCGTCGGTGGCGATCAGGTCGGCCATCGCCGGCACGCCGTTCGGGTTGCTGAGGCCGGCCTGGTCGACGTTCTCCTTGATCGTCACCGGCACGCCGTGCAGGGGACCGAGCGGGCCACCGGCGGTGACCGCGTCGTCGGCTGCGGCCGCCGCCGCCCTGGCCTGAACGGACAGGTCGACGGTGATGGCGTTCAACCCGGGGTTGCGGTCCTCGACCCGAGCCAGGACGGCGTCGACCGCCTCGCTCGGCTTGATCTCACGGTTGCGGATGCGGGCGGCGAGTTCGACCGCCCCGGCCCGCCACAGCTCTGCGTCGCTTCCCATCGTGCGCTGCCCTCCTGGATCGACGACCATCCAGGTCTACCCGTGGAGGGGGTGGCGTGGCAAAGCTGAGGCCGGCGCAGCCGATCGCACGGCCGGCCTCAGGGGGCCGCCAGCTCCGGCGGTACGTCGGAGCTGAGCACCGAGCAGTGCCAGCGCGACTCCTGCCACCGCCCGTCGACCAGCTTCCAGATGATCGTGGCGATGCAGTCGAACGTCGCCACCGACGGTCCGACGGTGAGGGTCTGGCGGAAGTCGACGACCGAGTAGCCCATCGAGTCCGACTCGACGGCCTCGTAGCCGGTGATCTCCGAGTCGGTGTCGGCGCCCATCGTGTCGAGGGTGGCGAACAGGTTGTGGAACCACGCCTCCCACTCGGCCCGGGTCCTGATGGGGACCGAGCCGCCGCCCGGCGCGATGTCCACGATGCCGTGGTCGTCGTCGCACAGCGCGGCCAGCGTGTCGAAGTCGTGGTCGCGGACCGAGCGGAGCAGGGTCACGGTCTCGGCGAAGAAGGGGCGACCGACGAACGCCGCTGGCGGGTCGTCGAGCGGCGAGGTGGTCGGCGCATCAGGATGCGGCATTGGTCTCCTCCTTGTCGAGCCAGAACGAGGCGGCGATGCTCGGCTTGTAGCCGTCGGCGGCGCTGACCTTCTGGGCGATGATGGCCAGCAGGACGCCGTAGACGGCCTTGGAGGAGATGTCGGCGAAGCTGTAGATGAAGCTGCGGACCACGACGCCGTTGGCCGAGGCCGAGATCTGGGGCATGAGGTAGCCGAGGGGGTAGATCGTCCACGACACGAGGAACAGGATCCACACGGCGTTGAGCAGACCGGTCACCGAGCTCGGAGCCAGCTGTTTCGCATCCTGGATCGACTGGTAGGCGACCCACAGGAGCCACAGGTAGAAGACGGTGCTGATGGCCCCCCAGAGCCAGTACTGGGCGCCGCCGTCGATCTCGTCGAACTGACCGACGTAGCCGGTCCAGATCATGGCCAGGCCGGCGACGACGAACGAGATCCAGCGCCGCATGAACACGGCACCGCTGAGGCCGCCGACGATGAGGAGCTGGGTCAGCAGCACCGGGACGTCGATGCTCCAATTCATGTAGCGGAAGCCGTTCGAGAACAGGGAGCCGGTCCTGACGTAGTTCTCCCCGTCGAAGCTGAAGGTGTTGGTCCACTGCAGGGCGAGCAGCCCGAGTTCGAACGTGGCGGAGACCATGACCACGCCCGTCAGGACCGACAGGATCCGGTAGCGCGGGCTCAGCGAGCTGGCCGTGGCGATCGAGTAGACCAGGACGGCGGCGAACACCGCCGCGGTGAGGGTGAAGATGCTGAGGACGAGCTCGTACTGCGTCGGCGAGTAGTCGTAGAGGTTCTCGAAGGTCAAGGTGGCGTCTCCGTGATTGGGGGGGCCACCGTCGCCTACCCCGTGGACAAGCACCTCAAACCGGAACGGCGGGGAACCCCCGCCGTCCCGTGTCGCCTTGCGCCGCCGATGGGGCGGCCGTTCAGTCGAGCAGGCCGGTGATGATGAACTCGGCTCGACGCTGGCGGGCGGCGGTCTCGGCGTCGTCGTCGTCCGATGCCCCCTCCTCGCCGCGGGGGTCGGCGATGATCTGGTCGGGGTTCACGCCCTGGCCGAGCCAGTAGTTGATGACCGCCTGGGCCCGTGCCTGCGAGACCTCGAGGTTGATCTCCTCGGAGCCGACGGCGTCGGTCCTCGTCACCACCGTCACCGACGCCTGTGGGTTCTGGCGGAGCAGCAGCGTGCCGAGGTCGAGGATCGGCAGGAACGGGGTTGCGACCTCGACGCTGTTGAACTCGAAGAGGATCACGTCCTCGACGAACAGCGGCGCACTCTCGCCCGGCTGGATGGTGGTCGACGGATCGATCGTGTAGTCGTTGACCACGTTGTCCGGCCCGACGACGGCCGCCGCCCGCTCGACGATCAGCTGGCCGATCTCCTCGCTCGGCACGGACCCGGTCAGGTAGACCACGCCGCCGCGGAAGAACGCCTGGCGATTGCCGTCGTTCATCGGCTCGGCGCCGTCGCCCGCATCGGCATCGGCATCGGTGCCGGCGTCGCCGTCGGTGCCCTCGCCGTCCTCGTCGACCTCGACGGTGACGGTCTGCGAACCGTCCTCGTCTGCGGATGTGTCGCCGGTGGCATCGTCGCCCCCGGCGTCGGTCGTGGCATCGGCTCCCGCGTCGGTTGCGGTCTCGCCCGAGCCGTCGTCGGTCGCGGTCGCCTCGCCGCCGGCAGCGCCGTCGGTCGTCGAGTCCTCGGTCGCCGTCGGGCTGGCGACGTCCTCCGCAGCCTCCTCGGTCGCGGCGGTGTCACCGGTGGCGGCCGTCTCGTCGCTGTCCTGGCTCGAGGCGAAGAAGTAGCCGGCTGCGGCAGCGCCGCCGAGGACCGCAACGCCGAGCAGGGCGAGCAGCACCGTGGCGAGACGCGACCGGCGGCGGGGGGCGACGGTCGCTGGAGCCGGGCCGATCTCCGTCGGTGCGGGGTCGGTGGCCAGCGTCGGTGGCGGGTCGGATGGCGCCGCCTGGGCGGCAGCTGTCGTGGCGGCCGTTGCGGTGGCCGCCGCCACGGCCGGGGCCGCGATCGCTGCGTCCTGATCGGGCGGCTCGTCGGCCTGGGGGAGCGTCGGTGCCTCGATCTCCTCCGGGGCCGCCACCTCGGCGTCCTCCGGCGGCTTGGGCGGCAACTGCACCTCTTCGGTGCTGCGACCCGCCCAGCTCGGCAACTCTTCCAGCTCGCTCATCGAGATCACTCCCGTCCCGCAACCATGCCACCACCCGGACCGACCCGGCGTTGGGTCGAGATCCAGCCATAGACACGATACACGAGCCACCGGCCTGCCACCGAGGGCGTTCAACCCAGTGCGGAGCGTCAACAGCGATCCAGCGAGGGCTGCTTGCCGACCGGCTGGAACCGATTGGGCCCCCTGCACCACAGTTGGGGCCATGCGAGTCCCCACCGATGTCCTGCAGGCCCTCGTCGCCGACATCTTCGGCCGCGCCGGCTGTTCCACCGCCGAGGCCGACCGGATCGCCGCCCACCTGCTGGCCGCCGACCTCGCCGGCCATCCCAGCCACGGGGTGGTGCGGGTCCGGGGCTACATCGACCTGTTGGCGGCTGGCGGCGTGGTCGCCGGCCAGGACGTCGAGGTCGTCTCCGAGAACGAAACGATGACCGTGCTCGACGGCGGCTACGGGTTCGGGCAGACCGTCGGCGAGCAGGCCGTGGCCGTCGGCCTGGAGAAGGTGGCGGCGTCCGGGGTGGCGGTCGTCGCCCTTCGCCACGCCGGCCATCTCGGACGGATCGCCGACTGGGCGCTGGCCGCGGCCGATGCGGGAATCGTGTCGATCCACTTCGTGAACGTCACCGGCGCCGGCCTGGTCGCCCCGTTCGGTGGTCGGGAGCGGCGCTTCGGAACCAACCCGATCGCCATCGGCATCCCGCAGCTCGACCGACCACCGATCCTGATCGACTTCGCCACGTCGGTGGTGGCCGAGGGCAAGGCCAGGGTGGCGCTCAACGGTGGCAAGCCGGTGCCGGACGATGCGCTCGTCGGCCCGGACGGTGAAGCGACCGGCGACACCGCCGTGCTGTACGGGGAGCCGGTCGAGGGACGGGGCCCGGATCCCCGGCAGGGCCCGGGGGCGCTGCGGGCCATGGGCGACCAGAAGGGGTCGGCCCTCGCCCTCGCCTGCGAGATCCTGGCCGGGGTGCTCACCGGCTCGGGGGTCAGCGGCGACATGCCGTTCTGCAACGGGATGCTGTCGATCTACCTGTCGCCGGATCACTTCGGGGCCGCCGGCTTCGTCGCAACGGCAACCGAATTCGCCGACCACGTCCGGGCCGCCGCCCCGTCGGCCGACGCCATCGGCAATGGTCCGGCCGGCGACGGGGTCAAGGTGCCGGGCGACATCGAGCGGGCCCTGGCCGGCGAGCAGCGAGCCAACGGCATCGATCTGGCCGACGGCACGTGGGACGACCTCCGCCTCACCGCGGCCAAGGTCGGCGCCGAGCTCCCGTCGCTCTAGCCGGGCAACGCCGCCCTCAGATCAATGGCCACGGCCAGCGATGGCCGCCGGTGTCGTCGTCGGGGAACGCGCCGGCATCGAGCAGTGCCTTGGCCCTGGTCATGGTGGCGTCCATCTCGATGCGGTCGAGCAGGCAGCTCAGCTCGACGGGCGGGCCGTCGTCGACGAACCGGGTGAGCGCCTCGGCGATCTCCTCGGGCAGCTGGTGGCCGCAGTAGTCCCACATGACCGTGCGGAGCTTGAACTGGGCGTGGAAGGCCAGGCCGTGGTCGATCCCGTAGATCCGGCCGTCTCGCCCGAGGAGGCAGTGGCCCGACTTGCGGTCGGTGTTGTTGCCGACGATGTCGAGGGCACACAACCGCTCGAGGTCGGCCCGGCCGATCCCATCCTCGTGCAGGCTGAAGTAGTGGTGCTCGAACTCGGCCTCGACGAACGCCTGGACCGAGCCCTCCCCGAACGGCCCGAGGCCGATCGTGGTCGGGGGGATGACGTTGAAGCCGAGCGCGTCGGCCAGGCGGTACATCGCCACCTCGCGCTTGTACAGGTCCGGCGGGAAGTCCCAGAGCGGTCGTTCGCCCCGCCCCGGCTTGTAGATCGCCCGGTGTGATCGCTCGTCGTCGCTCACGGTGACCAGCAACGTGGCGTTCGAGCTGTTCGGCATCCGACCCTCGACCTCGATCTCGCCGGTCTGGAACAGATCGATCAGCTCGTCGGTCGGGAGCTCGAACGCCGAATCGGTCATCAGTTGAGTCGGGGGCAGGCGTGACCGCTCGGGTCGAGCGGCTGCCCGCAGAGGCGGCACGGCGGACGCCCCTTGCTCATCAGCTCGTCTGAGGTGGCGATGAAGTTGGCGGCGTGGACGACGCCGATGTGGGCCTGGATCTTCGAGCCGTCCGGCTCGTCGAGCAGCTCGTCCAACTCGTCCTCGTCGCCATCGGTGGCGACCAGCTCCTCGATCACCAGCACGACCCGAGACTCGGCCTCGTCGACGCCGACGGCGATCTGGCCGACCGTCCAGCGGGGCTGGGCCGGTTCGGTCAGCGGCATCGCCGACGTCGGTTCGGTGCTGTCGGGCAGGTCGTCGAGCACGCCCTTCAAGAACTTGGCCAGGGCCTCGACCTGCTGCTTCTCCAGCTTGACGGTGACCATGTCGATGGCGTCGCCGACCTGGAGGTAGAAGACCCGCTGCCCGGGCTCACCGACGGCCCCGGCGGTGAAGTGGGTCACCTCTCTGAATTCGAACGAGTCGGTCATGGTCGGATCCTGGTGGTCGTGAGCGGGCCGGCGTCGGTCGTTCCGTTGATCGGGTCAGCTCGGGGCCAGGATCTTCAGATCATCGCCCATCGAGTTGACGCTGAGCACCATCGGGCCACCGAATCCGTAGGAGATGGCCGAGATCGAGCACTGGCCGATCACGATGCGCTGGAAGAGATCGAGGTGGGTGCCCATGGCGTGGGCGACGGCGGCCTTGATCGTGTCGGCGTGGGAGACGGCCACGATCGTCTGGCCTGGATGGGCGTCGACCAGCTTGTTGAGGGTGGTCACCATCCGCTGCTGCATCTCGGCGAACGACTCGCCGTCGGGGAAGCGGAACCCGCTCGGGTACCGCTGGACCTGGTGCCACTCGGGCTTCTTGGCCAGATCGGACAGCTTGCGACCGGTCCAGGAACCGAAGTCGGCCTCGACCAGGCCACGCTCGACCTTGACCTTCTGACCGAGCGCCGCCGCGATCGGGGCGGCCGTCTCACGGGTGCGCTCCATCGGCGATGCGTACACCGCCTTGACCTTGCGCTTGCCGAGGGCGGCGATCCGCTCCGCCGCCCGCTCGGCCTGGGCGACGCCCTCGTCGGCCAGGTGCAGACCCTTGGCCCGGCCCGGCAGGACGGCGCCGGTCGTCGGCGTCTTGCCATGGCGGACCAGGAGCACGAGGGTTGGTTTCGACTTGGGGGTACGGGCCACCTTCGAACCCTATCCTCACCCGGTGGTGACCGACTCGTCCGCAGACTCGCTCGAGGCCGTCGCCGCCGAGGTGGCGGCGTGCCGGGCCTGTCCCCGGTTGGTCGAGTGGCGGGAGCGGGTGGCGACCGAGAAGCGGGCAGCCTACGCCGACCACGAGTACTGGGGCCGTGGTGTGCCGCCGTTCGGCGACCCGGCGGCCAAGGTCGCCGTTATCGGGCTCGCCCCGGCCGCCCACGGGGCGAATCGGACCGGGCGGATGTTCACCGGCGACCGGTCGGGCGACTGGTTGTATCGGGCGATGCATCGGGCCGGGTTCGCCAACCAGCCGACGAGCGTCGCCGTCGACGACGGCTTGGAGCTGACCGGGGCCATCGTCACCTCCCCGGTCAAGTGCGCCCCGCCGGCCAACAAGCCGACGACGGTCGAGCGCGACACCTGCAAGCCCTTCCTGGTCCGCGAGCTCGACCTCGTCGACCCGACGGTGTTCATCGTCCTCGGCGGGTTCGCCTATCAGGCGCTGGCCGCCCACCTCGGGATGCGCCACCGGCCGAAGTTCGGCCACGGTGTCGAGGCTCCGGTCGGTGACGGCCGGGTGGTGCTGTGCAGCTATCACGTCAGCCAGCAGAACACCTTCACCGGCAGGCTCACCGAGGAGATGCTCGACGCCGTGTTCGCCAGGGCCAGGGAGCTGGCCGAGGCCTGAGGTGCGGCGGCCCACCGGTCGGCCAGCCGATTCGACCGGACACCGCGCTGCGCTAGCCTCGGGAACGATGGTGCAACGGCGTCGGCAACGGGCGATCGGGCGGGTGGTCACCCTCGCCGCGGCGGCCGCACTCCTCGTCGCCGCCTGCTCCGAGGACGAGCCACAGGACTTCACCGCGGACAACCGCACCGGGTTCCTGGCCGCCTGCACCCAGCCGCTCGACGACTCCCGCACGATCAGCGCCGTCTGCCAGTGCGTGTTCGACGAGACCCAGGCCCAGCTGACGTTCGAGCGGTTCCGGTCCATCGACGACGAGCTGATCGCCCAGGCCGACGACGAGGAGATCGACGATCCGAGCCTGCCGGACGACCTGGCCGAGATCATCGCCGGCTGTCTCATCGCCGAAGCCGATCTCTGACCCGCCCGGTCGGCAACGGTTCGCGGGAAAAGGTCCGGTTGGGGGGCGGCGGCTACCCTGACCGGGGATGACCGACACCGCAGCGGGCGCCGGTACCGGCGCGTCGACCAAGCCGAAGCCGACCAAGCGCTGGACCTTCCAATGGAAAGAGCTCTATGACGAGGTGATCACCTCGGGCCTGTGCACCGGTTGTGCGGGCTGTGTGATCTCCTGCCCCCACGACGTGATCGGCTACGAGCACCAACCCGGCGCCTACAAGCCGTTCCACCTCGAGGAGGAGCTCGGCACCGACGACTGCGTCCACGGCCAGAAGGGTTGCACGTCGTGCACCCGGGCCTGCCCCCGGTTCCGCAACTGGGAGACCGAGGCAGACGACCACCTGTTCGGCCGCACCCGTGAGGCCGACGAGATGGCCGGGATCTACAAGGACATCCTGCTGGTCCGGGCCAAGGAGGACGCGGTCTACGAGGCCGGCCAGGACGGCGGCCTGGTCTCCGCCATCCTGATCTGGTGTCTCGACAACGGCATCATCGACGGCGCCCTCGTCTCGATGCTCGAAGGCGGCGCGTCCGGCTGGAAGGCCACCCCTGGCGTCGCCACCAACGCCGAGGAGGTGCTGGCCGGCGCCGGGAGCCGCTACACGTACTCGGCCAACACGATCGCCTTCGACGAGGCCATGGAGAAGGGCCTGGAGAGCCTGGCCCTCGTCGGGATGAGCTGCCAGACCTCGATCGCCCCCGTCATGTGGCACCGCCGGGTCGGCAAGGTCTCCCGCCCGATCAAGCTCAACATCGGTCTGCTCTGCTCCAAGAGCTTCGACGACTCCCTCTTCGACGAGCTGTTCTGGCTCAAGTACGGCCTGAAGAAGGAAGAGATCGTCAAGATGAACATCAAGGGCGTCTTCCAGGTCTGGATGCGCAACGGCGACTACCACGAGATCAACCTCAAGGAGTGTCACGCCTGGACCCGTGAGGGCTGCAACCACTGCCCCGACTTCGCAGCCGAGCACGCCGACATCTCGACCGGTGGCATCGGCGACGAGACCGACTGGACCCTCACCATCGTGCGCACCGATCTCGGTCGGGCGATCATCGACGCCATGATCAGCGACGGCGTCATCGAGACCCGCCCGGGTGACGACGACCCCGGAGCCATCGCCCTCATGCACCGCCTGGCCAAGAAGAGCCGGGAGCGCTGGCCCGGCTGGGCCAACGGCGAGGCCAGGGTCGGCCTGCCCGACCCGGTCAAGAAGTAGCGGGTCCGGGCCTCCGCCTACTCCTCGACCGGCGTCAGCACGGCCGGGACCATCGTCGTCTCCTGACCGAACCGGGTGCACGGGTACCGGTCGGTGTAGCCGGTGCCGGAGTCCTCGAAGGTCCGACCCGTTGGGGCGATGAAGGTCACCTTGTAGCAGGTCTGCTCCAACTCGAACCGGACCCACCCGTTGGCGTCGGTCGTCTGGCTCCAGACATACCGACGCTGGCCGTCGAAGAGATCGGCGGTGACATCGGCGACACCGAGCCCGTCGTCGAGCACCTGGCCGAGCAGGACACCGGGTCCGATCGAGGAGCCGATGACGACCTTCGCCGGCGTCGAGCGGAAGCCGGTGGTCGCGCACCACGGGACGTTCAGCCACCGGGACTGCGACTCGACCCACCCCCGGCCTGCCGGGGCGATGTAGGTGATGACGTAGCAGCCGGGGTCGGCCACCAGCCGGAAGTCACCGTCGGCGTCGGTCGTCGTGGCGTAGACCCACGCACCCCTGGTGCCGTCCGCCTGGGCGGTGAACAGGTCGATCTGCACGTCGGCCAGCGGCACCGCAACGTCCCGCACGCCGCCGGTGTAGGTGCCGACCGCCGAACGGTCGATCTGCACGGCGTCGATCCCATCGGCGGCCTGGCCCGGTTCGGGACAGACGGTCCGGTTCAGCCAGCGGGACCGGTTCTCGAACCGCTCGAGGCCGTCGGCGACGAAGGTGACGACCCAGCAGGGTCCGTCGTGATCGAAGGCGGCGGTGTCGAACCGGTAGGTCCCGGGGCCGTCGGTGCCGGTCGTGGTCGACCCGAGCCACCGGACCCGTTCACCGTCTGCGGTGCCGGCGAACAGGTCGACCAGGACCTCGTCGATCGGCTCACCGCCCCTGGTCGCCGTGCCGGCGATGTCGTCGCTCCCGACCTGCGATCCGGCCGGTGCGACCATCCATGCGAACGTCGCCAGGACCCCGATGAGCCCGAGCATCGCCACCTTCCTCGCCTGAGCCACCTCGCCACCTCCGCCGTCGCAATCGAAGCGCGGTGCTCAGCCTGCCAGCTCGGCGGACTCGGGAGAACCCCCTGGGCAGGTCAGCCCGGCTTGCGTCCGACGGTCCGGGTGAGGGTGTTCGGCACGAAGTCGGTGTTCTCGACGTCGACGAACCCGGCGGTCCTGAAGTAGCCGAGGCACTCGTCGACGGTGTGCGAGCGACCGCCGCTGCCGTAGTGGATCTCGGCCATGCCCCACAGTGCGGCGTCGAGCGGCCCGACGCCGTCGGCGTTGAGCGTCTCGCCGATCAGGTGCATCTCACCGCCCGGCTCCAGGGCCTCGAACGTCTTCGAGACGACCTTCTGGATGTTGGGACCGTCGTAGATCGGCAGGTTGGAGGCCATGACCGCCACGTCGCAGCCGGTCGGCAGCGGGTCGTTGATGAAGTCGCCGCCCATCGTCGTCACCCGATCGGTGACCTCGTTTCGCTCCAGGTACTCCTGGGTGACCACGGTGACCGCCGGCAGGTCGAACACGACCGCCTCCAGACCGTCGAACGCCTTCACGGCGTTGATCGAGTAGGGGCCCGAACCGCCGCCGAGGTCCATCATCCGGCGCCGACCGGTCAGGTCGACCGTGCGGCAGAACCGTCGACCGGCGCCCATCCCGATCGAGTAGGTGGCGGCGTGGTAGCGGCGGGCCCGCTCCACGGTGATCCCGTCGTAGAGACCGAGCTCACTCGGCGGGTTCGGGTCCTGGAGCCGCTCGGTCAGGTCGAACCAGGAGGGCACCTCGCCCCGGGTGAACGTCATCCACGGCCCCGCGAACCGCTCCGAGGTCGAGACCATGAAGGTCTCGCAGTCGGGGGCATTGACCAACCGGCCGTCATCGTCGTGGCGCAGCAGGTCGAGGGCCAGGGCGACGACGACCAGCCGCTCGGCGTTCAGTTCGCTGATGCCGGTGGCGGCGGCGACCTCGGCCACCGTGCCCGCCCCCTCCGACACGTGGGTGAACAGGTCGAGGTCGATGGCGGCGTAGAACACCGCGGTCTCGGTGTAGGCCCTGGCCAGCCGCTGGAGCCTGGTGGTGTCGACTCGACTCACGAGATGCCTCCGGTGTCTACGCTCATTCGTCCGGCCCGAACAGCTCGCCGAGCTCGTCGGCGAAGTCGTCGGCCAGGACCGCCTCGTCGTCGTCGACCTGCCCGATCTCGCCGACCTCGTCGATCTGGCCGTCCTCGTCGGGTTGGCCGTCCCCGCCTGCGTTGCCGATGGCCGTGACCTCGTCGGAGGTGTCGGCGCCGGCGCCGGCGGAGGTTCTGGCAACCGCTGAGATCCCGGTGGCGGCGGAGGTCACGACGTCGGTGTCGTCGAAGGTGTCGGTGTCATCGAAGGTGTCGGTGTCGTCACCGATGGCCCTGGCGATCGAGGCGGCGAGTGACGCGGCGAAGCCGGCCGTGACGCCGATGGGCGTGCCCCCGACCTGCTCGCCGAGGTGGTTGCTCACCTGGCAGCGGCCATCGGAGGTGATCTGGAGCACGGTGCCGCAGTAGTCCGGCAGCTCGTCGGGGTTCTCGGCCAGGGCGATCAGGCCGAGCTCATTGCGGAGCACCGCCTCGTGCTCGAACCCGGCGCCATCGAAGTGCACCATCCCGTCGGCCACCGCGATCGGGAAGCCGGCGTTGGTCCCGTCGGGGAACAGCGAGTTCGGCAGGGCCGTGGTCCAGCTCCAGTCCTCGATCAGGCCCTTTGCGGTCACGATCGAGAACACGATGTCGGTCGGGGCGCTGAGGCAGGCCAGCGACAGCACGACGTTGCGGGCCGCGGCCAGCACCGCCGGCCGTGACCCGGCGATCCCGAGCGGCCCGTTCGACAGGTTGGCCGTCACCGGAACCCACGGCAGCTGGCTCATCTCCCGGATCGGTCCGTGCAGCTCGGTCGGGATCCGTTCGGGATCGTCGAACCGTGGCTCCCAGGGGATGGTGGCGTAGGCCAGCGCCACCCGCCCGAACAGCGGGTGCTCACGCGGTCGGTCCCACAGGCCGGGATCGAGGCGCTCGAGCCGGCTGCGCAGCTCCTCGGGATCGGGATGGAGCCAGCGGTGGCGTTCGGCCACCTGGATCCTGGCGTCGCGGATCGTCTCGAGGAACGCCCACCACTGGCCGTCCAGACCGGCGTCATCGGCCGCGGAGGAGAAGAGCGTCCCGAACCGGGGGCTGCGGGTCTGGGTGTCGCCCTCGCCGGTGGACAGATCGGGCACGGTGATGGCACCGGGCCGGCGCCGGCTGGCCTCGATCGCGGCCAGCCTGGCCTCGGCGCTCGGCCCCGGCCGCGGATGGCGGACGGTGAAGCAGGCGCTGCCGACGTTCAGCACCGAGGCATCGAGCGGCGTTGCCTCGATGAGCGGGATCTCGTCGACATGGGCGTCGGCCGTACCCGGCACCACGATCACACTCAGATCGTCGTGCACGATGACGGCGAAGCCGACCTCGCTCTCCGACTCCTGGAACTGGAACGAACCGACGTGGAGGTCCATCACCGACCCGGCCGTGAGCCCGGCCACCTGGCGCATCTCCAGGAGCGGCGACGGCGGCGGCTCCTCGTCGCCGAACACCGACACCGGCTCGTCGTCGCCCGGAGGCGGATCGAGGTCCGGCCCCGGCCCGAGGTCGGCGTCTGCATCCGCGGCCGGCGACTCGCCCCCGAGGTCGTCGACAGCGTCGGGGAGCAGGTCGTCCGGATCGGTGGTGTCGGCCGGCACGCTCATGAGATCGTCGGCAGCTCGTCTGGCATGAGAGCCGTGCCGCTACGGCGCTGGGCGTCGATCAGGTCGCGGTCGCACTGCCAGCACAGGTACTCGGTGCGGGTCGACAGGATCGACAGCTGCGTGCCCCGCGACTTCTCGACGATCGCAACCGGCGCGGGATACAGGCTGCCGGCCCCGCAGCGGGGGCAGCGCCGCTCGGGATCACGGTGCCAGGTCGCGCCGCAGGCCTCACACTCGATCAGGATGAGCTCACCGTCGGGTCGACCAGACAGCCGCTCCACCTCGCCGCACCCGGGACAGGAGATGTCGGCCTCGTTCGCAGCCGTGTCCACGTCTGCGACTTTACCCAAGGTGGCGTATCGAGGGGACGCCACCTTTCGGCTATCTTGATCCATGTCGACAACGACGGAACCAGCCGGGCGACAACCGGAGCAACACCATCCGAGCCGGCTCCGCCAACCGAGGTCGCTGCCTCGTCGGCAACCAACCAGTCTTCGTCGGGCCTATGATCGTCCGGTCCCCGCCAGGACCGCCGCCGATCATGGAACTCCATCCGCCGCAACTGCCCGACGCGCCCGCCCGGCCGTCCCCCGAACCCATGGGGGCGCGGCCGGGCACGCGGCGCTCCAGCCGTCCGGCCGACCGGGCCAGGCGTGCGGCCATGCTCGCCGTGCTCGGGATCCTCACCGTGCTGGTCCTGATCGCCGGCTTCGTCGCCTGGGAGGTGCGCCGGTTCGCCCAGATCCCGCGAGTGGACGTCGCCGCCGTCCAGCCACCGACCGGGGGCGGTGCCGCCAACTGGCTGCTGGTCGGGACCGACAGCCGCGACGGCATCAGCCCGGACGAGCCCAACGCCGGCGCCTTTCTCGGCGAGGTCGTGACCGGGACCAGGACCGACACCATCGTCGTGGTCCGGGCCGACGGGGCGAGCGGCGCCGTCGACGTGCTGTCGATCCCCCGCGACCTGTGGGTCCCGATCGACGGCGTCGGGACCGGCCGGATCAACGGCGCCTACAACGGTGGCCGAGACGGGGGCGGGGGACCGCAGCGCCTCGTGGCCACCGTCGAGGCCAACCTGGGGATCGAGATCAACCACTACGCCGAGGTCGACTTCGTCGGGTTCCGTGACGTCGTCGATGCGCTCGGCGGCATCACGGTGGAGTTCCCCAACCCGACGCGCGATGTCCGCTCCGGGCTGGTCGTCGACACCCCCGGTCCGAACGTGCTCGACGGTGAGCAGGCGCTGGCCCTGGCCCGGAGCCGGACCTACGAGGAGCTGGTCGACGGCGCCTGGCGGGTCGATCCGACCGGCGACATCGGCCGGACCGAGCGCCAGCGGCTCCTGCTGGCCAGGATCGTCGACGCCGCCGGCTCGGCGATCGGCCCGACCGGGGTGCTGACCGTCGACCGGGTCCTGGCCGCAGGGGCCGACAGCATGGTCCTCGATCGGGGCACCAGCCTGTCCGCCGTGCTCGACCTGGTCCGCACGACGGCCGCCGTCGGGGCGGACGGCGTGACGAGCCACGCGCTGCCCGTGTCCGACCACGTCACCGGTGGCGGCGCCCAGGTCCTCGTGTTGCGCGACGCCGAAGCCGGCGCCGTGCTCGACCGCTTCCGCACCTCGACCGGCTGACGAAGCCGGGTGAGCGGCGGTCGTCGGGCCGCTCTCGCCGCCGTCGCCCACGGGCGGCGACGACGCGCCGACCGGTGGCCGGGCGTACCCGCCATCCACTCGGCGCCGTGGGTTGGCCGCCCGGTGGCCGCCGTTCGGGTTCGGGCCGGGCTCAGCTGAGGCTGGCGATGAGGGTGGCGGCGATCGCCACCGGATCGCCGTCGTCCGGGGTGACCCGGCGCTCGGGGTCGAGCGGGGCCTCGTAGGGGTCGTCGATGCCGGTCATGCCGGTGATCTCACCGGCCCTGGCCTTGGCGTACAGGCCCTTCGGGTCACGGCTCTCGCACACCTCGAGTGGGGTGTCGACGAACACCTCGAGGAACGGCAGGTCGGCGGCGGCGTGCAGCTCACGGACCAGGTCCCTCGCGGCCCGGTAGGGACTGATCAGCGGCACGATCGCGACCACGCCGGCGTCGCAGAACAGCCGGGCCACGTGCCCGACCCGGCGAACGTTCTCGTCACGATCCTCGGCCGAGAAACCGAGGTCGCCGTTGAGCCCGTGGCGCAGGTTGTCGCCGTCGAGCAGGTAGGCCGGTCGGCCGGCGGCCAGCAGCTGACGCTCCAGCTCGACTGCGATCGTCGACTTGCCCGAGCCGGACAGGCCGGTCAGCCACAGCGTCGTCCCGGCCCCGCCGCTGGCTCGCCAGCGTTCGGCCCGATCGACGTCGGAGGGATGCCAGACGGTGTTGGCGGTCTTCGGTGCGCCGCCGTTGTCGGACAACGTGGGCCCCTACTCGGTGTCCGGGTCTACGGAACTCAGCACCCGGATCATTCCGTATCCCTGATCATGCCCGCGCCGACGGTGACGTTGGTCGTCTCGTCGACGAGGATGAAGCTGCCGGTGGTCCGGTTCCGCTCGTAGGTGTCGACGAACAGCGGCTGGGTGGTCCGCAGGCGGACCCGGCCGATCTCGTTCAGCGACAGCGACGTGGTATCGGGATCGCGGCTGAGGGTGTTGATGTCGAGCCGGTACCGGAAGTCCTTGACCAGGGCTCGGGCCCACCGGGTGCTGTGCTTGATCGCCAGCTTCGAACCGGCGGTCAGCTGTGACGCCTCCGACATCCAGCAGACCATCGCCTCGAGGTCCTGGGTCGCGGTCGGCTGGTTGTTGACCCGGCAGATCATGTCGCCACGGGAGATGTCGAGGTCGTCCTCGAGCAGGATCGTGGCCGCCATCGGGGCGTAGGCCTCCTCGACCTCGCCGGTCGGGCCGATGATCGACTTGATGCGGGTGGTGAAGCCGGACGGCAGCACCGCCACCTCGTCACCGGGCTTCATCACGCCACCGGCGACGGTGCCGGCGTAGCCCCGGAAGTCGTGGTGCTCGGTGCTCTGGGGCCGCACCACGTACTGGACCGGGAACCGGACGTCGACCATGTTGCGGTCCGACGCGATGTAGACCTCCTCCAGGTGGTGGAGGAGCGTCGAGCCGTTGTACCAGTCCATGTTCGAGGACCGGTCGACGACGTTGTCGCCGTGCAGGGCCGAGATCGGGATGAAGGTCAGATCGGCGATGTCGAGCCGCGACGCGAACTCGATGTACTCGGACCGGATCCGCTCGAAGACCTCCTGGTCGTAGTCGACCAGGTCCATCTTGTTGACGGCGAGCACCAGGTGCGGGATGCGCAGCAGGCTGGCCAGGAACGAGTGGCGCCGCGACTGCTCGATGATGCCCTTGCGGGCGTCGATCAGCACGATGGCCAGGTCGGCGGTCGAGGCGCCGGTGACCATGTTCCGGGTGTACTGGATGTGCCCCGGGGTGTCGGCGATGATGAACTTCCGCTTCGGGGTGGTGAAGTAGCGGTGGGCGACGTCGATCGTGATGCCCTGTTCCCGCTCGGCCCGGAGGCCGTCGGTCAGCAGCGCCAGGTTCGTGTGCTCGTCGCCGCGGGAGGCCGAGGTGGCCTCGATCGACTCGAGCTGGTCCTCGAAGATCGACTTCGAGTCGTACAGCAGGCGGCCGATCAGCGTGCTCTTGCCGTCATCGACGGAGCCGGCCGTTGCCAGTCGCAGGAGATCCATTAGAAGTATCCCTCCTTCTTGCGGTCTTCCATCGCCGCTTCGCTGACCCGATCGTCAGCCCGGGTGGCGCCCCGCTCGGTCAGTCGTGTCGCCGCCACCTCGTCGATCACCTGCTCGATGGTCGACGCCGGCGATTCGACGGCACCGGTGCAGGTGGCGTCGCCGATGGTGCGGAAGCGGACCAGCTTCTCCTCGACGGTCTCGCCCTCCATCGGCTTGAGGAACTCGGTGACGCCGAGCCACATGCCGTCACGCTCGAACACCTGACGGTTGTGGGCGTAGTAGACGGCCGGGATCTCGATCTCGTCGTCTCGGATGTAGTGCCAGATGTCGAGCTCGGTCCAGTTCGAGATCGGGAAGATCCGCATGTGCTCGCCCGGCTTGTAGCGACCGTTGTAGAGGTTCCACAGCTCGGGCCGCTGACCCTTCGGGTCCCACTGGCCGAACTCGTCGCGGAACGAGTAGACCCGCTCCTTTGCCCTCGCCTTCTCCTCGTCTCGGCGGGCGCCGCCGAAGAGGGCGTCGAACCGGTGCTCCTCGATGGCGTCGAGGAGGACGCCGGTCTGCAGCCGGTTGCGGGAGGCCTTCGGGCCCGTGTCCTCGACGGCCTTGCCGGCGTCGATCGCGTCCTGGACGGAGGCGACGACCAGCCGGATGCCGTTCTCGGCGACGACCTTGTCCCGGAAGTCGATGACCTCCGGGAAGTTGTGGCCGGTGTCGACGTGCATGATCGGAAACGGCAGCGGCGCCGGGGCGAAGGCCTTCAACGCCAGGTGCAGGACAACGATCGAGTCCTTGCCGCCGGAGAAGAGCAGGCAGGGCCGCTCGAACTCGGCAGCCACCTCGCGGATGATGTGGATGGCCTCCGACTCCAGGTGGGCCAGGTGCGACACATGGGTCTTCATGACATGATCCTCGGTCGTTCTCGACGGACCCTTACCCTCAGGGTCTCGGGGGGCGGCATGGTGGTCGAAGGGCCGCCCTCGGGGTATCGCCCTGTCAGAAGCCCTCCTGAACCAGCAAGCGCTGGCCCTCTTGTCCAAAGGGTATCAACGGGTGTGGGTGGTTCGGCCGTGGGAAGATCCACCCGCCCGGCGGCCGAACGTGGTCCGACCGCCCCGGGCCACATGACCGGACGGGGGCTCGCCGATTCCGCTCAGGTCGGAGCCCGATCCCGTCGATGTCGATCGGTATGGCGAGACCAGCGCGCCAGCTCGATCCCCTCGATCAGCCCCCGCTCCCGGGCCCGGACGACGGTCCCAAGCGGGTGCTGTTCGTGTCGTCGTCCGGTGGGCACCTGTCACAGCTGCTACAGCTCCGGGCGTGGTGGGGCCACCACGACCGGCAGTGGGTCACGTTCGACCTGCCGGACGCCCGGTCGAAGCTCGAGGGCGAGATCCTCATTCCCGCCCATCACCCGACGACCCGCAGCGTGAAGAACCTCCTGCGCAACCTGCCGTTGGCGGTGTCGGTCGTCCGACGGTTCCGACCGGACGTCATCGTGTCGAACGGGGCCGGGGTGGCCGTTCCGTTCTTCCTCGTGGCCCGGCTGCTGCGGATCCCAACGGTCTACCTCGAGGTCTACGACCGGATCGACTCGAAGACCCTGAGCGGGAAATTGTGCGCCCCGCTTGCCTCGTTGTTCCTCGTCCAGTGGCCCGAGCAGCAGTCGCTCTACCGCAACAGCGTGCTGGTCGGTCCCCTCTACTAGTCCCCGAAGTCAGCTGAAGTGGAAAGGCGGTCGACGGATGGTCGAACGGCGGCGAATGGCCGAACAGGAGCAGGCGCAGGTGCTGGTGGCGGTCGGCACCGACCACCACCCCTTCGATCGGTTGGTGACCTGGGTCGACGAGTGGGCGGCCGAACGGCCCGAGCTGACGGTCCTGATCCAGCGGGGCACCTCGGCCCCGGCCGAGCACTGCAGGACCGTCGACCTGTTACCCCACCCGGAGTTGTGTGAGCGGTTCGCCAGGGCCGACGTGGTCATCAGCCACGGTGGGCCGTCGACCGTCATGGACGCCCGGATGGCCGGCCGCCTCCCCATCGTGGTGCCACGCGATCCTGACCGGGGTGAGCACGTCGACGACCACCAACTGCGGTTCGCCGGCCACCTCCGTCGCCACGAGCTGGCCGAGGTGGCGGACGACCGGGCCGAGTTCCATCGCCTGCTCGAGGAGGCGACCGAGTTCCCGGAGCGGTTCAGCCTGCCCGTCGACGACGGCGCCATCGGCGGGGTGGTCGAATTCGGACGAGTGGTCGACGAGCTGCTCGGCACGGTCACGCCGGTCGTGCCGTCGTCGCCTGGGCCCGCCACCGTCGAGGCACCTGCGGTCGAAGCGGCCGCCGCCGTGGCGGAGTCGGCGTGAGCGTCGGGTCGGGGTCCGAGCACGTCGGGCCCCGCTCGGTCTCGGTGGTCATCGCCACCCGCGACCGGCCCGAGCTGTTACGGCGGGCCATCGCCGGTATCCGGTCCCAGCGTCACGACGACGACGTCGAGATCATCGTCGTGTTCGACCGCAGCGAGCCGGACCGCTCGCTCGAGCAGGGGCCGGGTGAAGGACCGCGGATCGTCGTCACCAGCAACGACCGGACCCCCGGCCTCGCCGGTGCCCGCAACAGCGGCATCGACAAGGCGGCCAACGCCTGGATCGCGTTCTGCGACGACGACGACGAGTGGCTGCCGGGCAAGCTCCAGGCCCAGTTCGACGCCGTCGAGGCGACGCCGGGCGCCGTCGCCGCCTGCACCGGGATCCTGATCCGCTACCGCGACGTCGACACCCCGAGGCTGCCGAGCCCCGACCGGGTCGGCTTCGACGACTTCCTGCGTGACCGCATGACCGAGGTCCACCCGTCGAGCTGGCTGGTCCGGCGCGAGACCCTGGTCGACGAGATCGGGCTGGTCGACGAGGAGCTCCCCGGCAGCTACGGCGAAGACTACGACCTGCTGTTGCGCACGGCCCGTCTCGGCCCGATCGCCGTGGCACCCCAGCCCCTCATCCGGGTGTGGTGGCACGGCGGATCGTATTTCTTCGAGCGTTGGAAGACGATCGACGATGCGCTCGACTACCTCGTCGACAAGTATCCCGAGTTCCAGCGACATCCCGACGGGCTGGCCCGCATCCGTGGCCAGCAGGCGGTTGCCCGGGCTGCCATGGGGCAGCGTCGCCGAGCGTTGGCCACCGTCACCGAGATCCTGCGCCTCCGACCGACGGAGAAGCGGTGGCCGCTGGCCATCGCGGTCGTCGCCGGATTGCCGGCCGACCGGGCCCTGGCCTGGGCCCACCGCCTCGGCCGCGGCATCTAGCTGCAGATCCCCGCCAAGCCGCTCGGGCGGCGTGACCGTCAGCGGGCGGGGATGTCGTCGGCCGAGATCAGCTGCACGCTCAGGATGTGGTCGATCAGGCGGCGGCGACGGTCGGTGGCCTCGCCGCCCCGCTCGCCCCGAAGCCCCTGCACGCCGGCCGAGCTGAGTCGGGCGCAGAGGTAGTCGAGCTTGCGGTCGAGCTTCTTGAGCGACCAGCCGAGCTGGTGGGCCACCTCGGCATTCGGCGGCAGCTCGTGGTGGGGGGCGCCCGGATCGCGGAGGCGGCTCTCGGCGAACAGCGCCAGCATGGCCCGCTGCTCGTCGTTGAGCGGGATGATGCCGAACTCGGCGGTCGGTTTGCCCGTTCGATCGATGTCGCCGGTCCCGAAGGTCGGTGCGCTCGGCGTGGCCGGCGGTTCGGGCAGCTCGAACGCCAGCTCGTAGTTCGACGGTCCCGCGGTGAAGCGGATCCTGCCGTTGGCCACCGTGATCGGGTCGGAGGTGCCGGGCGGCAGCAGGGTCTGCTGGCCGGAGTCGGCGACCACGGTCAGCTGGGCAGACGAGCTCCGATTCTGGAGCCACCACGAGCCCTCGTGGAACACGAAGGCGCCGACGGTTCGGCTCATGAACTCGTTGCGGTCGTCGAGCACGACGATCGCCGATCGGCCGAACGTCAGCTCGTCGCCCGGGTCGGCTTCGTACCGCTCGTCGATGAAGTCGAGCACCAGCTGTTGTGCGATCATCGCAACTGGCCGAGCTGGGCCGCGAACCGTTCCGAGCCCCACGCCGTAGTGGGGGGTACCCCCGATCGACGCAGGGGATGGTCGTGGCGTTGAATCGGTACCATGCAGCAGGAGGAGGCGAGCGGGAGGCGAGCGCCGGTGCTTGGCGACAATGTAGCAATCCCGGGACTCGCCGACCTGACCGAAATCGGTCGTGGCGGCTTCGGTGTCGTCTACCGGGCCACCGAGAGCGAACTGGGTCGAGAGGTGGCGGTCAAGCTGCTCTCCGGCCCGCTCGACGAGCGCAGCCGGAGCCGCTTCGAGCGGGAGCGGCGGGCCATGGGCGTGCTGTCGAGCCACCCCAACATCGTCACCGTGTTCCGCAGCGGTACCGCCGGAACCGGCGAGCCCTACCTGGTGATGGAGTACCTGCCCGGCGGCTCGTTCGCCGATCGACTCCAGGCGTCCGGGCCCGTGCCGTGGCACTCGGCCCTCGCCATCGGCGTCGAGCTCTGCGGCGCCCTCGAGTCGGCCCACCGGGCCGGCGTGCTCCACCGTGACGTGAAGCCGGGCAACATCATGGTCGACGCCCTCGGCCGGGCCCAGCTCGGCGACTTCGGCATCGCCCGCCTCGACGGCAGCCCGGAGACCAAGAGCTCGGTGATCACGGCCAGCGTTGCCCATGCGCCCCCCGAGGTCGTCGCCGGTGAGAAGCCGGACGAGCGGTCCGACATCTACTCCCTGTCCTCGACCCTGTTCGAACTGGTCAGCGGCTCGCCGGCCTTCGTGCGGGCGACCGACGAGTCGATGATCCCGCTGTTCAACCGGATCGTGAACGATCCGATGCCCGACCTGCGTCAGCGTGGCGTGCCGGACGCCTTGGCCGTCGTGCTCGAGCGGGCGATGGCCAAGCAGCGGGAGGACCGCCACCGGTCAGCCGCCGAGTTCGGCCAGTCGCTGCTCGCCGTGCAGCGCAGCCTCGGCCTGCCCGAGGCCCGGCTGTGGTTGGCCGGTGACCAGCCGCCGACCGTCGACGACGCCGAGTCGACCAGGACGGTCTCGCCACCCGCGTCGTCGGGTGACTACCCGCCACCGGGCTCCCCGCCGCAGGCGCCGCCGACCCCGAACCCCGGGATGCCGGCGCCGTCGCTGCCGGACCCGTCGTGGCCCCAGCCGGCCGCCCCGGCCGCCGCCGGCTCGATCCCCGCAGCCCCGCCGGCGACGCCGGGCCCCGGTCCAGCACCTGCGCCCGACCAGCCGCTGGGAGGCTTTGCCGCCCCACCCCAGAACCCGGGCTACGCCAACCCCGCCCCGGCGCCGCAACCGATCGCCGGCTACAGCAACCAGCCGGGCCAGGCCATCGGGGCGGGCACCGGCTACCTGCCACCGCCGAACGCCGCCACTCCCGGCGGCGTCAGCACCTCGGGTCGGATCCAGCCCCCGAACCAGCCGAGCCGGTTGCCGTGGTTCCTGGCCGGCGCTGCGGCGCTGGTGCTGGTCGTGGTCACCACGTTCGCCGTCGCCAGCCGTAGCGGTGACGACGAGGACGACGGCCAGGAGGTCCAGGCGCTCCAGGGCGACGGCGACCAGGACGGCGATGCCGACTCCGGCAGCGGCGTAACCGTCGGGGTCGACTCGGGCTCGCCGTCCGGGCCCGATTCGAGCGAGCCGGACGTCGAGCAGACGACCACGACGACGGCGCCGACCACCACCGCCCCGACGGTGCCGCCCCGCTCAGCACTGCTGGCCAACCTGCCGAGCCTGCCGTCGGTCGAGGGCCCCTACACCGACTTCAAGACGATCTCGGACCCCGACCGCTCGTTCATCGTCGACGTGCCAACGGCGTGGGTCGACGTGATCCCGTCCCAGGGCCAGGTCATCGTGTCGCCGGACAACAACGCCGCCCTCGCCGACGAGAACATCTCCGGCGGCATCGTGTCGGGCAGCCAGGGCATCGGGGTGTGGGACGCCGACTTCTTCCTCGACGCCCTGATCGAGAACGCCGCCGACGCCGACGACCCCTGCAGCCAGGTGGCCCGGGACATCTACGACGACGGCGTCTTCGACGGGCTGCTCTACGCCGAGTTCTGCAACGGCGGTGAGCTGCTCGTCGTGACCGTGCTCGCCTCCGACCCCAACCGCCAGACGGTCTTCCTCGTCTCGGCCCAGATGACCGACGAGCGGGACATGGCGGCGTTCCAGGAGATGCTCGACAGTTTCGTCCTGCTCGACCCGACCCTGCTCCCGGTCGTCGAGTGATGGGTCCCGCATGAGCGACGGCGATCTCACCCAGGAGCTGATCGAGACCAGCACCTGGACAGACGACGCCGTGCAGCGGGCCGGCATCCCGATGATCGACTCGTGGATCGCGTCGGTCGGCGGTGGGCTCGGTTCGTTCGCCCTTGCCCACGTCCTGCGGGTCGCCGGGCTGCCGATCGAGGGGCTGACCGTGCTCGGCAACGGCGCCGACCCGATCCGGACCTACCGCTACCTGGCCCGCAACTCCCAGATCCCCGAGCACGAGCGGCTCCGCTCAGACGCCGGTTCCACGATGGACAACATCTGGGGGTTTCCGAGCTACGCCTGGCGTGAGGCGGCATCGGCCAGGGGCCTCGGGGCCAAGCTCGCCCCACTGTGGCAGGTGATGACCGAGCCGTTCCTGAGCGACTACTACACGCCGAAGGCCGGCCAGGTCTACGAGTCGGTCGAGCGCGAGCGGGAGCGCATCGGCTGGCCGCAGATGCTGCAGCTCGGGGTGGTCCGGATGATTCGTCCCCGGGCCGGTGGCGGCTACTTCTCCATCCTGACCCCGCCGAACCAGACCGCCGACGGACCCACGAGGCGGATCGCCTTCCGCAGTCGGTTCGTGCACGTCGCGGTCGGCTACCCGGGCCTCAAGTTCCTGCCCGACCTCCAGGCCTACCGGGAGACCCACCGCGACTACAGCCGGGTGGTCAACGCCTACGAGCCGCACGACCAGGTCTACGAGGAGCTGCTGCGTCGCCCGAGCACCGTGCTGGTCCGGGGGAGCGGCATCGTCGCCTCCCGCATCCTGCAACGGCTGATCGACGACCGCGAGCGGCGGGGGGCGCAGACCACGATCGTGCACCTGTTCCGCAACTACGTGAGCGGACCCCAGGGCGATTCGGCGACGTTCCGCCGCCCCGGTGGCAACGGCGTCGCCTACCAGGGCTTCAACTTCCCGAAGGCGGCGTGGGGTGGGCAGCTCAAGGAGCAGCTCGAGGGGCTCGACGGACCGGCTCGGGCCGAACTGATCGGCAAGATGGGTGGCACCAACACCCCGCGCCGGGCCGACTGGCTCGAGCAGCTGGAGCGGGGCCGGGCCCAGGGCTTCTACCTGCAGCGGGTCGGCACCGTGCAGCGGGTGGAACCGGGACCGGACCAGACGATCGCCACCGTCATCAAGGACCCGCAGGGGGGTGAGCACGCCCTCACCGCCAACGTCGTCATCGACGCCACCGGGCTCGAGTCCGACATCGGCGAGAACCGATTGCTGGCCGACCTGCTCGACCACGCCGGTGCCCAGCGCAACGCCTACGGTCGCTTCGAGGTCACCCCGTCGTTCGAGCTGGCCGGCACCCGGTCCGAATCCGGCCGACTCTACGCCAGCGGCTCGATCACCCTCGGCGGCTACTACGCCGGCGTCGACTCGTTCCTCGGCCTGCAGTACGCCGCCCTTGCCATCGCCGACGACTTGGCCAGCGCCGGGGCCGTTCACCCGATCACGCCGATGCGGTCGTTCTCGGAGTGGTGGCGGTGGGTCAAGCGTCGCCCGCCCCGCACCCTCGGCTTCCCGTCGGCCGCCCCGGCCGCTCCGGTGGTGGCGGCGCCGTCGCCGTCCGGCTTCGTCCCCGGGCCACCGCCCGCCGGCGCCCACCCGGGCCAGCTCGCCGGACACCAGCCCGGGCCGTACGCAGCTCCGCCGCCGGCCGGTCAGCAGCCTCCACCTCCGCCAGGGGGCCATCCCGGTCAGCAGCCTCCACCTCCGCCAGGGGGCTATCCCGGTCAGCCGCCTGGGTCGCCACCGGGCGGTCGCCCCGCCCAGCCGCCGGCCCCACAACCCGGGCCCTACCCCGGCCATCCGGCCCCACCCCCTGGCGGCCACCCGCCGCCCCCGCCGGCGCCACGGCCGGGCCAGCACCCGGGGGCCCCGTCGTGACCCCGACCCTGATCGGACGCATCCAGTCGCGGCTCATCGTCGTCACCGTCGTCGGGCTGGTCTGGACGATCCTGATCGTGCCGTTCCTGCCGGCCGGCGGCGCCGACCTCGGCACCGTCTACGGCATGACCTTCCGGGCGGTCATCTACACCGCCGTCGTCGGCGCGGTCTTCTGGGAGCCGCTCTACCACTGGTTCCAGCAGTACCGATGGGAGAAGGACTGGCCGACCGGGCTCGGGCTCGTGACCGGGCTGCCCGAAGGTCTCGTGGTGCTGGCGCTGTTGCAGGCGAGCGGACCGGTCCCCGGTGGGGCGTTCCTCGTGCACTTCACCACCACCTGGCTCCTCGTGTGGTTCGTGTTGAATGGTCCGCTCCGGGTCCTACTGCCCCGCTGGAGATTCCGTGGCGGGCGATTCTTCTAGCCCGCCGCCGACCGCCTCGGCCGAAACCGCCGGCGTCGCCGACGTCGGGGTCGGCGGCCTTGACGTCGGCTTCCTCGACGATGGTGCCGCGGCCAGGGACCGGCTGGCCCGGCGCCGGACCCAGCAGGGCTTCGCCGTGTCGGCCGCGGTGACGGCGGCCTGGGTGGTTGGGGTGACGGCGAGCGGCGGCTGGGGTCGGGTCGGCGATCACCTGGTGGCCTCGGCCACGATGGTCGTCGGCAGCTTCGTCGCCGGTGCCACCCCGCAGGGTGGCGGCGCCGTCGCCTTCCCGGTGTTCACCAAGGTGCTCGACGTGCCGGCCGAGACGGCCCGGTCGTTCTCGCTTTGCATCCAGGCGATCGGCATGTCGTGTGCCTCGGCTGCGATCGTCCTCGGCCGGCGGCCGGTCGTGTGGTCGGCGGTTGCCCTCGGGGCGCCGACCGGGATCGCCGCCTTCGTCGTCACGTTGTTCGTGGCCGGTGACCGGAGCGCCCCGTTCTGGCCGTCCGATCTGCCGGGGCCGTACGTGAAGCTCACGTTCACCCTGGTGGTTGCGGCGATGGGGTGGGCGGTGCTCGTCGGGCTGCGCACGCCGATCCGCTCGGTTGCCGGCGGCCTGCCCGCCATCGAGCCCCGCCTGCGGATCGCCCTGGTGGTGGCCGGGCTGCTCGGCGGGACCGCTTCGGCGCTCGTCGGTTCCGGGGCAGACGTCTTCATGTACCTGTTCGTCGTCGTGTTGTTCGGCGTCCGGGCCGGGATCGGGGTGCCGACCAGCGTCGTCACGATGGCGATCGTGTCGGTGGCCGGGTTCGTCGTGCTCGGCCTGCTCGACGGCCAGCTCCGGATCACCTTCGACGCGGCCGGCGCCGTCACCGCCGTCGGTGGGGAGGTGCTTGCGGTGCCGCTGTCGAGTCGGCGGGGTGACCTCTATGGGATGTGGCTTGCCGCGGTGCCGGTCGTGGCCTGGGGCGCACCCCTCGGGGCGTTCGTGGCCAGCCGGATGTCGTCGCGGGCCCTGGTCACGCTGGCCCTGACGGTTGCGGTGGCTGAGGTGGTCAGCACCGTCGTGTTCCTCGACCAGCTCCGCACCGACCCGGTGCTCGCCGTCTACGGTCTGGTCGGTCTCGTCGTCGCCATCGGCGGCGTGATGGCCCTGGCCGCCAACCGGCATCGCCTCTTCGGGCTGCCCCCCGTCGACCTGTCGACGCAGCTGACCCGCTCATCGGTCGAGGCTGCGCCCGACTACCAGCGCCGGCTCTCGAAGCCGACGGCGTCGACGAGTGGCCGAACGAATGACGAGGAGTCACGTGGACGGAATAGCTGACTACCGTTTCGTCGAACGTCTCGGCGAGGGCAACCACGGCACGTTCTGGCTGGCCAGGCCCCCGGCCCGGCTTGGCCGCAGTGACGGGGAGCTGGTTGCGGTCAAGACGCTCGTCCAGCAGGCGACCGACCAGGACTTCGCCAGGATGGCCAACGAGCTCCGGGTCTACGCCGCCGTCGAGTCGCCCCACCTGGCCCCGGTGCTCGACGCCGGGCACCAGCAGGGCTGCCTGTACTACGCCACCACCTACTACGCCGCCGGTTCGCTCGGGGCACCGGCCCGCCCGTTGGAGCGGAACGAGGTGATCCGGGCCGTCGCCGACGGGGCGCGGGGAGCCCACGCCCTGCACGAGGCCGGCATCGCCCATCGCGACATCAAACCCGACAACATCATGTTGGAGCGGCCGGCCGAGAACGGCTCGAGCGACGCCGGCCTACGGGCACAACTCGCCGACCTCGGGCTGGCCCAGGTCCTCAATCCGGGGCAGACGGTGACCGGGATCGGGCCGGTCGGCACGATCGAGTACCTGGCGCCCGAGCAGGTCCAGGGCCACCAGGCGTCGCGGGCAACCGACATCTGGGCCCTCGGCGTGACCCTCCATCGCAGCCTCACCGGGCGTGGCGTCTACCCCGAGTTCCCCCTCGGCTCACTGCTCGAGGCCCTCCGCCACGTGACAACGAGCCGACCCGCCGTCGACCCGGAGCTGGACCAGCCGGTCGGCGACATCGTCGCCCGTTGCCTCGACGAGGACCCCGGCGCCCGGTTCCCGACCGGCGACGAGCTGGCGGCGGCACTGGACGGGTTGGTGGCGTGAGCGGCTCGACGGCGATGGACGACTTCTCGGCCAACGTCGAGGTCGGCGATGGGGCGGTGGCCCGCTGGGAGGTCGGCCTCGCCGTCGCCACCGGTGAGGACGGCCACGCGCTCGATCTGCTGGCAGCGCTGCAGGAGGAGTTGGGGCCGGAGCCGACGTCGGGTGAGCTCGTCGCCCTGGTCCGCAACGATCCCCGGTTCAACGTCGAGCGGGCCGACCTGGCGGTTGCGGTCGGCACGCCGGACGGCATCCGGGTCTTCGTCCGGGGTCGGGTCGAGGTGCGGACCGAGACCGACGAGCTGATCGCCGGGCCTGCGCCGATGGAGCGGGACCTGCCCGGGCCGCGGGCGCTGTGGATCGGCGGCGGTGGCCCACCGATGGCCCAGGGTCACCCGGTGCTCGACCTCCGCCGAGGGGTCGTCCCCGGTCGCGGCGTCGTGCTCCATCGGTCGGTGTGGCCGACCCCGAGTGCCGACGAGCACTCCCTCGACGGCGCCGGCGCCTCCGACCCGGTGCCGGCGTCCGCGGCCGCAACCGCCGCTGCGGCCCCCGAGGTCGACCCGACCAATCCCGGTCAGGGCGCCTCGCCGCTGGCCCGGGTGGCGGTGGTGCCCCCGGCCCCACCCGGGGCGTCCGAGGCCGAGTCGGCGCCGATTCCGGTGACGTCGTTCGAGTCCGTGAACTGGGGGGACCCGGTCGAGACCCGCGAGCCGTTGCCGGTGGCGACCCAGCAGAGCGAAGACATCAACACCCGGGCCTCGGCCGAGCAGGTGATGGGCATTCGCTGCATCCGCGACCATTTCAACAACCCGAAAGCCGGCTATTGCCAGGTCTGCGGCATCTCGATGGTCCACCTCACCCACCGGCTCGAACCGGGCCCCCGGCCGACGCTCGGATTTGTCGTGTTCGCCGACGGAGCCACCTACGCCGTCGACCGGCCGTACCTCATCGGCCGCAGCCCGAAGCCCGGCCTCGACAGCGGTATGACACCGCTGGCCACGCAGGATGCCACCCAGAGCGTGTCGCGGGAGCACGGCGAACTGCGGCTCGACGGGTGGGATGTGTTGTACGTCGACCTCGGGTCGACCAATGGGTCGTACCTCTGGAGCCCCCAGGCCCAGACGTGGACCCCCCTCCGCCCCAACGAACCGATGATGCTGGCCTCGGGCATGAGTATCTCGGTCGGGCGGATGACGTTCGTCTTCCAGGGAGCCTCGAAGGAGGTGGGGGCCCGATGACCGCGTGTCGGGAGTGCTCCCCGGTGACGCCGCCCTGCGATCATGATTGGGTTGAGCTATGAGCGACCACCACGACCGTCCAGACGACGACCAGGAGCTCGCCGCCTGGGTCCCCCGGTCGGCCGCCCCCGAGTCGGGTGACGCTCCCGACGCCACGCCGGACGACGGGTCGGGCGAGACGGAGACCGAGACCGAGACCGAGCCGGCGCACGGCTCCGGTGGTTCGGCGTCCGACGGGGTGCCGGTGGCCGCTGATCCACCGGGGCCGACGCCGCTCGACGACGGGGCGACCCAGAGCTTCGCACCGCTCGGCCCGTCGGACCGACCGGGATCGCCTGGCGTCGCCGGTGGATCCGGGTCCTCGGCACCGGCCGCGCCGGCGGACCCGACGCCATCGTGGGTCCCCGACCCGACGTCGCCTGCCGGAACGCCGCCGAGCCCGCAGGCGGAGCCGCCGCCGGAGCCGGCCTGGGCCCCGCCGTCGGGTCCGGCTTCGTCGCCGACACCGCCGTCTGCATCGCCGCCAGCGTCGCCGCCGCCGTCTGTCACCCCGCCGCCCGCTGGGTCTCCTCCTGCCGGTGCACCGACTCCTGCAGCGTCGCCGCCAGCGTCTTCGCCGCCGTCTGTCCCCCCGCCGCCTGCTGCGTCCCCTCCTGCCGGTGCACCGACTCCTGCAGCGTCGCCGCCAGCGTCTTCGCCGCCGTCTGTCACCCCGCCGCCTGCTGCGTCTCCTCCTGCCGGTGCACCGACTCCTGCAGCGTCGCCGCCGCCGGCCACGCCTGGTCCAACGGGTGCGCCAACGCCTGCGACTGCGCCGCCGGCCGCAAGCCCGCCACCTGCGGGGAGTCCTGGACCGTCCAGCCCACCGCCGGCCGCTGCGCCACCGGCCACGCCGGGCTCGTTCCCCCAGCCCGGACCGTCCGCCCGACCGGCCCCGGCCCCGGGCCAGGCGCCGCCCCCCTCGCCGTACGGCGCCCCGCCCCCGGGCGCTCGCCCGCCCGCCGTCCCGCCGGCTTCGCCGTACGGTTCGCCGGCCCCGGGACCGTCCGGCTTCGCCAATGCGGCACCCGGTGGCCAACCCGGCGCCACCGGCTACGCCCCGCCCCCCGGCGGTGGCTACCCCGCGGCCGGTGGCCCGCACGGGCCCGGATCGGCGCCCCCGGGCTCGTCGTCCGGCGGGGGCGGCAAGCGGACCGTGCTCACGATCCTCGGCACCCTCCTCGCGGTCGCGGTCGTCGGCGGCATCATCGCTGCGGTCGTGACCGGCGGCGACGATGCCGATGACACCGCCATCCAGGCCGGCGACGACACCGATGGCGATGAGGCCGCTGGGTCGGAGGGGAGCGCCACCGAGACCGGGACCGACGCCTCGACCGACGCCCCGCCTGGGGCCGAGGAGCTGGCCCGCAGCGTCGTCCAGATCCAGCTGCTGCTCGACGGTGAGCCCGTCTGCACCGGCAGCGGGACCGTGATCGACACCGCCGGCACGGTGCTCACCAACTTCCACGTCGTCGAGCAGTCGCCGATCTGCCCCCATGACGACATCGCCATCGCCGTCGCCGAGTCGAGCGGTTCGATCCCCGAGGTCGCCTACGTGGCCGACCTGCTGGTGTTCGACGCCGCCCTCGACCTTGCGGTCATCCGAGCCCGGTCGACGATCGATGGCGGCCCGGTCGCCGCCGACTTCGAACCGATCGAGCTCGGCGACTCCGACGAGGTCGAGCTCGGTGACGAGATCCGTGTCATCGGCTTCCCCGGCATCGGCGGCGAGACCGTCACCTTCACCACCGGCAGCGTGAGTGGCTTCGCCGAGACCCCCGAGGGAGGTGAGCGGAGCTGGCTGAAGACCGACGCCACGATCGCCGGCGGCAACAGCGGAGGCCTGGCCGCCGACGTCGACGGTCGCTTCGTCGGCATCCCGACCCGGGCCGGTTCGGGCTCGGGCGAGATCGTCGACTGCCGGGTCATCACCGACTCGAACGGTGACGGCCAGCTCGGCGGTGACGACAGCTGCGTCCCGATCGGTGGGTTCATCAACGGGATCCGCCCGCTGTCGCTTGCGCTGCCCCTGCTCGACGAGGCCGCGACGGCTGCGCCGATCGATCAGGGCCCGCCGCCCCGCGACGATCCCATGGACCGGGATCTGCCCTTCGCCTTCGCTCCGACGTGGACGAGCGCCGTCGACGCTGACGGGGTGGCGACCGACGAGCTCGTCGCGGTGATCGCCGGCGGCCCCGAGCTCTGTGTCACCTGGAACTACGAGGACGTGCCGGCCGGTGCACTCATCACCGGCGAGTGGTACATCGACGGGGAGCTCATCCCGGAGGCGTCGGTCGAACCCCAACCGAACGAGGGGCCGAGCGACGGCGAGGCGTGGGCCTGCATCACTGCGACCGCCGGGCTGCCGGCCGGGACCTTCGAGTTCATCTGGCTGGTCGACTCCGAGTTCGTGTTCGGCGAGGGGATCGTCGTGGGTGACGGGGCGACCGCAACCGTCGAGGTCGTCAACGACACCGAGATCCCGCTCTGTGTCGTCCAGTTCAACCCGACCGACACCCAGACCTGGGGTCTGAACGAGCTGACCGCCCCCATCGAGCCAGGCGAGTCGTTCTTCCTCGACGTCGGGATCGGTGCGACCGACGCCAGGATCATCGACTGTGGCGGCGACGTCCGCATCGAGGACGCCAGCGGCTTCGACATCGAGAACGACATCTTCGTCACCGTCGAGTGAGCTCGCCGGTCGTCGGTCGGGCGGCGGTCGTGCACCCAGTGTTCACCGGCTGTTCGGTTGACCGTCTCTCGGCCGGCTCCATACGGTTCGGGGATGGGTGACGACGAGTTGGCGACGGGCCGGTAGGTGAATCGGTGAGGGTCGGGATCAACGGGTTCGGGCGGATCGGGCGACTGGTCGTCCGGGCCCTCGTCGACCGGCCCGAACTCGACCTGGTCCACGTCAACGAGCCGTTCACCGATGCCGGTGGCTCGGCCCACCTGCTCGAGTTCGACACCGTGCACGGCCGATTCGATGCCGGCATCGAGGCCGCCGACGACACCATCACGATCGCCGGGGCCGAGGTCACCCACAGCTCGGAGCTGGAGCCGGCCGACGTCGATTGGGCCGGTCGGGGCGTCGAGCTCGTGCTCGAGTGCTCCGGTGCGTTCCGGACAGTCGACACCCTGCGGCCGTATCTCGACAACGGCGTCGGTTCGGTGGCGGTCGCCGCCCCGGTGAATGACAACCGGGGTGACGTGCCGGTCCTCAACGTGGTGATGGGCTGCAACCACCAGCTCTACGATCCGGCGATCCACCGGATCGTCACCGCCGCCTCCTGCACGACCAACTGCCTGGCCCCCGTGGTGAAGGTGGTGCACGAACGGATCGGGATCGAACGAGGGGTCGTCACCACGATCCACGACGCCACCAACACCCAGGTCGTCGTCGACGCCCCGCACAAGGATCTGCGGCGTGCCCGCTCGGCGCTCAACTCGCTGATCCCGACCAGCACCGGGTCGGCAACGGCGATCACGATGATCTACCCCGAGCTGACCGGCCGGCTCGACGGGGTGGCGGTCCGGGTGCCGCTGCTGAACGCCTCGCTGACCGACGCCGTGTTCTCGGTTGCCCGTGACGTCACGGTCGATGACGTCAACGCGCACCTGCGGGAGGCGGCGGAGGGCGAGCTGCGCGGCATCCTCGGCTACGAGGACCGCCCGCTGGTGTCGGCCGACTACACCAACGACACCAGGTCCGGCATCGTCGACGGCCCCTCGACCATGGTGACCGACGGTCGGCTCGTGAAGGTCCTGATCTGGTACGACAACGAGTACGGCTACGCCTTCCGGCTGGCCGACCTGGCGAGCATGATCGCCGCCAGACAGGCCGAGGACTGAGAGCCGGGGATCGACCGTGCGGGTTCGCAGCTACGCCATCGTCACCGCCGGCTACTGGGCCTTCACGGTGACCGACGGCGCTCTGCGGATGCTCGTGCTGCTGCACTTCCACGAGCTCGGCTACTCGCCGGTGGCGATTGCGTTCCTGTTCCTGGCCTACGAGCTGATGGGGATCGTCACCAACCTGGTCGGCGGCTGGGCCGGCGCTCGGACCGGACTGAACCGCACGCTCGTCGCCGGGCTGGCCCTCCAGGCGGTCGTGCTCGGGCTGCTGGCGGCCTGGCGACCCGGTTCGGCCCAGTGGACGGCGGTGGTGTTCGTGATGGGCCTGCAGGCGCTGTCGGGGGTGGCCAAGGACCTGACGAAGATGAGCTCGAAGAGCGCGGTCAAGCTGGTGGCTGGCGATGGTGCCCTGTTCCGTCTGGTGGCGGTGTTGACCGGCTCGAAGAACGCGTTGAAGGGCGTCGGTTTCTTCGTTGGTGCGGCGCTGTTGGCCCGACTCGGGTGGAGCGGGGCTCTGCTGGTGCTGGCCGGTCTGGTCGTCGCCGCGCTCGTGGCGGTACTGGTGCTGCTCGACGAGGACATCGGTCGGTCCTCGTCGAAGCCGACGCTGCGATCGGCGCTGTCGACGTCCGGTGCGGTCAACCGGCTCTCGACTGCCCGGTTCTTCCTGTTCGGCGCCCGCGACATCTGGTTCGTCGTTGCGCTGCCGGTGTTCCTCGACGAGTCGCTCGGTTGGAGCTACGAGGGGATCGGGGCGTTCCTGGCGGTGTGGGTGATCGGCTACGGGTTCGTCCAGACGGTTGCCCCACGGCTGCTGCGCGGGGTGCTCGGGGCCGGCGGGTCGCTCACCGGTGAGCCGAGAGGTGAGGTGGGGGCGGCCCGGCTGTGGGCGTTGCTGCTGGCCGGTGTGTCGGCCGCCATCGCCGTCGGTGTCGCCGTTGGCGACGAGACGGTGACCACGGCGGCGGTCGTCGGCGGACTGATCCTGTTCGGGCTCGTGTTCGCCGTGAACTCGTCGCTCCACTCGTACCTGATCCTGGCCTACAGCGAGCGGGACGACGTGTCGCTCGACGTCGGCTTCTACTACTCGGCCAACGCCGTCGGCCGCCTCGTCGGGACGCTGCTGTCCGGGGTGCTGTACCTCGCCGGGGGGCTGCCGGTGGCGCTGTGGGGCTCGACGGTGTTCGTTGCGCTGACCTGGTTGCTCAGCCTGCGCCTGCCGCCGGTTCCACCGCAGGGCGACACCGAGTCGGCGGTGGCGACGGCGTAGGTCGGTCGGTCGCCGCGCTCGGACGGGTCAGCGGTTCGCCTTGCGGTGGGCGAAGCGATGACCGGACCAGATCTCGCTGATGGCGGCCACCTTGATGTCGACGACGCCGGCCGCCAGGCCGAGCTCGCGAATGCCGTTGCCGTCGAGGTCGGTGTCGACACCGGAGGTCTTCTTCGGCCAGGCCAGCCACAGTCCGCCGTCCGGGTGGATGGCTCGGGTCAGGGCGGGCAGCCGGGCCTTCAGCTTCGATCGGCGGGTGAAGAAGGCGACGACCAGGTCGGGTCGGGCTCGGAGGTCGGTGCGGAAGCCGACGTCGTCCGGGACCGGCGTGAGGAGCTGGCGGAGGTCGTCCGGCTCGTCGAGCAGGGCGACGGTGGCGCCGGCCTTGATGCCGAGCTTCCGGGCCAGCGGGGTCCCCGAGTAGCCGGCGGTCGATGGGGGAGGGGTCACAGGATCTCCAGGTCGGTCAGCAGCGAGGTGGCGAAGGGGCCGAGGTCGGTGTCGGGCAGCTCGTTGCGCTCGAACCAGCGGAGGCCGTCGATCTCGTCGCCGTCCGGTCGTTCGGCTCCGCCGACGATCCGGGCCCGGTACACGGTGGTGACGTACGAGGTGACGTCGCCGTTGCCGTAGTGGACGGTGTAGCCGGGGCCGCCGGCCACCGTGATCAGCTCGCCGACCTCGACCTCAAGCCCGGTCTCCTCGAGCGTCTCCCTGGCCGCGGCGATCGCCGGGTGCTCCTCGGGCTCGACCATCCCGCCGACGAAGCCCCACTGGCCGCCGGCGGCATGGCGGGCGAGCAGGATGCGGTCACGGCCGTCCGGGTCGTCGACGAGCACGCTCACCGAGGGCAGCAGCAGGAGCTGATGGCCGATCTGTCGACGGAGGTTGGCCAGGAACGGGGAGATGGTCACGGGGGTGGGACGGGGAGGTCGTCGAGTGCGGGTTGCTGATCGAAGGTGCGGTCGATGCGCTCGAAGCGTTTGGCGATGAACGAGCGACTCTCGTCGTGGGGGAGGATATAGAGCCGGTTGGCCCGCAGTGCGTCGATCGTGAGGGCGGCGACCGAGCCGACATCGAGGACCCGACCGGCGAGGTCCTCGTTGGCCTCGTCCTGGTCGGCCACGCCGGGCGAGGCGTCCGGTCCACCGAGGGAGGCCGGGCGGTTTCGCTCGCTCGAGCCGATGTTGGTCTCGACCCGCATCGGGCACAGCACGCTGGTGCCGATGTCGTGCTGGCGGAGCTCCCGATGGAGGACCTCGGCCAGTGCGACCACGCCGTACTTGGCCACGCAGTAAGGGCCGAGCCCCTCGTTGGGGACCAGGCCGGCGAAGGAGGCGGTGAACAGCAGGTGGCCGCCCTCACGCTGCTCGATCATGCGGGGGAGGAAGACCTCGACGCCGTGGATCGGACCCCACAGGTCGACGTCGACGATCCACCGCCAGTCCTCGTTGGACATCTCGGCGGTTGGGCCGCCGACGGCGACGCCGGCGTTGTTGAACAGGATGTGGACGGCACCCATGGTCTTCAACGCCTCGTCGGCGAGCTGGCGGACGGCGCCGAGGTCGCTGACGTTGCAGTTGATGCCGATCGCCTCGGCCCCGGCGTTGCGGAGGTGCCCGACCGCGGCACCGAGAGCTCGGGGCTCGACGTCGGCGAGGACGATCTTGACGCCGTGGCTCGCCAGCTGTCTGGCCGTCTCGAACCCGATCCCACTGGCCCCGCCGGTCACGACCGCCACCTTCCCGGTCAGGTCGTCCATCGTTGCCCTCCTGTCGCCGTCACCTCTGGCTCAACGCTAGTTGCAGCTTCGTGTTTGTGTCGTTCCGGGAGGAACGTCGGAGGGTGGGGGAAAGCAGTCCGTCAGGGGTCGGTGTCCGCTAGCGTGGTCCCCCGGCCCGCACTCGCTAACCTGATGCGGCCGAGCCCCCGTAGCTCAGTGGATAGAGCATCGGTTTCCGGAACCGTGAGCGTAGGTTCGATTCCTACCGGGGGTACGCAGCGAAGTCGCTCTCCGAGCGGCTGAACCCAGAGGGTCCGACGTCCCGCCCCGTCCCCTCGATCCCGGCCGATGCCGCCTCGTGGCTCACAGTTTTGGGCGTCCGTTGGGCGAGGTCAGCCTGCCCCCGCTGGTCACGTGCAGCCGTCGACGACGTGTCATCCGGCGTCACCCATCGGAGTGCTGGCGCAGCCGTCCATACACGTGGCTCAGCAAGCAGCTCCCCGGTGGTCGCTGCGGGCGACTGTGTCGGGATGCGGACGCCAGCCACTGTCTCGGTTTGCAGAAGGTGCGATAGCCCACCCGGCTGGCGGTCGATGGTCCATGTCCCGGTTCTTCCCTGCGACCGAAGCCAGGGCCACGGTCAGAGGGAGCGAAACGCCATGGCCGGTGGCGAGTGCGGTGGGGGTCACGACGGCGGTCCGCCCGGTGCACTGCAGCGCCGACGAAGTTCCGTTTGTCCGCATCGGCGCAGGAGTAGCGGTCCAGTGCTAGTCAAGGACTTGGACGTTGCTCCCGAGATTGAAGATCGCCACCTCGCGATACGGATCCTCGGTGCACCCGAGGGCGAGTTCAGCGCCTTCATCGCTGGTGACGGATTCGATGCGACGGTGTTCGCTGTGAAAACCGCCGCCACCGCTCACCCGGGCGCCAAGAAGGGCGACGTCCCCGCCGGGTAGCACCACACCGGGGGGCTCGTCTTGCCAGCCGGTGCCATGCGGCCAGACGGCTGGATACCGGATGCCGGGCAAGTCGGGGTGTCCGAGATAGAGGCAGTCGCCATCCAGCGACACCACACCTTCAATCAGCGCATCTTCGCCTCCAGCGGCAAAGGAGAACCCGGAGTGGACAACCGGGCCGTCCACCCCGGCTCCACCACGGCCGAGCGGAGTCCAGAAGTAGATCCCAGCTGAGACCACGGCGACTCCAACCGCCGCTGCCACTGCACGGATCCCCATCGCCCAGATGCTAGTGAGCCAGTGACAGCGGGGTGATGCAGAACCGGCGTGTCTGCCCGATCCATCCTCTCAAGACGAGAGTACTCAGGGTGCGATGTGGTCATGGGCTTCCTCGTCGACCTGCCCATCACCGTCGGTGGCGAGTCCGTCGGGACAGCCGGACCGGACACAACCGGCTCGAAAGTCGCGGAGGGACCAGTCAACTCGGTTGATGGCCTGTGCCGTGAGCGCCCGACGAGTGGCAAGCGGTGGCCGCTGTCTGGAGATCACGCCGCGGAGGAGCCGGGGAGTCAACGGAGCGACGCCGATTGGCGCCGTTCGCTGCCGGCGAGTTCAGGACGTCATCGTGTGCGGACGTGGATCAGGGTGCCGGCGGAGGGGTGCTGGTCGCTTCGGTGAGTGCTGCGAAGCCGGTGAGGAGTGCGTCGAGTCCGAAGCTGAACACGTAGTCGTAGCTCGCCCCGGCCACGAGATCGATGCTCTGGCGGAGCGTGGGAAGATCCGCCGTGGCCGCTCGGACGCCATCGATGTATGCCTCGTACTCGTCCGGTGTCATGTTGCCGCGGCCGGATTCTTGGCTGGTCCAGCGGGATTCGACGATCACGTGTTGGCACACGTGGCTGCTGATCAACGCCCAGGCACACGAGGCGTCGAGCAGACTGAGGCCCTCGGCGACAAGGATCGACTGCACGAGGTCGGGAATCCGCAAGACGTCGGCGGTGAGTGGCGGGCCGTGGGTCAACATGCGGTCGGCCGTGCCCGGATGCGCATGCAGGGCGTCCCGCAAGCGCTCGGCGATGTCGCGGATCTGGTCCCGCCACGGCAACTCTTCCGAGGGGACCTCGACCCCTGCGAGGACCGTCTCGACAACGAGGTCACATATCACCTCCCGACCACCGCCGGCGTGGTGATAGATAGTCCTCGGCCAGACATCGAGAGCATCGGCCAGCTTGCGCATCGTCAGCCCGTCGAGACCGTCGCGGTGCACCATCGCCACCGCCGCACGAGCCACGTCGGCGCGGGTGAGGCCAAGGCGACGAGACGTGTCGGGCATGGGCGAACTGTAGCGACGTCGTCAGGCCGGACGCCTGCGAGCGTCGTTCGAG
>JBCCVL010000028.1:0-42509 GCA_039195375.1 Actinomycetota bacterium
CAGAAGCAGAACGCCGTCGCCGGCTCGACACCTGGCTCCACACCTACAACCATCACCGGTGCCACACCGCTATCGGCGGCCAACCACCGATCACCCGCGCCAACAACCTGCCAGGGCAATACACCTAGTCGTCGTCCTGGTCCGAGCCGTCACGGTCCCCCCGGTCGGCGCCGGTCCGAGTCGTTCGACCCGGGCCGGCGGCCGACCGGTGCCAGGCGTTCGACCCGGGCCGGACCGGCCCCGGCCTACAGCCGGACGTAGTCGTAGTCGACCGGCTTCTGGTTGATTCCCTGCGACGGTGGAGCGAGCCAGCCGGCCATCTGGCCCGGCTCCGTCACCCGGGCCTGCAGCGAGATCACGTGGGCCCGGTCGTCGTCGGTCGGCAGCCAGGCATCGGCGTTGTCCGCCCACGTGGCCTCGTCGATCATGCGGCCGTCCGGCGACACGTGGTGACCTCGGAACGTGCCGACGTTGCGGTTGAAGCCGAGGTGGGGCAACGTCAGCGTGACGTCTGACCCGGTCTCGGCGATCGCTCGGTTCCAGCGAACGAGACCCTTGCTGCAGTCCTCGCTGTAGTCCTCGCGGAGCGTCTCGTTCAGGGCGGCCAGCTGGGTGACCTCCCGAGTGCCGATGCCGGTCTCGGTCGCCTCGGGTACGAGTCGGTACGAGTCCTTGAGCACGTGGTCGTCGTCTCGCCGCTCCTCCTGGAACCGACCCTTGAGCCCCGCTGCGAAGTAGTTGGCGGCGTTGGTCGACGTCTCGGCCCCGAACAGGTCGAGCGACACCGAATAGTGGAAGTTCAGGTACTTCTGGATCACGTCGAGGTTGATCCCGCCGTACGGGTGAACGTCCTCGGTGTCGTGCTCGGCCATCAGCTCGAGCGTCCGTTGCACCACCCGGCCGACACCGGTGGCGCCGACGAACATGTGGTGGGCCTCCTCCTTGAGCATGAAGTCGCACGTGCGGCTCAGGGGGTCGAAGGCCGACTCCCGCAGCGACGCCAGCTGGTACTTGCCGTCGCGGTCGGTGAAGTAGGTGAACATGAAGAAGGAGAGCCAGTCCGGGGTCTCCTCGTTGAAGGCGCCGAGGATGCGGGGGTTGTCGGCGTCGCCGGAGTGGCGCTCCAGCATCTCGTCGGCCTCGTCACGGCCGGCTCGGCCGAAGTACCGGTGGAGGAGGTAGACCATGGCCCACAGATGGCGGCCCTCCTCGACGTTGACCTGGAACAAGTTGCGCAGGTCGTAGAGCGACGGGGCGGTCAGGCAGAGGTGGCGCTGCTGCTCGACCGACGCCGGCTCGGTATCGCCCTGGACGACGATCAGCCGCTGGAGGTCGGCCCGGTACTCACCGGGGACCTCCTGCCACGCCGGCTCGCCCCGGTGGTCGCCGAAGGCGATCGTGCGATCCTGCTCCTGGTCGGCGAGGAAGATGCCCCAGCGGTAGTCGGGCATCTCGACGTGGTCGAAGTTGGCCCAGCCCTGTCGGCCGACGTCGATCGCCGTTCGCAGGAACACCGGGTTGCGTTGGAAGGCGACCGGGCCGAGCTCCTCCCACCAGCGGATGAACTTCGGTTGCCAGCCCTCCAGGGCCCGCTGGAGACGGCGATCACCGGCCAGGTCGACGTTGTTCGGGATCTTGGCGTCGATGTCGACGGCGACCATCGGGGGACCTCGCTCTGTTGGCTGCGGTACCCCAATAGTCTACAATCGCGCGCCGCTACGTCAAGATTGTGTTGTGTGTCGGGTTGCGTGCCATGCAATGTGTCGTGTTGTGCGTCATCGTTCGCCGTCTCTCGGCGCAGCCGGCGGCGGTCAGAACTTGCCGGAGTTGACCGACTCCTCCGGCGATGGCGCTGGTTCGCTGTTGTCCCAGTGCTCGACCACCTTGCCGCCGTCCAGGCGGAAGATGTCGACCTGGGCCAGCGGATCGCCGTTCCAGTTGGCCCGACACAGCGTGGCGACGAAGTTGCCCCGACCGACGCAGAGCACGACCTCGTCGTAGTTCAGCGGGCGGTCCGGATCCTGGGCCAGGGCGGCGAAGTGGTCACGCCCGTCCCCGACGTCGGGATTGTGCTGGTGGTACTCCTCGGCGATGTAGTCGGCGATGTTGGCCGCCGTGGCGCCGGGCGCGAGGCAGTCCTCGATGAGCGAGCGGACGACGGCTTTGTTGGCCTCCGTCCGGTCGAGGTCGGTGATCTCGGTCGGGCCGTCGACCTGGGTCCGTCTCGAGGGATTCGGCCCGGTGAACGCGCCGATCACGTCCCAGTGCTCGATGATCTTGTCGTGGTCGTCGGTGTCGAAGAAGTCGGTGGTGACCCACCTGGCCTCACCGTCGTTGATGTCCTGGTAGGCCTGGAGGAACACGTACCGGCCGTCCTCCCAGCCCCGGACGATCTGGATGTCCCGAACCGGGTTGCGGGCCAGGAAGTCCTCGAAGAACTCGACGAAGCCATCGACCCCGTCCCGAACACCGGTGCTGTGCTGGGTGTAGCGATCGCCGGTGTACCTGGTCACCGCCTCCCTGGCCCGACCCTCCAGGATCCCCTCGAGGTAGAGGTTCTTGGCGTTCTCCAGCTTCTGGCCCATCGTCGGCCCTCCCGGTCGGTCGATCTTGCCTCCCATCGTCTCGACCGCCGGCTCGCGCCGAAAGGTGGAATCGGGACCGGACATGGTCGATTCCGGACAGCCCCGGGCCCGGGGTGGAGCGGTTAGACCCGGCGTCGGTCGAAGTCGGGCCGCGACCCGGTGCCGAAGCGCTGGAGCGCACCCTCGGGCCCGACGGCGTTCGGACGTTGGAAGATCCAGTTCTGCCAGGCGGTCAGCCGGGCGAAGATCTTGGTCTCCATCGTCTCGGGGCCGACGAAGCGGTGGTTGGCCTCCATGCCCGTCAGCGCGTCAGGCGAGAAGCTGGCCCGTTCCTCGATCATGACCCGGATCTCGTCCTCCCAGTCGATGTCGTCCATCGCCGCGGTGACCAGCCCGACCGCCTCGGCCTCGGGGCCGTCGAGCGGTTGGCCGACGACCTCGACGGCCGCCGCCAAGTCGTCCGGCCGACCCCAGAAGCGGCTCTCCAGTCGGGTCAACCCGTTGCCCATCGTCAGCCCCTGGCGATTGAGCACCGAGAGCTGGAGCGTCGGCGCCGGTAGATCGGTCTCCCGGTCGGGGTCCTCCCACGTGCCCTCCAGCATGTAGCTGCGGTCGGCGGCCATGGCCAGCTCGACCAGCAGCCCGGCGAAGCAGCTCCCCGGCTCGATCAGGGCGAACAACGACCGGGCCGACACGTCGAGCCGCTTGAGCACCCGAGCCCACAGGAGACGGACCTCCCGGGCCAGCCAGTGCTCCGGCCCGTCGGCCGGCGGCACCAGGACCGACTCGGCCGCCAGGACCGCCGCCGGGTCGCCACGGGTGGCCAGGAGCCAGGTCCCGATCTCGGGCTCATTGAACCGGAGGTGGAGGATGGCGTCGTCGAGCTCCCTGGCCGCGGCCAGGACCCAGGCCTCGGCACCGGCGACCACCAGCTCGTCCGGCGTGGTCGGCTGCGGGCCACTCGGCGCTTCGACCGTGATCGTGGCCGCCCGGAGCTGACGGTCGATGGCAACCGACACGCTCGACCAGCGCAGGCCGTCGGCGGCCTCGGTGCGGGCCAGCGGGGTCAGCGACACCCCCGGCCCCTCGTCGGCGCCGGCGCCCCGCTCGGCTGCCTCGACCCGGGCCGCCGCCCGCTCGGCCACCAACTCGTCGAAGCCGGACGCCGGGGCGACCGCGTCGACCAGCCCCCACTCGACCGCCTGGCGGCCCCGGATCCCCTCGGTCCGGGTGGCGAAGGCATCGGCCCGATCTCGGCGGACGTGGCGCTTGTCGACCACCCGGGTCAGCCCGCCGGTGCCGGGCAGCACGGCCAGGAGCGGCACCTCGGGGAGTGACACCGCCGAAGACCGGTCGTCGACCAGCAGGATCTCGTCACACGCCAGGGCCAGTTCGTAGCCGCCACCGGCCGCGGTGCCGTTGACCGCGGCGATCCAGGCCTGGCCCGAGTTGGCGGTGGCGTCCTCGATCGAGTTGCGGGTCTCGTTGGTCAGCTTGCAGAAGTTCACCTTGTGGGCGTGGGACGACGTGGCCAGCATCTGGATGTTGGCCCCGGCGCAGAAGATCTTGTCGAGTCCGCCGGTGACCACGACCGCCCGGACCTCCGGGTGCTCGAACCGCAACCGCTCGATCAGGTCACGCAGCTCGATGTCGACGCTCAGGTCATAGGAGTTGGTCTTGAGCTCGTAGTCGCCGGCCCGCAGCCCGCCGTCCGGATCGACGGCGAGGGTGACCGTTGCCACCGGACCGTCGTGGGCGACCGTCCAGTGCCGGTACCGGTCCGGCTCGATCCGGGTGTCGACGAAGGGCTCGCACATGGCCGGTCAGTCTACAAACTGCTCGATGTTCGTCAAGGACATGTAGAACGTCGTGTCGGGTTCGGGACGGGGAACTCCACGGGTACGAGTATGGATCGTCGGCAGCACCAGCGACACGTTGGCCATGTCGGTCGATGGCGCGTTCCTGGTGGCCCGCGGCCCGAGCGTCCGGTTGACCAGGCAGCGGACCGGACGGCGGCGGACCCTGTCGGCGCCGGGAGGCGCTGTGGTACCTTCGGGCCGACTCGACAGCGGGCGGCCGTCCGGCTGACCGCGTCCGGTACCTCTGCGATGACCTCCCGCTCCGACGACCGCGACCTCCGGCCCCGGCGAGGCGACAGCGCCAAGTCCGTGATGCTCACCGTGCTCGGTGAGTTCGTGCTCCCGTCGGGGAACGGGGTCTGGAGCGGCACGCTGGTCGACGCCCTCACCGCCGCCGGCTACCGGGACCGCAACGCCCGCCAGGTCCTCAGCCGGCTCCGTGACGACGGCCGCATCGAGTCGTCGCGCCAGGGGCGACGGACCCGCTGGCACCTCACCCCCGAGGGGCGGGCCCTGCTCGAAGCGGGGGCCGAGCGGATCTACCGGTTCGGCCGTCGGGCGGAGACCTGGGACGGGCGGTGGCTGCTCGTGCAGTGCTCGGTGCCCGAGGCCCAGCGCCGGGAGCGACGGCTGCTCCAGACCAGGCTGTCGTTCGAGGGCTTCGGCTTCCTCGCCCCGACCGTCGCCATCTCCCCGTACTGCGACCGGGAGGCGGCGGCGAACCGGGTCCTGGCCGAGCTGGAGCTCGACCGCCAGGCCGTGGTCATGGCCGGCACGACCGGCGCCCTGTCCCCCGACGAGGTGATCCTGTCCCGGGCCTGGGATCTCGATGGCCTGGCCACCGCCTACCACGACTTCGTCGACCGGTTCGGGCGGGCAGAGCCGGTCGGGGGTGAGGCGTGCTTCGGCGAGTTGATCCACCTCGTTCATGCCTGGCGGCGGTTCCCGTTCCGCGACCCGGAGATCCCGGTGCAGCTGCTGGCCGACGACTGGATCGGGCTTCGGGCCCAGGCCCTGTTCGAGGACCGGCGGACTCGCTGGAGTCCGGAGGCCGCCACCTACTTCAAGGAGCTCGAGGCTGCAGCGTCCTGAGCGCTCGATGGCCGACCGCGACGGGCGGGGCTGCCACAGCTAGGCGGTCGGCTCGACGTCGGGGATGAGGCCGAGGTCGACGGCCCGCTCGACGATCGATGCCCGCCCGGTCACCCCGAGCTTGTGGCGGATCGAGGTCAGGTGGGTCTTCACGGTGTTCTCGGAGACGTGCAGCTGACGGGCCAGCTCCCGGCGGCTGAGCTGGTGGGGCAGCAGGACGAGGACAGCCCGCTCGCGGTCGGTCAGCTCTCTGGCCCCGACCGGGAGTGCGTCGGCGTCGGGGGCGACGAAACGGATGGCGTTCTCGGTTGCCCGGATGCGCTCGTCGAAGCGAGGGTCGGGCAGCTCGTCGATGATGCTCCTGGCCGTGCGCAGTGCCGCCCTGGCCGCCTCGATCTCGGTCGTCTGGTGGAGGACGACGGCGTGTTGCAGCTCGATCGCCGCATCGTTGAGCGGCTCGCGTCGATACCCGGCGATACGCCTGGCCGTGTCGAGCGCCTCGGCCGCGTCGAGCGGCTGACCCATGCCGCTCAAGGCGATCGACCGGGCCAGGTGGGCCAGCACCGGCAGATGGCTCGGTTCCTGGCTCGGGGTGACGAGGGCGATGGCCTGGTCGGCATGGGCCAGCGCCTCCTCGTGGTCGCCGACGTCGGCTGCGGCCATGGCCAGGTACTGGTAGCAGAACACCCGCTCCAGGGTCAGCGTGGCGTCGCCGTTGACGGCGAGGGCGTCGCGGACGAGCCGGCTGGCCTCGTCTGGCCGACCCGCCCAGTACAGCGCCGAGGCCGATGCGGAACGGGCCGCCATGCGACCCTCGTCCTCACCGAAGACCATCCCGTCCCAGCTCGCCGACGACCAGTCGATGCTGCGGTCGGCCTCCAACGCCCGATCGGCGTTGGCCAGCATCGCCTCGACGTCGCCGAGGTGGCGGGCCCGGTGGATGTCGACGGCCGGCGTGTGGATCTCGACCAGTGCCAGCTCGGCCGGGGTGACGGCCCCGGCTGCGGCCAACTCGAGCCAGCGGTCGAGGTCGTCGTAGCGGCGGACGTTGAGGCTCAACCAGGCCATCACCACCGCCATCTCCGGCCGCAGTTCGCGCCGGGGGCCGAGCCCGTCGACCCAGTTGGCCACGGTGCCGAAGTGGCCGGCGTTGGCGTAGCGCAGGAAGCTGTGGAGGACCAGCGACTCGGCCCGGCTGGTGTCGCCGGAGGCGACGGCGTGCTCGATCGCCTCCTCGACGTCGCCCCGTCCCTCGAACCAGCGGGAGGCCCGATCGTGGAGTCTCGCCACCTGTTCCGGGTGGTTCTCGCGCAGCGATGACGTGAGGTGCTCCCGGAACAGTGGGTGGTAGCGGAAGACCGTTGCGCCGTCGTCGAGGACCTCGGTGAAGACGTTCTCGGCCGCCAGCCGCCGAAGGACCCGCAGGCTGCCCGCCCCGTCGGTGACCGCGTCGCACAGGTCCGGCGGCAGCGTCGACAGGATGCTGGTGGCGAGGGCGAAGGCCCGGTCGTCGTCGGACAACCCGTCCATCGCCTCGGCCGCCAGGTACTCGTCGAGGTGGCGGGTGTCGCCGGTGAACCGGGCCAGGCTGCTGGCCATGTCGGGCTCGTCCCGGAGGGTCAGGCCGGCAAGGTAGAGCCCGACGGGCCACCCCTCGGTCCGTCGTTCGAGCGCAGCCAACTGATCGGCGGTGAGCTGACCGAGACCGAAGGCGGCGGCCAGCAGCTCGGCCGACTCGTTGCGGTCGAAGGCGAGGTCGCCGATCCTCGCCTCGGTCAGCAGGCCCTGGCTGCGGAGCCGACCGACGGGGAGTGGGAGGTCGTGGCGTGAGGCGGCGACGATGCGCAGGTCGGCCAACGGGTGTCGGAGCCAGTCGCCCATCGTCGCCTCGATGACGGCATCGCCGACGGCCTGGACGTCGTCGAGCACGAGGACGACCGGATGCCGGTGCTGCTCGACCGCCGCGCGCAGGGTGAGCGAGGCCGCGGCCACACCGTCGGCCCCCGAGGCGAGCTGCTCGTAGGCGGCGTCGCAGCCGGCGATGCCGGCGTGGCAGAGCGAGGCGGCCAGGTAGGTCAGCAGCCGGGCCGGGTCGTCGTCGGCCGATTCGAGCGACAGCCAGGCGAGATCGGCGTCGAGCCGGTCGGCCACCTGTGCGGCCAGCGTCGTCTTGCCGTAGCCGGCCGGGGCGACGATGGCGGTCAGCGCCGCACGGGGCCGCACGAGATCGGTGACCAGGTCGTTTCGCTCGACAACGCCGACCGGGGGCCGGGGCGGCTGGAGCTTGGCCCAGACGAGCGGGATCGGAGGCTCGACCACCTCTCCAGCCTGCCCGATCGGCGCGTCGATCGAACCACCCGTCACCCGGATTCACCCATCACCCGGGCGACCGTCGGGTGACGAGGGGTGAACCTCGATGCGGGGCGATGTGGAGGCCGAGGTCGACGGGTTGTGATGGGACCCGAGGCGATCGACGAGCGGTCGCCCCACCAGACCAGACGAAGGAGATCGTCATGCAGTTCGAGAAGTCCATCGAGGTCGACGTCGACGCCGAGCGCCTGTGGGAGGTCGTTGCCCACGACTTCGACCGGGTCGGTGAGTGGTCGTCTGCGGTCAACGCCTCGGCCGCCAATCCCGAGGCGATCGCTCCCGAGGGGGCAACCGTCGGCGGCCGGGTGTGCGACACGACCTTCGGCGACATCCAGGAGACGTTCGTCGACTACGACGAGTCGGCCAAGCGGTTCGTGTTCCGGGCGACCGGGTTGCCGTCGTACATCACGCTGGCCCAGAACACCGTCGAGGTCGTCCCTGTCGCCGCCGGCCGTTCGTCGGTCAGCCTCAGCATCCGGATGGAAACCAACGTCGTTGGCAAGGTGATGGGTCCGATGTTCGCCATCAAGCTGAAGAACACGCTCGACACGTTCCTCGTGGAGCTCAAGGACTTCGTCGAGCGGGGCGAGCTGTCGAACCGCAAGCACAAGCAGCTGGCCAAGGCCGGTCGGTGAGACCGGCCCCGGAACCCAGCCGGTCGGTGAGACCGGCCCCGGAACCCAGCCGGTCGGTGGCGTCGGCGTTGCTCGCCGACCTGCGGGAGGGCCTCGCCCTCCCGCAGCCGACGATCCCTCCGAAATGGTTCTACGACGAACGGGGATCGGAGCTGTTCGAGGCCATCACCCGCCTGCCGGAGTACTACCCGACCGAGGCCGAGCGGGCGCTGCTGGTGGCCAACGCCGGCGCGATCGTCGGGCACGGGTCGACCGACACCCTGGTCGAGCTCGGAGCCGGAGTGTCGGACAAGACGACGGCACTGCTCGACGCGTTGCTGGCCACCGATCGCGATGCCGGGCCGACGACGCCGATCCGCCGCGTCGCCTTCGACATCAGCGCCGACGCCATCGATGAGGGCAAGCGCCGCCTCCTCGACCGCTACCCGGCGCTGGTCACCGAGGGGGTGGTCGGCGACCTCGATCGGGACCTGCACCGGCTCCCCCGCCGAGGCCGGCGACTGATCGCACTGCTCGGCGGCACCATCGGCAACTACCGTCCCGCCGCTCGTCTGGCCCTGCTCCGGTCGCTCAGCGGGAGACTGGGTAGCGACGATCGCCTGCTGATCGGCATGGACCTGGTCAAGGATCCCCAGACGTTGGTGCTGGCCTACGACGACGCGGCCGGCGTGACGGCCGAGTTCAACCGCAACCTGATCCGGGTGATCGCCCGCGAACTGGCGGTCGACCTCGAACCGGCCTGGTTCGACCACCGGGCCGTGTGGAACGCGGAGGCGTCGTGGATCGAGATGCACCTCGTGGCCAACCGACGCGTCGAGGTCGAACTGGCCGACGACCTGGCGCTCCGGCTCGACCCCGGCGAGCACCTCCTGACCGAGGTGTCAGCCAAGTTCACCATCGACGCCGCCCGCACCGAACTGGCGGCAGCGGGACTGGTGGCGGCCGGGCTCTGGAGCGACGGTCGGTACCTGCTCGGCCTCTGGCGCCGAGCCGACTGAACAACCGGCGGCTGGAGCCGTTCCGGCCGCGGATGCTGTCCGGTTTCGAGCAGGATCCGCAGCTGGAACGACCGTCGCTTCGACCGCGCCGGCCGGCCTGGGCTACACCGGGGGTCGGGAGGGGGACCACATGATCACCCGCTTCGGCACCCTGTACGTCGGCCAGGTCGACCACCACCAGCTCGGCTTCGACACGCCCGCCGTCAACGACCGCTGGTACGACGACGACCACCTGGCCAGCCCGCTGCACGTCGCCGAAGAGCTCGCCGTCGGGATGGACGCGCTCGGCTACGACACGCTGTGGCTGGCCGAGCACCACTTCCAGCGGGAGGGCTACGAGTGCATCCCCAACATCCCGCTGCTGGCCACCCACCTGGCCGCCAGGACCGAGCGGCTCCGCTTCGGCTGCGGGTTCAACATCATCCCGATCTGGCATCCGCTCCGGCTGGCCGAGGACTACGCCATGGCCGATGTCCTGACCCGGGGCCGGGTCCGGCTCGGAGTCGGCCGGGGCTACCACTCCCGCGAGCTGGCCTCGCTCGGCCCGGCCGGCCTCGCCGGGCCGGACAACGGCAGCGACGATGGCAACAGGGCGTCCGAGTCGGACGACCCCGACGCGGCCAGGGACCGGTTCGAGGAGCAGGTCGAGGTGCTGCTGACCGCGTTGCGCCAGCCGTCGTTCCGGCATCGGGGTCGGCACTACCAGCTCCCTCCGGACGGGGTCGAGTACCGGGGTTACGAACTGGAGGAGCTGACGCTGGTACCGAAGCCCCGACACTCGACCGAGTGCTGGCAGCCGATCGTGTCGGCGTCCGATCGAGGCCTCGACTTCATGCTCGACCACGACATCAAGGGCTTCGTCGGTGGCGGAGCGGCCTCCGGTGGCGCGTCGGAGACGGTGGCCAGACGGTGGCAGGCCAAGCTGGCCGAGCGGGGCCGTGACACCGAGCTCGGCACCGATCTCATCTTCGGCTTCTCCTTCTATCTCGCCGACACCGAGGCCGAGGCCAAAGCCGCCGGCCGACCGATCCTCGAGGAGTACCAGAAGATGTTCGGCCCGCTCGGCTTCGCCGGCCAGCTGACCAACGATCAGCTCGACCGCCTGGCCGACCCGGCCAGGGCCGCCACCGCCGGCCTGCCGACGATCGACGACGCCATCGCCGCCGGGTCCTGGCTGGTCGGGCCGCCCGAGGTCCTCATCGAGGCGCTGACGACGGTCCAGGAGACCTACCCCGGGCTCGAGGAGGTCATGGTGGCCCAGCCCGTTGGGGCCAGGCCCGAGACGATCGGTGAACAGCTCGAGCGCTTCGCCGGCGAGGTCATGCCGGCCTTCGCCCCGTCGACCGAGCCGGCGACAGCCGAGCCGGCCGCACCGGCCCAGGCGGCGGGGGCCTGAGGTCGTGCGGATCGGCGTCGGGCTGTGGTGCCTGCAATCGACCGCAACCGCACCCCGGTCGTTCACCGCCGCCTACCAGGAGCTCCTCGACGACGCCCGGCTGGCCGAACGGGTCGGGATCGACAGCCTGTGGCTGTCCGAGCACCACCGCTACTACGACGGCTACTGCCCGGCGCTGCTTCCGGCGGCCTCGGCCGCACTGGCGGTGACCGAGCGCCTCCGGGTCGGCACCGGCGTGCTGTTGCTGCCGCTGCACCGACCGGAGCGGGTGTCGGCGGCGGCGGCCGAACTGACCCGACGCTCGGGTGGCCGCTTCGAGCTCGGCATGGGGATGGGCTACCGGCCGACCGAGTTCGATGGCAAGGACCTGTCGATCGCCGACCGGTTGCCGCGGATGACCGCCGGGCTCGACGACCTGGCCGCCGACGCCCCGGCCCCTCTGTGGGTCGGCGTGACCAGCGAGCCAGCGGCGAGGCGAGCCGGCCGGCGGGGCCTGGGGCTGCTGATCTCCGGGGCGTTCTCCGCTGAGGTGGTCGACTCCCTGATCACGGCCCATCGACAGGCGTGGGTCGACGCCGGTCGGCCAGGCCCCGACGGCGACCCGAGCGATCACCCGCCACCGGTCGGGCTGCTCCGCAACCTCTGGCTGACCGACGGCGAGCGTGAGCGACGCCGGGCCCTCGACTGGGTCCGATCGAGCTACCTCGTCTACGCCGGCCTCGGCTGGGGGGCCGACGACACCGGCGTCGACTTCACCGCCGCCATCGAGTCCTCGATGGACGAGGTCGAGGCGTCGGCCCTCGTCGGCTCGGCCGAGCACGTCGCCGACGAGCTGGGCCGCTATCACGACGTCGACCTCGTCGTGTGCCGGATCGCCTACGACCAGCCGCCCCGCTCGGCCATCGTCGAGGTGGTCGAGCGCATCGGGACCGAGCTGGTTCCCCTCGTCGGCGACCCGGCCACCGCCGGGGCGGTGGCCCCGTGAGGCTCGGTCTCGACCTGCGACCCGAAGCCGACGCCGCCCGGCGACGGGCGCTGGCGGTCGAGGCCGACGACCTCGGGCTCTGGGCCGTCCTCGTCGGCGGACCGGATCAGCCAGCGGCGATCGAGGCCGCAGCCCTGGCCACGGTGACCGAGCACGTCCACCTCGGGGTCTGGCTCGACGGTGGAACGGCCCACCCGACCACCCTGGCCGAGGAGGTGGCGGTCCTCGACCACCTCAGCCGCCGCCGGGCGCTGGCGATGGTCGACGGGCCGGCGACGGTCGTCACCCAGATCGAGCGGCTGCTGGCCGGCGAGATCGTCGACGGGGTGGCGCTGACGCCGCCGCCGGCCCAGACCCGGGTCCCGGTCTGGAACGCCGTCGACCACGAGCCGGTTGCGCTCACCGGCGACCTCGACGCCGACCGGGCCACCATCGACCGCCTCCGGGACGGCGGGACCGTCACTGCGTTCGTCACCTGGCCGGGACCGCTCCCGGCCCTGGCCCGTCACCTGGTCAGTCGGGCCGCCGCCCCCGACTTCCCCGACCTGGTGGCCGAGATGGCCGACGTGGTCGATCCGCCGCCGTAGGGCGCCAGGAACCGCCCGGCGCCGCTACTGCAGGGCGCCGTCGACGATCTCGACGGTGCGGTCGCCGAAGTCGATCACCCGCTCGTCGTGGGTCACGACGATGGCGGCCACGCCCCGCTGCTTGATCTCCCGGTGCAACAGCTCCATCACCTGCTGGCCGAGCTTGGAGTCGAGAGCTGAGGTCGGCTCGTCGATCAGCACCAGGTCGGGATCGTTCATCAGGGCCCGGCCGATCGCCACCCGTTGCTTCTGGCCACCCGAGAGCTGCGACGGCAGGTTCTTGGAGCGGTTGGCCAGACCGAGCTCGTCGAGGAGCTGGTCGGCCCGCTCCCTCGCCGCCCGATCGATCCGACCGCCGCCGAACTGGCGGACCGCCAGCAGATTCTCCCTGGCGGTGAGGAACGGGACCAGGTTGACCGATTGGAACACGAAGCCGATCCGGTCACGCCGAAAGGCCGACAACTTGTTGTCACCGAGGTCACCGAGGTCGACGTCGCCGACCTGGACCTGGCCGGACGTGGCCCGCAGCAATGCGCCAGCAACGGTCAGCAGCGTCGTCTTGCCCGATCCGGACGGCCCGATCAGCACGACCATCTCGTCGCTGGCCACCGTCAGGTCGACGTCGTCGAGCGCCCGGACCTGCTGCTCGTCGCTGCCGTAGATCTTCGACACGCCGGCCATCGTGAGGGCCGGGGTGGCGACCGGCACCTGGTCGGCCGGGGCGGGGGAGGCGGTTGGTGAGCTCATGGGGTCATCCGATCGCTTCGGCCGGATCGATACGGAGGATCCGGCGGGCGGTGAACAGGCTGCCGAGCAGGGCGGTGACGACGGTGCCGAGCGCGATCTGGGTGAGGCGACCCGGCTCGATCCGCAGCGGCAGCTCGGGCGGGAGGAACGAGACGAACAGGGCGCTGAGTGCGAACCCGACGGCGATGGCGACGAGGCTGATCACCACGGCCTGGGCCGAGAGCCCGAGCAGCAGCTCGCCGGTCCTGGCCCCGAGGGCCTTGAACACGGCGTACAACCCCACGCGCTCCAGCGTGATGAGGGCGAAGAAGAGGGCGACGACGAGGAGCACGACGATGAAGGTGACCGAGATGATCCCCTGAAACGTCGACGATTGCTGTTGGACCACGTCGAGGGCCTCGATCGCCTCGTCGACGGTGATGGGCTCGAGCCCCTCGCCGACGCCGTCGATCGCGGCGATGGCGTCGGCCGTCGTGCCGGTCGGGCGGACCACCAGGATCTGGGCCGTGCCATCCGGGGGGACGGCCGACGGGTTGCCGAGGGCGACGAGCCGACGCCACTCGTCGACCCCGACCCACACCGTCGGGGCCCCGTTGGTCAGGTCGTCGACGATGGCGGAGATGGTCACCGGCTCGGCCGACGGGCCGATCTCGATCGTGTCGCCGACCTCGACGTCGGCCACCCGTCTGAGCTGCTCGTCGACGATGGCCTCGCCGGCGACCGGTGGCTCGGGCAACACGTCGGTCGACAGGTCGTAGCCGAACAGGGCGATGTCCTCCAGCTCGTCACCGCTCGCAGCGCCGGCCGGACCGGCGACGGTGAACGTGGCGTCGAGGCCGCCGACGGCGTCGACCTCGGGGCTCGCCTCCAGCTCGTCGACCAACGAGGCGGCCACCCGGGACCGCTGGAGCTGTCGCTCCGAGGCGTCGTCGAACACGAGCACGTTGCCCTCGTGGGCCCGGTAGGCCCCGGTCTGGCTCAGCTCGAGGCCGTCGAGGAAGCCACCGAGCACGACGAGCAGCACGATCAGCAGGGTCATGGCCCCGGTGACGGCCGAGAACCGGCGGGGCTGGCGGAGCAGTTCCTTGAGCGCAATCGACATGCCGACTCCTGCCCTACACGGTCCCGGCCGTCGTGGCCTCGATGGGGTCGATGGCCAGGACCCGGCGGACGGCGCCGACCGAGGCCGCCACGCCGAGCACGAGCAGGAACCCGATCGTCAGGACCGTGGTGCGGAGGTCGAGCGCGGAGCCGAACGTGTCCCTGGCCGCGTTGAGCAGCAGGCCGGCGACCAGGGCGCCGAGCAGGCTGCCGAGACCGACGACGGCAAGCACCTGGAACAGCACCGGGGCGACGACGTCACGGCGGCCGGCGCCGATGGCCCGGAACAGCACGAGGCTGCGTTGCTTCTGCACGGTGAGGATGAGGAAGAAGACGCCGGTCACGATCGTGACGACGATGAACAGCAGCAGGTAGAGGATGTTGAACGACTGGGTGACCTGACCGACGCCGGGCAGCTCCGACACGGCCCGGTTGCGATCGAGGGCCTCGATCCCGTCGACGGCACCGGAGATGGCGGCCGCCAGCTCGGCGGGATCGACGCCGTCGGCGGCCTCGACCGCAACCCACGACACCGGTACCGCCACCTCGTCGACGCTCGCCACCCCGGCCCGCTCGGCCACCATCGCTGCGTAGTCGTCGAAGGGGACGTAGAAGGTCGGGCTGACGTCGAAGGCCGCATCGTCTGCGGTGCCGACGACGGTCAGCTCGACGCCGGCCGCGGTCACCGTGTCGCCGACGTCGAACCCGGTCGACAGGCTCGACGAGCTGACCACCGCCTCGCCGGCGCCGGCCGCTCGACGCCCGTCGGCCAGCTCGGCGGGGCCGCCGAACTCGGGGTCGGAGAGACCGATGACGACGACGTCCTCGTCGGCTGCGCTCAGGGCCAACCGCCCGACCTCGGAGGTGCGGCCGACACCATCGACCGCAGCGATCGTCTGGCCGGTGCCGGGCGGGAGGAAGCTGGCCGCCGGGTTGCGCCTGGCCCGGTCGGAGTAGGCGAGCACGTCGGCGGAGTTGTTCTCGATGCCGCCGGTGAGGCCGAGGGTCAACGAGCCGGCGACTGCCTGGAAGAAGAGCAGCAACACGACGAGCAGCGCCACCGCCCCGGTCAGCAGGGCGAAGCGACCAATGGATCGTCGAATCTCGCGGAGGGCGATGAACACGGTAGGTGCCCGGGCGGCGAGGCCGCCGGTGCTGGACGCCTTTCTCGGTCGGGGATCGTCTGGTGATTCGGCTGCCGGTACCGAACGGATGCGTCGACCGATCTCGGCGGGACTGCGGCTCGGTCAGTCGGAGCGGCGCCGCATCAGCATGGCCGACTCCAACGTCATCACCACCTCGCCGGCTGCGTTCGACAGCTCGTTGGCGAAACGGACAACACCCCGATCCGGCTTCGAGGTCGACGGTCTGGCGTCGAGCACCGTGATGCGCAGCGACAGCCGGTCGCCCGGCCGGACCGGGGCCGTCCACCGCAACGAGTCGCAGCCGGGTGAGCCGAGGCTGGCCTGGCCGAGGACGGTGGCGATCAGGCTCATCATGATCGACCCGGTGTGCCAGCCGGACGCGATCAGCCCGCCGTAGATCGACCGGGCCGCAGCCTCGGGATCGGTGTGGAAGGGCTGGGGGTCGAACTCGGTGGCGAACTCGACGATCCGCTCGGCCGTGACCAGCCGGTCGCCGGGCACGTCGATGACCTCACCGACCGTGTAGTCGTCGAACCAGCGCTTGCGGAGTTCCACGGCCGCAACCGTACCCGGCCGGGCCGCACCGGGCCGGCCTTCAGTCGGTCAGTGTGTAGCGGATCGGCAGGGTCTTGTGGCCGCCGACGAACGTCGTCTTCATCGTCGCCGGATCGCCCGCCAGCTCGATCGTGTCAATCCGGGGGATGACGTGGTTGAAGAGGCTCCGCAGTTCGTTTCGGGCCAGCTGGGCCCCGAGGCAGAAGTGCACGCCGTAGCCGAACGACACCTGGCGGTCGGCGTTCGGACGCTCGATGTCGAACACCAGCGGGCGGTCGAACACCTTCGGGTCGAGGTTGGCCGCCTTGTACGAGAGGTACAGCCAGTCACCCCGGCGGATCTCCTGGCCGAGGACCTCGGTGTCATCGGTCGCCGTCCGCATGAAGTGCCGAACCGGGGCGGTCCAGCGGATCATCTCCTCCACCGCGTTGGCCATCAGGCCCTCGGGATCCTCCTTGAGCTTGACCAACTCGTCCGGGTGTTCGATCAGGGCGTGCATGCCGCCGGCCATGGCTGACGACGTGGTGTCGTGGCCGGCGGTGGCGACGATCACGTAGTAGCCCATCGTCTCGAGATCCGGCATCGGCTCGTCGTCGATGTGGCCGTTGGCGATCAGGGTGGCCAGATCGTCGGTCGGTTCGGCTCGGCGGGCCGCGGTCAGCTCCGTGAAGTACTGGTAGAAGTCGGCAATGACCTGACCGACGACCTCGGGGCTCGGTGGCTCTCGTTGGAGGTCGGGGTCGTCGGCCCCGAAGAGCTGCTGGGTCAGCATCATCATGCGGGGAAAGTCGTCCTCGGGCAGCCCGAGGATCTTGAGGATGACCTGCAGCGGGTAGGGCAGGGCGATGTCGGTGGCGAAGTCGATCTCACCTCCGGCCGCCTCCAGCCTGGCGACGGCCTCCCGGCTGAGTTCGGCCAGCCGATCGTTGAGCCGACGGACGCTGGCCGGTTTGAACCAGTCGGTGGTCAGGCGCCGGTACTTGCCGTGCTGCGGGGCATCCATGTGGATCAGTGTCTTGATCTCCATCGTCCGGGAGGCGATGGCGTTGCGGTCGGTGAGCACCGGCTCGGGCCCGTTGGTGAACAGTTCGGGCTGGCGCTCGATCTCGAGCACCGCGGCGTGGTCGATCACCGCCCAGAACGGGTCGAAGCCCTCCCGTTCGATGCGGTGGATCCCGCCCCGCTCGTGCAGGTCGAGCGCCGTCCGGTTCCAGTCGTCGAGATCGCCCCAGCGGTGGTTATCGATGAAGATGTCGGTGGCCGCACGGCCCAGGTCGGTCATCGGTCGATCCTCCGCTGCCACGTTGGCCGATGGCTCGGCTGCGTCCCCCTTGGATGCGAACCCCGATTCTGGTTCGACCACCGGGAAGGGGCAAGCGCAAGTCGCCCCGGCCCGTGGTCGGGGCGTACAGTCGGTCTCGTTCGACGACAACGGGAGCGCCAGATGAGCACCGCAACCACCGACGATCTCGAGGCCTTCCGTGCCCGCTGCATCGCCTTCCTCGAACAGCACGCAACGCAGGCCCCGGCCGATGGCGAGGCCGACCCACGGGGTGAGCTGGCGCTGGCCGCCGCCCGCGAGTTCCAGGCGAAGCTGGCCGACGCCGGCTTGGCCGGGCTCCGCTATCCAACCGAGTACGGCGGCCAGGGCCTTACCGACGAGCACGAGGCCGTCTGGCGGGAGGAGGCCGGCCGGTTCCCGCTCATGACCCGGCAGTTGTCGATCACCCACGGCATGTGCCTGCCCATGCTCGACGAGTACGGAACCGAGGAGCAGCGAGCCGCCTACGAGGCGAAGGTCATCCGGGCCGAGGAGGTGTGGTGCCAGATGTTCTCCGAACCCGGCGCCGGCTCAGACGTGGCCAGCCTGCAGACCCGGGCGGTACGCGACGGTGACGAGTGGATCCTCAACGGGCAGAAGGTGTGGACGACGCTGGCCCACCTGTGCGACCGGGGCATCATCATCGCCCGCACCGACCCGAGCCAGCCAAAGCATCGGGGCATCTCGATGTTCATCATCGACATGCGGGCCCCCGGGGTCGAGATCCGACCGATCCACCAGATCGACGGCGGCATGCGGTTCAACGAGATCTTCCTGACCGACGTTCGGGTGCCGGTCGACCACCAGATCGGCCCGCTCAACGAGGGCTGGCGACTGGCGACGGCGATGTTGATGTACGAGCGGGTGGCGATCGGCACCGGCCAGCAGGGCGGCATCACCCACGAGCGGACCGACAGGCTGATGGGTGAGGCGAGGGTCCGCGGCCGCAACACCGACCCGATGATCCGTCAGGATCTCATGCGGCTGTACACCGCCGAGGTCTGTCAGAGCCTCGGGGCGATGCGGACCCGGGCCGAGGTCGAGGCGGGCAAGACGCCCGGTCCGAGCGGGTCGCTCGGCAAGCTGGCCGGGGCCAGGATCGCGGGCCTGCAGCGCGACCTGTCGATGGCGATCGTCGGGGTCGACGGCATCGGCTGGACCGGTGGCGACGGGGCCGACGGCGGGGTCTGGGCCAAGGAGTGTGTCGCCACGTTCGCCAGTGGCATCGCCGGCGGGACCAACGAGATCCAGCGCAACATCATCGGCGAGCGGGTGCTCGGCCTGCCCCGGGAACCATCGGTCGACAAGGACCTCCCCTTCGCCGAGCTGCGGGTCGGCACCCAGTAGGGCCGGCGGCGACGTCGACGCGGTCAGCGACGTCAACGCGGGCGGCGCTCGAACCAGCGGAGCGATTGGCCGTGCGGCCCGGCGGCGGCAACCGGCACGCCGTCGAGCAGCAGCGCGAAGTCGCGCCCGATCGTCTCCCGCCACGGTCCGGTGGCATCGGGGAAGACCCCAGGCGCCTCGTTGGCGATCCAGCGGACGCCGAGGGCGCCGATCTGGTCGGCGACGGCGTCGATCTCGGACCGGCTCGGCAGGTAGGCCAGCACGGCCGAGTGGTAGACGACGACCGTCGTGTCGCTCGGCGCCTCGGCCACGAGGTCGGCCAGACCGGTCCGCAGGTCGGCCCGCACGACCTTCCCCCGCTCGCCCGGGTCGATGGCGGTCACCGTCTCGATCGCTGCGGCCAGGCGCTCGGCCCGGTGGGTGTGTTCCGGCCAGATCAGCGTGTGGAGCCAGGTGCGATCGGCGGGGTCGGTCAACTCGAGCGGGTTGAGGTCGAGGCCGCCCCGCCAGGCCACGGTCACCGGCCGCTCCGGCAGTGGCGCCGGACCGTCGACCGTGAGCGCGATCTCGGGGTCGCCGTCGCCGACCCGCTGCTCGGTGCCATCGGTCCACTGCCAGCGGTAGCGGTAGCGGTCGGGATGGAGGCACAACCCGGCCGACGCACCGATCTCCACCAGCGAGAGCGGGCGATCCTCCTCCGCTTCGATCCGGCTCAGCAGGGGGACCAGGACACCGCAGCGGGCCGGTTCGTTCATCTGGTTCGAGCGGGCCAGCATCACGGCCCGGACCGGGTCGGGGTCACGGTGCAGTCTGGTCAGGAACTCCCCGGCGTCACCCGGTGGGGCACCGTCGGCGAGGGCCGCCCGCCAGGCCGCGAACAGCAGGTTCGGCTGCTGCTTGGCCGCCGGCAGACCGGCGAGGAACTCGAGGGTCGGCTCGTCGTCGGCCACCGCCATCGCCAGTTCGGTGTAGCGGGGCGAGATGCCGTCGGTCTCGACCCTGGCGAAGCGCCGGTAGCGATCGGCGAGGCGCGACCGGTCGTCGCCGGAGCTGGTCGCCGGCTCGGTCACCCGGTCAGGCCGGCTGATCGAGCTCGAGGTAGGCGCAGGCCGAGCGCAGTGCTTCGGCGACGAACACCTTGTCGGCCCGCCGGCCGAGCTGGGTCGCCGCCCTCGCCCCGTGCAGCCGGATCCGCAACATGGCCGAGATCTGATCGAGCACGAACGCCGTCGCCAGCTTCGGGTCGGGGTGCCCGATCTCGTCCGACCGGTCCAGGATCAGCTCGGTCAGGCCGCGGTTCAGTTCGCTTCGCAGCTTGTCGAAGTGCTCGCCGAGCGCAGGGTCGATCCGGGAGGCCTCGAGGCCGACCCGCTTGAAGCCGGGCCGGTCCCGCTCCGATGCGAGGGCGAAGGTGAGGTAGCCGTGCAGGATGTCGACGATCGTCGCCCCCTCCCATCTGGCGGGGGCGACGGCCTCGGCGGTGGTCGCCTCGTAGCTCTGGGCCAGCCGGTCGTACAGCGCGTACAGCAGGGCCTTCTTGTCCCGGAAGTGGTGGTACACGGCGCCGATCGAAGTGCCGGCCCGCTCGGCCACCTCGGCGACCGACGTGGCGTCGACGCCCTGCTTGGCGAACAGTTCTTCGGCCGCATCGAGCAGGGCCTGCTGGGTTCGCTGGCTCCGGGTCTGCTGACCCGGCCGCACCCAGTGGAGGTCGGAGGTCCACGTCTTGCTCGGCACGGGGCCTCCTCGCTCGCCGGCATCGGGGGACGAGGCCCATTGAAGCAGAAACCGGTCTCGACCGCTCGTAGCCCGGAGGTGTGACCGGCGACCGGGCAAGCAGGGTCCCGAGTCGATTAGTTTGTGTCAGCAATGAGTCCGCCGTCGCATGAACCATCGCGGAGCCTCGCCCTGCTCTCGCTGCTGGTGCCCCGCGCCTGCGGTCCGGTCTCGACCAGGATCCAGGTGGCCATCGAGCGGTCGATCGCGCTCGGTCTCTTCCCCGAGGGGCTCCTCCCCTCCGAGCGTCAGCTCGCGGCCACGCTCGACGTGTCGCGCACGGCGCTGCGGGCCGCCCTCGACCTCGTGCGGGAGTCCGGCTATGCCGAGCGCAGCCTGGTCGGCCGGGCCGGAGGGGTCCCGATCGGTGCCGGGCGACCGCTGACGGCCGGCGAGATCGAACAGGCCGCGAGCCGGGCGCTCGACGAGATCGGTGAGCTGGCTGCGGTTCGCACCTTCCTGGAGCCGGTGTGCGCCCGCCGCATGGCCAGCGCGGACGAACGGACGCGGGAGCGCCAGCTCGCACCGCTGGTCGAGTCGCAGGAACGACTGGCCGCGGCCCCGAGCCCGATGGCCCACCGGATGACCGACGGCGAGTTCCACTACGGGCTGGCGGTGGTGAGCGGCTCGGACGAGATCATCGGCACGCTGCTGCGAGCCCGGGCCGATCTGCTGCGTTGGCGCGACCGACTCCCGATGCAGGACACGGTCTGGCACAGCGTCACCGAACACGTCGCCATCATCGACGCCATCCGCCGAGGCGATGCGGACGACGCCGAGGCGGCGACCCTGGCCCACCTCCGCAGCTCGCAGGAGCTGTACACCCTGTTCCTGCAGCGCTACGTCGACGAGCCCGAGATCGTGCTGGCCGAGGGTGAGGCCGCCGTCAGCCGCCCGACCGAACCGAGGGCCGATGGTCCGGTTGCTCCAACGGCTCGGTCGGCTCCAACGGCTCCAACGGCTCCAACGCAGCGGACCTCGTCGTCGTGAGCCCGAGATCGAGATGACGATTGACGACTCGACGTGAGGGCGGGATGACGCACCCGACGGCAGGGACGGACGGGACGACGATCACGTGGGTGTTGCACACCGACCTGGTCAACCTGGTCCGCGGGCGCGGCCTGCCAGACTACGACCCGGCGGCGACCAAAGGACCGGCCGTCGGCTGGGTGCCCGCCGACCTGGCCCTCGACGCCTTCGGTGGTCTCGTCGACAACCCGTGGGGACCGACCGGTGAGCTCCGGCTGGTGCCCGATCCCGAGACGTTCGTCGAGATCGACCCGCTCCCCGGTGAACGGCCCCGTTATCGCTTCGCCCTGGCCCGCTGCGTCGACCTCGACGATGCTCCCTGGCCGTCGTGCCCCCGTGTGGTCCTCGAGCGCACGATCGAACGCCTGCACGGCGACTTCGAGCTGCACGTGCTGGCCGCGACCGAGCACGAATTCGCCCTGCTCGACCGCCAGGCGGGGCTGCCGTTCACCGTCGACGCCGCCAGGCGAGCCGAGCCGCTGCTGACCACGATGGTCCGTGCGCTCGCCGAGGCCGGTGTCGGCCCCGAGAACGTGCTCCCCGAGTTCGGGCGCAACCAGTTCGAGATCACGGCCGAGCCGGCGATGGGCGTCGCCGCCGCCGATCGCACGGTCATCGTGCGGGAGGTCGTGCGGGAGGTGGCGAGGGCCCTCGACACCGACGTCACGTTCTCCCCGATCATCGGGCCGGGGGTCGGCAGCAACGGGGCCCACCTCCACCTCAGCCTGCTCGACTGCGACGGTCACTCCGTCACCGCCGACCCTCGCGGCCGGCACGGCCTGTCGCCGCTGACCAGCAGCTTCGCCGCCGGCATCATGGCCCATCTGCCCGGGTTGACCGCCCTGTGCGCACCGTCGGTCGTGTCGTACCAGCGGATCGGTCCACGCTCGTGGAGTGCCGGCTACACCGCCTTCGGGGTGGCCAACCGGGAGGCAGCGTTGCGGCTGGCTCCCGGCCGACCGTCCGGCTCGGGGCGCCCGGGCCTCGGACCGAGCCTGGAATTCCGCCCGATCGACGCAACCGCCAACCCGTACCTGGCGTTGGCCGGCGTCCTCGCCGCCGGCATGGACGGCATCCGCCGGCACCTCCCGCTCCCCCACTCGATCGCCGTCGACCCGGATCAGCTCGACCCCGACCAGCGAGCCGAGCTCGGGATCGAGCCACTCCCCCACTCGCTCGACGACGCCCTCGTCGCCCTCGAACACGACGACGTGTTGACCGACCTGTTCGACGACGAGCTCTGGGCCTGCTGGATCAGCCTCAAGCGCCAGGAGATCGCCCGGTTCCGCACGGCGTCACCGTCCGAGATCATCGCCGCCTACGCCGATGCGTACTGACCTGACCGGCGATTCGGTCCTCATCGACCACCACTGCCACGGAGTGGTCGACGAACCGCTCGACCGGTCGCGCTTCGCCGCCCTGCTGTCGGAGGGCGGGGCGACGATGCACGCCGAGATCGACCCGGCCGACACCCCGCTCGGCCTGGCCATCCGTGCCATCTGTGCGCCGGTGCTCGACCTGGAGCCCTACGTCCCGTTCGACGCCTACCTGGCCAGGCGAAACGAGCTCGGCGACGCCGACGCCCGTCTGCTGGAGGCGTCGGGGCTCGGTCACCTGCTGATCGACACCGGCTACCGGGCGGCGACGATCCGCGACCCGGCGGCCATGGCCGAGCTCGGGACGTTCCGGACCGATGAGGTCGTCCGGATCGAGGCGGTGGCCGAGGCGGTGTTCGCCGAGGTCGGCGGGGCCGACTTCCTGTCGGCGTTCGAGCACGAGCTCCGGTACCGGTGTCAGGGTGCGGTCGGGCTCAAGTCCATCGTGGCCTACCGGGCCGGCTTCGACATCGATCCCCGGCGGCCCATCTCCCTCGATCTGCGCCGCAGCCTGAACCGTTGGCGGACCGGCCAGCGGCTCGAGGACGAGGTCCTCCTGCGGCACTGCCTGCACGTCGGGATCGAGGTGTCGGCCGACCAGAACCTGCCGCTGCAGCTCCACACCGGGTTCGGTGACGCCGACATCGAGCTGTGGCGCAGCGACCCGACCCGGTTCAGCTCATGGCTCCGTCAGGCCCCGGCCGACGCCCGCTTCTGCTTCCTGCACTGCTGGCCGTACCACCGCGAGGCCGCGTTCCTGGCTGCGGTGTTCCCGTCGGTGTACTTCGACACCGGGGAGGTCAACACCCACGGGGCCCTCGGCTACAACTCGATCCTGGCCGAGTCGATGGAGGTCGCACCGTTCGGCAAGCTCCTCTACTCGAGCGACGCGTTCGGGCTGTCCGAGCTGTACCTGATCGCCTCGACCCAGTTCCGGGATGCGCTGTCCCGCATCCTGATGGGTTGGTGGCGCGATGGCCGGTGTGGACCCGCTGACACGGCTCGCATCACCCACATGATCTCGAGCGGCAACGCCGCCCGGCTCTACGGTCTGCCGGTCGACGGACCGGGCGAGCCATAGCGCCGGCCGGCCCGTTTCGACCGTCCTCGGGGTGGACCCTACAGTCGGGGCATGACGCCGATCACGGGGACATCGGCGACCGAGGGTCAGGTCGCCGACGAGGTCAGGACATGGTTCGACGAGACCTGGGATCCGACGCTGTCGCTCGTCGAGTGGCGGCAGCGGCTCGTCGACTCGGGGTGGGCGGTGCCGTCGTGGTCATCACACTGGTACGGCCGTGACCTGCCGGCGTGGGCCGACCGGGTGGCCCACCAGGTGATCAAGGAGGCCGGTGGGGTCGCCACCCCGCTCGGCGGCGGGATGGGTCTGGCCGCCCCAACGATCTACGACCACGGCTCCGACGACCTCAAGCGGCGGTTCCTGCGGCCGACGCTGACCGGTGAGCTGCTGTGGTGCCAGCTGTTCAGCGAGCCGGTGGCCGGCTCGGACCTGGCCGGCCTGAAGACGACGGCGGTGCTCGACGGCGACGAGTGGATCGTGAACGGCCAGAAGGTGTGGAACACCTCGGCCCACCACGCCGACTACGGGATCCTCGTGGCCAGGACCGACTGGGATGCGGTCAAGCACGCCGGCCTCAGCTACTTCCTGATCGCCATGGACCAGCCGGGTATCGAGGTGAGGCCGATCCGTCAGATGAACGAGCACTCGTCGTTCAACGAGGTGTTCATGACCGATGCCCGGATCCCGGTCGACGACATCGTCGGCGAGGTCGGGGACGGCTGGAAGGTGGCCAGGGGCACCCTGGCCCACGAGCGCCGCTTCGGTGGGCGCAGCACGAAGACCACCAGGTCAGACGCTGCCGGTCGGGTCATCGACGAGGCCCGTCACGAGGCGGCCGAGCACGAGAAGACCTACGTCTGGTACCCGCAGCGCCAGGGCCGGATCGACCTGCTGCAGCCCCGGGCCGAGGCCAACGGGCGGTCAGACGACCCCGTTGTCCGCCAGGAGATCATGGCCGTCACCGCCTTCAACCGGGCGGCCGAGCTGACCGCCGAGCGGGCCAAGGCGGCGAGGGAGCTGGGCCGCCCACCGGGCTCGGAGGGCTCGATCGGCAAGCTCGCGCTGTCGGAGGTGGCCAGGGCAAGCCACAACGCCCACACCCGGATCGCCGGGGCCAAGGGGATGCTGGTCGAACCGCCGGCCGATGACGAGGACCCCCAACACGCCGTCGTGGCCGAGGTGCTGGTCTCGACCCCGGCCCAGTCGATCGCCGGCGGGACCGACGAGATCCAACACAACATCTTGGGGGAGAACATCCTCGGCCTCCCCAAGGAACCCGCCGTCGACCGCGGCATCCCCTTCAAGGACGTCGGCCGATGAGCGAAACCAACGAGATCCAACACCACATCACCCTCGGGGAGAACATCCTCGGCCTCCCCAAGGAACCCGCCGTCGACCGCAGCATCCCCTTCAAGGACGTCGGCCGGTAGCGGCCGGGCCTTGTCGAGTCATGGCCTACCCCGGCATCCACGCCCGTACCCGCCCAGACCACCCGGCTGTCGTCATGGTCGGCTCCGGCGAGGTCCTGACCTATCGGGAGCTCGACGAGCGCTCCAACCAGCTGGCCAACCTCCTCCGCTCGATGGGGCTGACCACCGGCGACCACATCGCCCTGTTCATGGAGAACCAGATCCGGTTCATGGAGGTCATCTGGGCCGCCCTCCGCTCCGGTCTCTACGTGACGGCGATCAACAGTTTCCTGTCCGCCGAGGAGGCGGCGTACATCATCGACGACTGCGATGCCCGCATCGTGGTCACCTCCCGGGCCAAGGCGGAGGTGGCGGCCGCCATCGACCCGGCGACCACCCCGAAGGTCGAGCGGTGGCTGATGACCGACGGCGTCCCGGCCGACCCGGGGACCGGCCCGACCTGGGAGCGCTACGAGGACGCCGTCGCCGAGTACCCGATCGCACCGGTCGACGGTGAGCGGCCCGGCTATCCGATGCTCTACTCCTCGGGCACCACCGGTCGACCGAAGGGGGTCAAGCGGCCCCTCCCCGAGCACGGCATCGACGAGCTGGAGCCCCGGGTGGCCACCTTCTTCACCGAGCGCTACCGCTACGGGCCCCACATGACCTACCTGTCGCCGGCCCCCCTCTATCACGCGGCGCCGATGGCGTTCTCCACCGCCGTGCACCGCGTCGGCGGGACGCTCGTCGTGATGGAGAAGTTCGACGCAGCCAGCTGCCTGGCCGCCATCGAGCAGCATCGGGTGACCCACAGCCAGTTCGTGCCGACCATGTTCATCCGCATGCTCAAGCTCGACGAGCGCGAACGGCTCGGACCCGACCTGTCGACGCTGGGGGTGGCGATCCACGCCGCCGCGCCGTGCCCGGTGCCGATCAAGCACCAGATGATCGACTGGTGGGGGCCGATCCTGCTCGAGTACTACGCCGGCTCCGAGGGAAACGGGGCCACGTTCATCGACAGCGAGGAGTGGTTGGAACGACCGGGCTCGGTCGGCAAGCCCCGGGCCGGGGCGATCCACATCTGCGACGACGAGGGCAACGAGCTCGGCCCCGGCGAGGTCGGCGGCATCTACTTCTCGGGCGGCGGCACGTACGAGTACTACAAGGATCCGACCAAGACCGCAGCGGCCAAGCTGCCGGGCGGACGGACGACGCTCGGCGACATCGGCTACGTCGACGCCGACGGCTACCTGTTCCTGACCGACCGCAAGGCCCACATGATCATCTCCGGCGGGGTCAACATCTACCCCCAGGAGATCGAGGATCGCCTGGTGACCCACCCGAAGGTCGCCGATGTCGCCGTGTTCGGCGTCCCCGATCCGGAGATGGGCGAGCAGGTCAAGGCCGTCGTCCAGACCGTCGACGGCATCGAGGTCGGGGAGGCGGACCAGGCGGCACTGGCGAGCGAGCTGATCGCATTCTGCCGCGACCAGATCGCCCACTACAAGTGCCCGAAGTCGGTCGACTTCGTCGACGAGCTGCCCCGCCTACCGACCGGCAAGCTCTACAAGCGTCTGTTACGAGACCGCTACTGGGGCGACAGCACGTCCCGCATCGTCTGACGGGTCGCCACCCCCCGACCGGCCGCAGCAGCCAGACGGGCGGGAGCGACCCGGGACCTCAGGCGGCCAGCGCCGGTCGGGTCGACGGGTGCTCGGGGCACGCCGGGCGCCGAGGCGGCCGTCCCGTGAGCGCAGCGCCGAGCCGGCGCCACGCCGGGGTGTGGACGGCGGCCACCAGTCTGGCCTCGTCTGCGGCCGCCAGACGGGCCCGGTGCAGGGCGTTGATGGCGTCGGTGTTGATTGGGTGCATGGTGTCCTCCTTCCGAATCTCCCGGAGACGTTCTCCGCTCGGTTCGTGACATCAACGGTACGGAGGACCCCGATACGCCGACATCGGTGGCCGACACCCATACCGGCCGCCAACCCACCTAGGTTGGCAACCGTCTAGGTGGCGGCCCCCTGGTCGGCCGGAACCGGCGTGACGACGCCGAGGTCGGCAGCGGCCGCAACCGCCTCGTCTCGGGTGGCCACGTCGAGTTTGGCCAGGATCGCCGACACGTGATGGTCGACCGTCCGGGGGGAGATGAACAGCTGGTCGGCGATCTCGGGGTTGGTCCGACCGACGGCCAACAGCTCGACCACCTCGACCTGCCGGGCGGTCAGCCCGGCCGGGTTGCCCCGGGTCGACGGGCGGGGGCCGCGGGGGAGCTGGCGGACGCCGTCGGCCCGCAGCTCGGACCGCAGCTTGGCCGCCACCGCCTCCGCTCCGAGCTCGTCGAGCAGCCGCAGCGCCTCCAGCCGGGCGTCGGTGTCGCCCTCGGCCAGGGCGAGCGCTCGCTCGTACGGCATGCCGAGCTCGTGCCAGCGATCAGCCGCCTCCTGCCAGCGACCCTCGATCTGGAGTCGGTGGGGTTCGCTGATCCCGGCCGGTGCCACGTCGAGTGCGCCCGCCTTCCAGGCCCAGTAGGCCAGCGCGCCGGCGAACCAGGAGCACGAGACCCGGAGGGCCTCGTCGAGCACGGGGAGCACGATCGGGCCGATCTCGTCGAGCCGGTCGTCGATCCAGGCCAGCTCGGCCACCGCCGCTCCGCTGACCGCCGTCCGCTGCAGCTCACGGCTCGCCGAGGCCAAGCGCCATGCCTGGTCGAGTAGCTCGCTCGCCCCCTCGACCCCCCGCCTGGCCCGGACGATGCCGACGGCCGGCAACAGCACCAGCCGCTCCCGCGACGGTTCCTCACGGGCCAGACCGGGGGCCAGGTCCTCGACCGCATGCCAGTCGCCGGTCAGGGTCTGCACCAGCGCCCGGGTGGCCGCACCGTAGAGCTCGAAGCTGAACAGGTCGTGGGCGACGGCTTCGGCGATGGCACCGTCGAGCTCCTCGACGGCGTCGTCGAGCCGGCGGTGGACGAGGAACGCCCAGGCCCGGTTGACCCGGCCCCGGATCACCTCGCCGAGATCGTCGAGGGCCGCGGCCTCCCCGATCGCCTCGACCAGCGCCTCGTCGCCGCCGGCCACCGCCTCCATGGCCATGGCGCTGCCCCGATTGACCAGGATGTTGGCCCGGAACCGCCGGTCGCCCAGCTCCGAGACGATGGCGAGGGCACGCTCGGCGGTGGCGACGGCGTCGGCATGGTCGAAGGCGAGCATCTCCAGTTGCGCTCGGGTGCTGAGGGCGTTGGCCAGCTCGGACGACGGGCCGGCCGGTTCGAGCAGGGCGATCGCTTCGGCCGACGCCGCCTCGGCCTCCGCCCGCTCGCCGGCGCTCCAGGCCGCTCGGCTCAGCCAGCCGAGCTCGTCGGCGAGGGCGACGTCGTCGCCGAGCTGGCGCCAGCGGGCCACCGACCGCCTGGCCAGGTCGAGCGCCTCCTCGATCCGGACCTCGACGATGGCGGCCCTCGACCAGGCGTCGAGCAGCTCGGCCTCGGCCCGGGGCTCGAACCGGTCGAGGTGGGGTCCGAGCCGACGGTAGTGCTCGAGGGCCTGGGTGTGACTCTCGGCTGCAGCGGCCTGCCTGGCCGCCTCGGGGGCGTGGGCGACGATGGCATCGACGTCGCCGGCCTCCTCGGCGTGGTGCACGATCTCGGCCGCCGGGGCCCGCAACTCGGTGAGCACGGCCAGCGCCGTGGCGTTCAGTTGGCGTCGTCTGGCGGCGGGTAGGCCGGCGACGATGGCTCGGCGGGCAAGCTGGTGGCGGAAGGAGATGACCGAGCCGTCGTATTCGACGAGACCGCGGGCGACGGCCTCGTCGACGGCATCGGACCAGCCTTCGACGGCGGCGGCCACCTCGACCGGGGCCGCCCGCGGCACCACCGCCACCTGCTCGACGAGGGCCCGGGCCACCGGCGACAGTTGGGCGGCCCGGCTGCGGGTGGCGTCCTCGACCGACGCCGGGACCTCGCCGTCTGCACTCGACAGCAGCTCGGCCACGAAGAAGGGATTGCCGTCGCTCTCGGCCAGCAGCCGATCGGCGTCGCGCCCGGTCCCCTCGGCCAAGCGGCGGACGCCGTCCGGCCCGAGCGGCTCGAGGGCAAGGCGCTCGACCGCATGGGGCGGCAGATCACCGACGACGGCCCGGATCCGGTCGCCGACGACGACGTCGTCGTCGCGGTAGGTGGCGACCAGCAGCGCCCTGGCCGTGTCGATGCGGCGGCCGATGACCTTGACGAGGTCGAGGGTGGCGGCGTCGGCCCAGTGCAGGTCCTCGAGCAGGATGACCGTGGTCCGGGGTCGGCCGATGAGGTCGAGGGCAGCGACGTAGACCTTGGCCCGGTCGCCGCTGGCCAGCGCGGCGGCGAGGGGCGGGACGGAGGCGGCCAGGTCCCAGATCGGGCCGAGCTCCCGTGGCGTGGCCAGGTCGTCGCAGCGGCCGAGCAGCACCTCGGGCCGGCCGGGACCGTCGGCCGGGAGCTGATCGACGAACGCTCGGATCAACGCCGTCTTGCCGATGCCGGGCTCGCCCCGGACCAGCACGACCCGCCCCGAACCGTCGGTGGCGGCATCGAGCGCGGCCTGCAGCCGCGTGAACTCGACCTCCCGCTCGACCAACTCCATGGTCCGAGTCTGCCCGGACGAGACGCCACCGGCCACGGTGTTCGAGGTCGAGCGCCGACTCAGTGGCGGTGACGGCGCAGGAAGTCGACGACGGCGGCATTCCAGTCGTCGGGGTTCTGGGCGTTCACGGCATGGGCCGCCGCAACCTCAACCACCTCGATCCCCGGGATGCGACGGGCGTGGTCGACCAGGGGAAGGAACCGCTCCTCGTCGACCCCGAGGGTCAGCATCGTCGGGATCGTGATGTCGGCGAGACGGTCGCCGAGCGGCACCCGGTCGGAGGTGATGGCCATGCCGGTGGCCACACCGTCGACGTCGTGCTCCTCGAACTCGACGGCCAACAGGGCCCTGGTCGAGTCGGGGATGCGCCGGGAGCGGCCGGGGTTGATCCAGTGGTCGCGGATGGCGTCGAGGCCCCTGGTCCTGATCGAGTCGAGGAAGGCGTGCTGACCCGACGCCCGCCGCTCGGCCCAGTGCTCGGGCGGGGTGAAGGCCGACGAGGAGTTGGTCACCACCTGCGCGATGACCCGGTCGGGATGGGCCAGCCCGTAGTTGAGGAGCAGGCCGGCGCCGAGCGACTGCCCGATGGTGTACCACCGCCCGATGCCGAGGGTGGTGCGGAGGCGCTCGAACTCCTCGGCGTACCCCTCCCACTCGTAGCGGGCCGGCTCCGTCGGACTCGGCGAGCGCCCATGGCCCCACAGCTCGACGACCACCGGCGTGCACACCTCCGCCAGCGCCGGCAGGTTGTCGGCCCAGTAGCTGCGGCTGGCCAGGGCACCGTGCACGATCAGGGCGTGCGGTCCCGAGCCGTCGTGGACCACCGCATGCAGGTGCTCGGTCGTGTCACCCTCGGCTGGCGCGGTCACCGGAGCACCTTGGCTCGGGCGTCGATCCCGGTCAAACCAGCCGGCCGCTCCACCGGAGTCGCCACCGGACCCCTCACGCTCGACACCGGCCGGGACCGCCCCCGATACTGGAGCCCATGTCGATCGCGTTGGATGCCCCGACCCTGCCAGACGTCAGCCCGCCTGGGTACGAGTGGCTGGCGGATGAACCGACGTTCGACCCCGAGCGGCACTTGGCCCTGACCGAACCAGACGAGGTGATCCTCCTGGCCGACCTCGGCTACGAGCGGGCGGAGATCGCGACCAAGGCGACCCCAGTGGCCATCTCGGCTCCGTTCCGCATCCTGAGCGACGACGGGGCCGAGGCCATGCTGACCGCGGCCAGGCGGCTCCGGGCCTTCGCCAGGCCGGCAAGCACCAGGATCGAGCGCATGGTCCGGGGCGGGGTCTACCGGTCGCGGTGGCTGCGTGACCTGTGCCGGTCGCCCGAGGTGACGGCGCACCTGTCGGCGATCTACGGGGTGGCGATCGCTCCCCACCCGATGCCGGTCCATCTCGGCCACCTCAACTACGAGCCGAGTGAGCTCGACAGCGCCGTCGACAAGTGGCATCACGACACGCTCCCGCTCGACTACGTGATGTCGGTGACCGACATGCGCACCACCCCGGGCGGTCGGTTCGAGTACTTCTGGGGGACCAGGCAGGAGGCAGCCGAGTTGCAGGCGCAGGGGCGTACGCCACCGCCGGACCGGGTCCGTGCACCCGCCTTCCCCGGTCCCGGTGCGGCCGTGGCCATGCACGGCGACATGGTGGTCCATCGGGGGGCGGCGCTGACGGCGCCGGCGGAACGGATCACGATGGTCAACGGCTACGTGACCGTCGACCCACCGACCGACGAGCAGTCGCGCACGGTCGACCTGATCGACGTCGACGACCCCGCCGTGTTGTACACCGAGTGGGCCCGCATGGCCGCCTGGCGCTCGGGACAACGGCTGCAGCGGCTGATCGAGGAGCTGCCGTTCACCGCCGACCCGGCTGAGGTGGCGGCCGAGCTGCGGGCCGCAGTGGCCGACGCCGAACGGGCGGCCGCCGAGATGCAGGGCGGCGCCCGGCCGACCATCCACTACGAGGACTGACCGGCCGGCGCCACCACCGGGCGGGGTCGGTCAGTCAGCTGGGCCCGGTCGATCGGCCAGGGCCTCGACGAGGACCATCACCTCGTCGGTGAAGCGCTCGGGGTCGACGTCGGCCCGGAGCACCCCCGTCCGGATCAGGAGCGCCCCCATCACCGAGTCGGCGAGCAGCTCGACATGGGGGCTGTCCTGGCCGAGCACCGCGCCGAGGTAGTCGAGGTACTGCGGGCGGGCCTCGCCGAGGATCGCCTCGTCGACCGCGGCCCGAAGGTCTGGGTCCTCCTGGGCTGCGGCCATGAACCCGAGCGCGCCCTCGCCCATCGTCGACATCTTGGTGGCCATGGCCAGAACGAGGCTGCGCAGGTCGATCAGCGGATCGCCCACCTCCTCGATCTGCGGGAGGGGCTGGCAACGCATGGCCGCAGCCACCAGCTTCTCCTTGGTGTCCCACCGACGGTAGATGGTGGCGAGGCCGCAGCCGGCCGCCTTGGCGATGTCGGACACCGTGAGCTCCTGCCAGCCCTTCGAGAGCAACACCTCGTTGGTGGCATCGAGGATCGCCGTGGTTCGCGCCTCGTCTCGCGGTCGGCCACGGCCGGCCGCTTCCTCGACCGGAGCGGTCTGGGTGTCGGATGTCACGGGGACCATCATAACTGAAACGTTGACTTTCGTAAATGGTCGAGAGATAGTGAAACCCATCTTACCGGAAACCACCGCTCTCGAATAACCGGAGCGGTGTCCACGATTGGAACCAACCCCATGTCAACCTCCATCTCGCCGAGGACCCGCACCGGCATCCTGGCCACGATGTGCCTGGCCCTGGTCGCCGTCGTCGCCTCGGTGGCCGGGCTCAACGTGGCCCTCAACGAGCTGGCCGTCGCCCTCGACGCCTCCTCGTCCCAGGTCCTCTGGATCGTCAACGCCTACACCCTCACGATGGCCGCCCTGCTCCTGCCGATCGGCGAGCTCGGAGACCGCTTCGGGCGCCGCCTCATGCTGGTGGTCGGCCTCGGGATCTTCGGCGCCGCCAACCTCGCAGCCGCCTTCGTCGACACCCCGGCCATGATGATCACCTTCCGAGCCATCGCCGGCTTCGGAGCGGCGATGATCATGCCCGCCACCCTGTCGACCCTCACCGCCATCTTCCCCGAGGAGGAGCGGGGCCGGGCCGTCGGCATCTGGGCCGGGTTCGCCGGCGCCGGCGGCATCCTCGGCCTGTTCAGCTCGGCCGTCCTGATCGACTACGCCAGCTGGCAGTGGCTGTTCGTGCTGCCCGTCGCCGTCGCCGCCATCGCCATCGTCGCCACCCTGGCCATCGTGCCCGAGACCCGCAACGACAACGCCCCCCGCTTCGACGCCATCGGCGCCGCCCTCTCCATCCTGGCCGTCGGCGGCATCGTGCTCGGCGTCGAGGAGGGCCCGCACCTCGGCTGGACCGATCCGGTCGTGCTGGCCGGCCTGCTCGGCGGGGCGCTGGCCGCCGTCGCCTTCGTCGCCGCCGAGCTGCGGGCCGAGCACCCGCTGCTCGACGTCCGCATCTTCCGCAACGGCGCCCTGGCCTCCAGCTCCTTCTTCCTGGCCGTGCTGTTCGCCCTGATGCTCGGCTCGTTCCTCGTCGTCATCCAGCTGCTGCAGGCGGTCCTCGGCTACAGCGCCGTCACCGCCGCCGCCGGGCTCCTGCCGATGGCCGCCGCCATGATGTCGCTGTCGCCGATCGCCCCCCGCATCGCCCAGCGCTACGGCCTGGCCAACGTGCTCAGCCTCGGTGCCGCCATGATGGCCGTCGCCTTCGTGTGGCTCGGCCTGGCCGACGACTCGTACCTGGCGGTCCTGCCGCCGCTTGTCCTGCTCGGCCTGGCCATGGGGCTGTCGATGAGCCCCGCCACCACCGCCATCACCGAGTCGCTGCCGTCCGAGCGGCAGGGCCTGGCCTCGGCCCTCAACGACACCGTCCGGGAGGCCGGCTCGGCCCTCGGTATCGCCCTGATCGGCTCGACGCTGACCTCCGGCTACGCCGACAGCATCACCGCAACCACCGACACGCTCCCGCCGGAGCTGGCCGAGCCGGTCGGTGAAGGCATCGGTCAGGCCCTGGCCGTGGCCGCCCAGCTCGGTCCTGAGGGCGCCGCCGTGGCCGAGGCCGCCCAGACCGCCTTCCTCGACGGCTGGACGATGGCAATGTTCGTCGCCGCCGCAGCCGCCGTCGTCGGTGGCATCGGTGTCCGCCAGATCACCCGTCTCGGCGGCGACACCATCGGCGTCGCCGACCCCGACCCGACGACCGAGCCGGTCATGGTGCCGGTGGTGTCCGGTACCACCGGCACCGGTGGCGGCCGGGCCCCCGAGCCGGTGGTCTAGCCACGGCTGCGGCGATCCCCAGCCGCCTCACCGCCAACCAGCCGGCGCCGTCTGCAGCGTCGGTCCCCCGCCGGGCCCGGTCCGAACCACCAACGGACCGGGCCCGGTCGCGTCCGGGAACACCGGCCACCGTTCCGGGGTTCATCCAGCCGTGACCGACACGACGTCATCGACCACCACCACCATGTACGGCGCCGACTGGTGCGGCGACTGCCGGCGATCGAAGGCCTGGTTCGAGGCGAACGGGGTCGACTACGCCTACGTCGACCTGGCCGCACGACCCGAGGCGGTCGACATCGTGCTCGAGCGCAACAACGGGCTCAAGCGAATCCCGGTCATCGTGTTCCCCGACGGTAGCCACCTGACCGAACCGTCCGACGAGGCGCTCGCCGCCAAGGTCGCCGAGCTGGCCTCGGCCGAGACCCCGACCGGCGCCGACGCCCACCACCACGCAGGACCGACGTTCGAGGTGGTCGACGTCACCGACGCCGACCGGTTCGAACTCCGCCGCGACGGCACCACCGTCGGCCTCGCCTCCTACCGGCGGCAGGGCGATCGGGTGATCATCCCCCACGTCGAGACCTTCCCCGAGCACCGGGGCCAGGGCTACGCCGCCAGGCTCATGGATGGGGCGCTGGCCCAGATCCGGGCCGCCGGCGACAAGGTCGTCCCGCTGTGCCCGTTTGCCGCCGCCCACATCCGCGACCACCCCGGCTACCACGACCTCGTCGCCTAGAGAACCCCACCCTCCTCGGAGTGCACCACATTCGGGCCGGCCCCTACACTCCGGTGCGATCCGAGCGTGGGGAGGACCACCGATGAGTCAGGGCAACGTCACACCGGGGTGGTACCACGCCGAGGGCGACCCGCCGGGAACGACCCGCTGGTGGGACGGCTCCCAGTGGGTCGGCGAGCCGCAGGCCCCCGGGCAGGCCCAGCCGGGCGCGCCGGGGGGCTTCGGAGTCGGGATGCCAGGGGCCGGCGGGATCCCGAGCCTGGCATCGGCCGGCGCCAGGATCGGCGGCCGATTCATCGACGGTCTGATCTGGATCATCATCGGCTTCGTCACCAACCTGCCGGTGTTCAGCCAGACGATCGGTGAGACGATCGAGGCGGCCGAGGAGAACCGCGATCCCGTGATCGACGTCAGCCCGGTCCTGATCATCGTGACCGGCCTCATCAACCTCGCCCTGATCGTGGCCTACGAGGTCCTCCTCAACTCGCGAGGGAAGGGCACGCCCGGCAAGCGAGCGGTGTCGGCCCGGATCGTCAAAGAAGACGGTTCCGAGCTCGACGACCGGACCGCCCTGATCCGCATCAGCCCGTGGATCGCGCTGCAGATCGTCGGGATCGTCTGGGGCGTCGCCTCCTCCGGCGGTGGCGGCTTCACGAGCTCACTGCCGAGCCTTCTGGTCACCATCGCCGGTCTGGTGATGGTGTTCTCCGACAGTCGCCGTCAGACCCCGTGGGACAAGATCGCCAAGACGATCGTCGTCTCCCGTTGACGCCGGTCTCCACCTCGCCGGCGGAGCCCGGCACCACCACTCAGCGGCTGATCGGATCGACGACGCCGATCCGGCCGGCGTAGTCGGCCCGGACCTCGTCGTCGTCGATGGCCCGGAGCGCCAGATCGATCGTCTCAGCCGGCACCGGGCACTCGAGCCCGAGCGGACGTCGAATGTCCTGACCGTGGACCACGATCTCGCTGAGCGGGATCTCGGGGCCGAGCCGGGGCGGCCGCCACGGGTTCTCGGCGTTGGCCCGCAGTTTCGCAATCCGCTCGGCCCTGGTCGTGCGGGCGACGACCTTGGCCGTCATGGCCAGGATCACCCGGTCGAGGTTGCCACGGTGGCGGATCATGGCCACCACGAACTTCGGCGTCGAGATCTCGAAGGGGACGATCAGATGGGCCGCCACCTCCTCGACGGTCCACGCTGCACACTGGCTCGGCGTGGTCCACTGGGACTCGGTGAGACCCTCGAGCTCATCGGCCAGGCGCCGACGCTCGGTGGCGATGCCGGCCCAGATGCGATCGGTGTCGATCTGGCCGTCGGTGCTGTTGGTCGTGGTCATGATCCGCTCCTCGTCTGTCGTGGTCACCAACACGACGTGTGGGAGCGACCCAGAACGACAACCGGACCGAAAAAGATCAGGTACGAGCGTTCATCGCCTGCCAGACCCGCTGGGGGGTGGTCGGCATCTCGACGTGGCGGACGCCGAGGTGGGCCACTGCGTCGACGACCGCATTGTGGACCGCCGGCGCGGCCCCGATCGAGCCGGACTCGCCGATGCCCTTGGCCCCGAGCGGGTTGCGGGGCGTCGGCGTCTCCATCGGGATCCGCTCGAAGCTGGGCAGCTCGGCCGCCGACGCGATGCCGTAGTCCATGAAGTTGGCGGTCTGGGGGTTGCCGTCGGCGTCGTAGGCGAACTCCTCCATCAGCACGTGGGCGATACCCGACGCCGTGCCGCCGTGGACCTGCCCGTCGACGATCATCGGATTGACGAGCACACCGGCGTCGTCACAGGCGACGTGGCGGACCGGGGTCACCGCGCCGGTGTCACGGTCGACCTCGACGATCGACAGGTGCGCCCCGAACGGGAACGTCGCCCCCTCTGGCTCGAAGTCGACCTCCGCCTTGAGATCGTTCCCCGACTGCTCGTGGTGGCGGCTCGCGACCTCGGACCAGCTGGTCGACACCGCCGGGGTCCCCACCACCGAGAACGAGCCGGTGGTCGGGTCGAGGCGGACGTCGTCTGGGTTGGCCTCGAGCAGCTCGGCTGCGATCTGGCGGGCCTCGTCGACCACGGCGTCGCTGGCCTGGGTGACGGCCGAGCCGCCGAGCTGCAGCGACCGCGAGCCGCCGGTGCCGCCGCCGCGGGGGACCTCGTCGGTGTCGCCGTGACGGACCTCGATCCGGTCGATCGGGATGCCGGTGACGCCGCTGGCCAGCTGGGCGAACGTGGTGTGGTGGCCCTGGCCGTGGGCGGACGAGCCGGTCAAGATCAGCGCCGAGCCGTCCGGCCGGACCTGGATCGAGCCGTACTCGTTGCTGCTCATCGGGTTGGTGATCTCGACGTACGTCGACCATCCGAGGCCGAGCAACGGCCGGCTCGGGTCGCTTCGACGGGCCTCCTGTTCGGCCCGCAGCCCGGCATAGTCGGCGGCGTCGATCACCATGTCGAGGGCCTTGGCGTACTCGCCGGTGTCCATTGCCGCCCCGGTCGGGGTGGTCAACGGGAAGGCCTCGGGGGCGAGGAAGTTCCGGCGCCTCACCTCGGCCGGGTCCATCCCGATCTCGGTGGCGAAGAGGTCGATCATGCGCTCGATGGCGTGGGTGGCCTCGGGCCGGCCGGCGCCCCGGTAGGCCCCGACGGGCGCGGTGTTGGTGACCACCGAGGTCGAGCTGAAGGCGACCTTCGGGATGTCGTACACCCCCGAGGCCATCATCCGGGTCAGCATCGGCAGGACGGCGCCGATGGCCGGGTAGCCGCCGGCGTCCTGGATGACGTGGAGCTGGTAGCCGGTGATCGTGCCGTCGCTGGTACCGGCCAGCGCGGCCCGGTACTCCTGGGCCCGGCCGTGCACCATCCCGACCATGTTCTCCGACCGGGTCTCGCACCACCGGACCGGCCGGCCGAGATGGCGGGCGGCGAGGGCGACGACGATGTCCTCGGGGTAGGCGCCGTTCTTCGCCCCGAAACCGCCGCCGACGTCTGGTGTGATGACCCGGATCCGGTCGGCGTCGACGCCGATGGCGCCGGCCAGGTTGTCCCGTGTCGTGTGGGGGAACTGGGTCGACGACCACTGGGTGAGGCGGGGCTCACCACCACCGCCCTCCTCGACGGGGTCGTCCTCCCACCGGGCCAAGGCGGCCCGCGGCTCGATGGGGGCGGCGGTCAGCCGGTGGTTGCGGAACGACAGCTCGACGACGACCTCGCCATCGGTCAGGACGTCCTCGTCACCCGGCGGGAAGCCCGTGACGGTGTTGGTCCCGGCCTCGGGGAACAGCACTGTCTCGTCGGCCAACGCCTGCTCGGTGGTGGCGACGACGTCGAGGGGCTCGTAGTCGATGACCACCGCCTCGGCGGCGTCGACCCCGGCCTCCCGGGTCTCCGACAGCACGACGGCCACCAGCTCACCGACGTAGCGGACCCGGTCGATCGCGAGCCACGAGCGGGTCATCGCCTGGTTGAACATCGGCATCGCCGGTGGCTTGAGCTCGAGGCCGAGGTCGGCCGCGGTGAGGACGGCGACGACGCCCGGCATCGCCGCGGCCTCGGCGGTGTCGACCCCGGTGAGGTCGGCGTGGGCCATGACCGAACGGACGAAGGTCGCATGCAGCGCGTCGGCCGGCGCGAGGTCGTCGACGTAGGACCCGCCGACGGTGAGCAGCTCCGGATCCTCCCGGCGGACCACCCTGGTTCCGATCATGCTCATACAGCGACCCCTCTCACGACGATCTCACGGCCTTCTCAACGCGTTCTTCGGCCTCGTTCGACGGCCTCTTCACGGCCGTTCACCCCGATGCGGTTGGTCGACCCGACGGGCGAGCCGAGCATCCCACTGTACGTTCCAGAATCGCCGCTCGGCTTTGCCGGGCGGTGAATTGCACCCCGGGCCGCTGCTCCGGGATGGCCCGTCAGGGGCGGTGGGCCAGCACGAAGGCCTGTGCGGTCGTCTCGTGGTCACCGACCGGCTCTCGCAACGAGACGGCGTCGACCAGCAGCCCGGTGCCGGCCAGGCCGGCGGTGACGGTCTCGGTCGGATGGCGGTACGACGTCGACACGTGCTCGGGTGCGGTCGGGCGGGGCCGCTCGACTCGCTCGCCGGCACCGGTCTGGAAGCCGAGCAGCAGGCGCCCGCCCGGGACGAGCACCCGATGGAGCTCACCCCAGATCGCCGCGAGGCCGGCGGGCGGGGTGTGGATCACCGAATACCAGGCCACGGCTCCGGCCAGGGTGGCGTCGGCGAGCGGCAGCGCCCCGAGCGCGCCCTGGACGAACCGCAGCGCCGGATGTGACGAGCGCCCGGCGGCCAGCATCCCGGCCGACAGGTCGACGCCGACCACGGGCAGACCGGCCCGATCGAGCAGGGCGGCGACCCGACCGGGACCACACCCGAGGTCGGCGACCGGACCGTCCGGACCGTCGACGACGTGCTCGGCGAAGGCGGCCAGGAGGGCCCGGTCGAGCGGCTGCTCGATCTCGGCCCGGATCTCGCGACCGACGAGCTCCAGGTACTGGTCGACGGTGGCGTCGTAGGCCGCGATCGTCGCCGCCATGGCGTCGGGTTGCCGCTCGGGCTGCGGGTCACACGGCGGGTCGGATTCGGGCATCGACCCGACCGTAGCCCCAGCGGGGGGGCGTCGGTCCGGAACAAGATCCCGATGCGGGAGGTTTGGGTGTCCATGGGGCTCGGCCGCTTGGGGGACCGGGCCATCGGCACCGCTCGAGTGCCGATGGCGGCAGCGCTGGTGGCGATGGCGCTGCCCGTCGCCGCCTGCACCGGCACCGGGGACGGTGGCGATCCTGTGGCCGCGCCGCTCGATTCGGATCTGGCTGCCGCCGTCGATGCCGCGGTGACCGACGCAGCCACCGCGGCCGGCGAACCACTCCTCACCCCCGACCCCGAGGTGTATGCCGCGCTGGCCGATGCACTGGCCGCCGCCGGCGACCCCCGGGCCGGCTGGGTGGTGGTCGACCTCGGCCAGTTCGTCTTCCGACCCGAGCCGGCCGCCGGGCTGATCACCGCAGCGAGCGACCTGGCCGAGGACGAGTTCGCCGTCCGCACGTGGTGGAAGGGCCTCGGCGATCACTTGATCAGCGCCGACGTCGCCGCCCCGCCCGGGCTGCTCGACTGGAAGCGGAAGCTCTACGGCGCCGCCGACACCACGTTCCTGCGGTTCCTCGACGACGACGCCGACGTCGACTGGCGTCACGTGTCGTTCGGCGGGGTGTTACCGGACGACCGGCCCTTCGGCTCACCGGAGACCTGCTGGTGCATCCCCGCGCTCGACGACCCGCCGGCGGCGCCGGCCGCCGAGGTCGACTGGTACCCGGACCATCGGCTGGTGTTCGGGATCGAGGTCGGCGGCGAGCACCGGGCCTACCCGCTGCACATCATGGAGGCCCACGAGCTGGTCAACGACACCATCGGCGGCCGCCCTATCTCGCTGACCTACTGCACCCTGTGCCGCTCGGCGGTCGCGGTGCTGCTCGACGAACTGCCGCCAGGGGTCGAACGGCCGGTGCTGCGCACCTCGGGCCTGCTGCAGCGCTCGAACAAGCTGGTGTTCGATCGGGTCACCTACTCGCTGATCGACCAGTTCACAGGCGAGGCGCTGTCGGGGCCCCTGCGGGAGGCCGGGGTCACCCTGCCCCGGGTCACGGTCGTGACCAGTCGGTGGGACGAGTGGCGGGCCGCCCACCCCGGCACCACGCTGATGGCCGGCAAGGACGGTGCCGGGGCCGACTACCCACTCGATCCGCTCGGCGAGCGCGACGCGGCCGGCCCGATCTTCCCCGTCGGTGGGTTCCCGGATGACCTGCGGGCGATCCAGCGGGTCGTCGGGGTCGTCCCGGATCCCGACGGCGGCGGGGAGCCGACGATCGCCTTCTCCGTCGACGACCTTGCGGTCGCCATCGAGGCCGGTGAGACCGTGACCCATCGGGGCGTGACCGTGGTCCCCGACGGGAGCGGCTATCGGCTGGTCGACGCCGACGGCGGGGAACTGGTGTCGAGCGAGGCCAGCTGGTTCGCCTGGATCCAGCGCTTCGGTGACACCGATCTCTGGCCATCCTGACGGCCCGGTACCGTTGGCCGCGTGTGCCAATCGATCACCCGTGTCGGCCCGTCCGCTGCCATCGCCGTTGCGGTCATCGCCGGCGCCTGTGGGGGCAGCGATCCCGCTCCGGTCGCTGGCGTCGAGGCGACCGATGGGGTCGTCGTCGAGGTGCTGGTGACCGGGCTCGACGGGCCGACCCAACTGGCCGACCACCCCGACGGTCGACTGTTGCTCGGCGAGCTGGCCGGCGGCGAGTCGGAGGGGGTCGGCCGGGTGGTCGCCATCGACCTCGACACCGTCGCCGCCGAGAACGAGGTGGGTCGGGAGGTGCTGGTCGACGGTCTGCTCAAGCCGACCGGCGTCGCCGCCGTCGGCGACGAGCTCTGGATCATGGAGGAGCGCACGCTGTCGCGGGGCCCGCTCGACGGCAGCGGCGCCCGGACGATCGTGCTCGACGACCTGCCGTTCAACGGCCGCTCCGAGTCGACGCTCACCCCGACCGGTGATGGCACGCTGCTCTACGCCACGTCGGGCTCGCTGGCCGGTGGGCAGGTCCGCGCTGGCTCGGGGGTGCTGTGGGAACACGATCCGGCGACGGGCTCGACACCGATCTCGGCCGGCTTCAAGAACGCCTACGGTCACGCCATCGGACCGGACGGCCGGCTGTGGGCCACCGAGGTCTCCGACGGCTCGTTCGACGGCGAGCCGGCGCCAGACGAACTGGTGGCGGTGTCACCCGGTGTCGACCACGGCTGGCCGGCCTGCATCGGTGACCGCACGCCGGTGGTCGAGTTCGGTGGGGACGGGGCGATCTGTGGCGATGGCCCCGGCTCCCAGGCCGTGTTCGATCCGGGCGCGACCCCGACCTCGGTGGCGATCGCCCCCTGGGATCCCGATCTGTTGGTCGTGGCCCTGTGGCTCGAGCGGCGGATCGTCACGGTGCCGACCGACCCGGCCGGCGCCCCGCACGAGCCGATCGATCTCCTGACCGACGACGGCAGCGAGGGGTTCCGGCCCCAGCACCTGCTGGCCGACGGTGATCGCCTCCTGGTGGTCGACTTCGAGGGCGAGCGGATCCTCGGCCTGACGTCCGACGGGGGCTGACGGGAGGCGGCGCCGGCTTGGTCGTCGACCGGTGCGATCACGTCGCCGGAACCGGCCGAGCGGAGTGGTGTCGCAGACGCGAGCCGACCGCCACCGGAGGGAAGGTGGCGGTCGGGGATCTCGGGAGTCCGGCGGCGCCCGGTGGCGCCGGACCAGCGTGTTAGGCGGCCATCAGCTCGGCGCCACCGAAACCGACGCCGAAGCGCTCGCACCAGATCTCGACGGTGCTGAACACGGTGAGGTCGACATCGGTCGGGATCTCGTAGTTCTGGTC
>JBCCVL010000029.1:0-42133 GCA_039195375.1 Actinomycetota bacterium
CGAGCAGCCCGGCGACCAGACGCATGAGGACGGGCAGGATCCGGTGGAGCGTCAGGCCGGCGACGAGGCCGAGCGCGGCGGGGACGACGACGATGCCGGGATCGTCGATGACCCCGGTCGCCGTGAGGGGGCGGGGTCGGTCTCGTCGCCAGACCGCGACGACGACGGCGACGATCACGAACAGGTCGACGCGAGAGCGCAGGCCCGTGGTCACCGCGGTCAGTCGACCCCGACCGGCGGCGGACCGACGGTCGACGATCGTGGTCCTGGCGGGACCGACGAGCGCGAGCAGGTGGGCGACCAGCACGGCGATGGCGGCCAGCCCGAGCACCACCAGGGGAAGGGCCCCGAACTGCCAGAACCCGGGGGTGGGTCGACCCGGGTCGATGTCGAGGAAGGCCCGGGTCCGGATCATGAGCGAGGCAACGGCGAAAGCGACCGCCGGGGCCAGCGCCAACGCGACGGCGATCACTGCGGCGGTCTCGATCGTGAGGCCGGCGAAAGTCCGACGCAACGGGACCCCCCGGCTGCGCAGCACGGCCAGCTCACCCCGACGGGTCTCGGCGTTGCGGGCGACGACCATGAGGACGAACAGCGCAACGACGACGGTGGCCGGAGCGGCGTAGCTGGTGAGCGTCGACTGCAGCGCGTCGGCCCGGCGGAGGAACTCGTCGAGCACGAGGTCGGGGCCGCGACGGAGGCCGACGCCGGGCCCGAGCTCGGCCGCCAGCTCGGCGATCTCTCCCTGCCGGTCGACGATGTCGGCGATCCGGTCGGGACCGACACCGGCGGTCGAGGCCAGGAGGTACCACTGGATCTGGTCGATGGCGGGTGGCCGGTCCCCTTCGGTGAGCGCCAGCAGGTCGGCCTCACCGACGATCAGGTCATCGGCGAAGAACTGGGGGCGGACGATCCAGCGCGGGTCGAACTCGTCGTTGGCCTCCCACACGCCGACGACCTCGATGGGGGTCCGGCGGATCGCAGCGTCGGCGGCGACGGCGGTGTCGACCAGCGTGCGGCGCTGGCCGACCACGAGGCCGAGCTCGTCGACAAGCCTGGCCGAGACGAGGACGGGGATCGGTCGACCGGGGGCGGTGGCCGACGTCGGGAGCGGGTCGCCGGCGATGAGGTCGACCAGCTCGGCGAACCGGCGGCTCGAGCTGAGGGCGAGGCTCGTTGCGGCGGTGGCGTCTGACCCGTCGCTCGGCGATCCTCCGTCGGCGACGAGGTCGAAGCGACGGCTGCTCAGCCGGACGTCGCGGTCGGCCACGTCGACGCCGAGGTCGAGGTCACCGAGCAGCACCTCGGTGGTCGCTTCGTAGTCGGCCCATCGCAGCGGCCCGTCGGCGTCGACGTCGAAGAAGTAGGAGAACGGAGCTCGATCGGCCTCGACGGCCTCGCGCTCGATCTCGGCGAAGACGGCGGAGGAGGCCAGGTGTACGTACACCGGCACCGCGCCGATCAGACCGAAGAACGCAGCCAGGCCGACGAGCAGCCCAGCGTTGATCGAGGCGTTGGCCCGCAGCCGGGCCAACAGGCGCCGGCCGGGTCGTCGGGTGCCGGGGCGAGCGCTGGCCGTCGTGGCGGCGGGGCGGTGATCGGTGACGGGGGTCATGGCTGCGCCACCCGGTCGCCGGGTTCGAGCTCACCGTCGACCACGACCGGGTCGCCGCCATCGCCCCGGACCTCGACCGGAACGGCCACCAGCCCACCGGGGCGATCGACGAGCACGAACGGCTGGCGGTCGAGCGTGCGGATCGCCGACGCCGGCACCGCCAGCACGTCGTCGTCGCCTGCGATCACCGCCTCGACACGGACGCGGACCCGGTCGGCGAGGCCGATCGGGTCGACGAGGTCGAGGCGGAGGGTCGTGGTGCCGGCCGGCTCGCCAGCGGCGACGATCCGACTGGCGGCCGGCGCCAGCGCAGCGGTGGCGATCGCCTGCAGCGAACCGGTGGCCAGGACGGTCAGCTCGACACCGCCGGGATCACCAGCGGCGTCATCGAGTCGGGCCGCGACCTCGTCCGCCACGACGACGTGGACCTCCAGTGCGTCGCTGCGACCGACGGACACGATCGGGTCGCCGGATGCGACGACCGACCCGGCGGCGGCGTCGACCCGCACGACCACCCCGTCGGTGTCGGCGACGACCTCGATCGGCTCGGGGGGCGCCCCGGCCACATCGGGGCCGCCGCCGTTCGCCGCCAGGCGGGCGACCGCCTCGTCTCGGGCCGCCAGCAGCTCCTCGATCGCCTCGGTCGGCGCCCCCTCGGCGACGGCGGCCTCGAGCGCGACCGCCAGCTGTTGCAGTGCCTCCACGTCGGTCGACGTGGGGAACACCCTGGCGACGACCTGACCCGCTTCGACCGGGTCACCGGGGCGACCGGCGACGGGAACGACCCGCCCACCGACGGGGGCCACCACCACCTCCTGGACCTGGGCGACCACCCGCCCGGGCAGGTCGATGCGATCGCCCGGGCCACCGGGTTCGACCTCGACCCAGCGCAGCCCGTCGAGCGGCGGCGGTTCGGTTGGTGGCTCGCCGAGCCCTGACCGGGTCGGGGTTGCCGCCGTTGCGCAGGCCGCCAGCAGGAGTGCGGCGCCGACGGCGGCGATTCCCGTCGCCGACTGCGCCCTGGCTCCCGTTCCGATCACCGGGCAAGCGTAAACGACACCCGGGTCCCCGGTGCCGAGGGACCCGGGCGTCGTCGGCGCGGCGGGATCGGCGCGGCGGGATCGGTCCGCGCGACGCCGGGAGCTACGAGCGGGGACGGACCCGGCGGCTCGACAGCAGCGTCGGTGCGCTCGACCCGCAGGTGGCGCCGGGGACGTTCTCCGGCGTGATGACCAGCAGGCCCTCGTAGACGTTGTCGGCGATGGCCGAGTCGGTCACGAAGCCTTCACCGATCCGGATCCCGTACTTGCCGAACAGCTCCTGATGGCAGGGGAACACGAAGCCCTCGGTCACGGCCGGATCGAGGACCTCGAGGCCCCAACCGTCGCCGGCGATCATGGCCACCTTCTTGTCGGCGAGCCAACGGGCCTCGGCCAGGTAGATGCCGGGCTCCTGGGCGAGGTACCGACCGGGATCGGTCCTGGCCAGGTGGGTCCAGCCGGTGTGCAGGATCGGCACGTCACCTGGCAGGATCTTGCGGTCGAAGCGCTGGCGGTAGAGGGCGTGCTCGATGTCGTCGATCGTGATGCGGTAGTTGTCGCGGAGCACGGGCTCGCCGTTCGGGGCGATGAAGAAGTCGTCGGTCATGCCCGCCGCCACCTTCAACCCGACGATGTCGATGATGATCCCCCTGGTGGCGATCGGACCCATCGACTCGTTGCCGAGCACGGTGGTGCCGGTCGGGGTGATCATGTCGTCGAGCCGGTTGTTGTTGTAGTACCACTGGCCGGTCCCCACGTGGTTCAGCCCGTCGACCTGGGTGGCGATCTGGAACGTGAAGTTCTCGGCGAACCGCTCCTCGAGACCAGTCAGCTCGTTGACACCGAGCGGCTCGGTGAAGCTCTGGATGCCGCCGGCGTCGACGAACTCCTGTGGTGCCTCGACACCGCCGACGAGCAGGAACATGTCGTGCAGGCGGGGTGGGTCGCTCGGGAAGGCCGGGAAGCCGTTGAACATCTCCTCGCCGAGCTGGTACGCCTCGACCTTGTTGCCGGCGCCGAGGGCGAGCTTCATCGCCCGGGCCGTCCGCTTGGCCGTGATCTCGTTGAGGGTCCCCCGCTGGTCGTCTGCGCCGTACGGACTGATGCCCCAGCCGTTGGCGAGCACGTCCTCGAAGTCGAACATCTCGTCGGTGAAGTGCCCGCCACCGCCGCCGGCGGCGGCATCGGCCGGCGCCACGTCGCCGATGGTCGACACTGCGGCTGCCGCTGCGGCCGCTCCGGCACCGAACTTCAGCGCCTTCCGCCGATCGACCGCGTCGAAGTGATGGTTTGCGATATCCAGTCTCATGGGTCCCCCTGTTGTGCCTGGATGTGGCTGGTTGCTGCTCCGGAACCTAGGAGACTCCCGAACTGAGAACAAGTGAGAACGATTCCCGGTGGCGAGCCACAACTCGGTTGCCGCCACGCGTCGGCGCCACCATCATCGGCCCGTGCGACTCCTGGTGACGAACGACGACGGCATCGACTCCCCCGGCCTCCACGCCCTGGCCGAGCGGATGACCGAACTCGGTGAGGTGACCGTCTTCGCCCCATCGGGCCAGTACTCCGGCGCCGGGGCCGCCATCGGCCACCTCGGGGGCGGCGTCCCCCCGGTCACCACCGTCGACCGGCACCCGTCCATGCCGGGCGTCGCCGCTGTCCACCACCTCGACGGTCCCCCCGGCCTCGCCGCCCTGCTGGCCTGCCGTGGCCTGTTCGGTGATCCGCCTGACGTCGTCGTGTCCGGCATCAACCCCGGCTGGAACGTCGGCAACGCCGTCCACTTCTCCGGCACCATCGGCGCCTGCATCACCGCCTACGCCTGCGGGGTCGGTGGCCTCGCCATCAGCCAGCGGTCCGGCTCACCCCAGCGGTGGGCCACCGCGGCCGAGGCGGCGGCGGAGCTGATACCGGTCGTGGCCGAGCGGCCGACCGTGTTGAGCGCAAACGTCGACAACCTCGAACCGGGCGAGACCAGGGGGTTCCGGTGGGTCGGCCTCGGCCAGCGACTGCCCTACAACCTGCAGCGGGCCGATCTGGCCGACGACGGCACCGTCAGCTTCGAACGGGGCACCGAGGTCGACCGGTCGCTCGACGTCGACACCGGTGCGGTCCTCGCCGGCCACGTCGCCGTCACCGAGCTGACCCCGACCTGCGCCGCCCGGGCCACGGACGGGCAGGCGACGACGCCCCTCGGATAGGGTCGGCCGGGTGACCGATACCTCGCCCCGTCCTGCGTCCGACACCGACACCTCCGTCGTCACCGGGGGCCAGTCGATGGCCAGACAGCTGGCCGCCGAAGGGGTGACCCACATCTTCGGGATCCCCGGCGTCCAGCTCGACTACGCCTCGAACGGCCTGGCCGCCTACCGCGACCAGATCACGTTCATCAACACCCGCCACGAGCAGACGACCACGTATGCCGCCGACGGGTACGCCCGTACGACGGGCCGGATCGGCGTCGCCCTCGTCGTCCCCGGCCCCGGCGTGCTCAACGCCGGCTCCGGCCTCGTGACCGCCCTCGCCTGCTCGTCGAAGATCCTCCTCATCAGCGGGCAGATCCCCGGTCGCCACATCGGCAAGGGTTACGGCCTCCTCCACGAGATCCCGGACCAGTCCGGCCTGCTCGAGAGCCTGTGCCGTCACTCGACGCTCGTCACCGAGGCCGACCAGGTCGCCGGCGCCCTGCACGGCGCCATCGTCCGGCTCCAGGGTGCGCCCGGCCCGGTTGCGGTCGAGATCCCGCCGGACGTCCTCTCCGGCCGGACCGACGGCGCCGCCATCGGCCCCGAGCCGGCAGGAACGCCGAGCCCGGGTTCGGCCGACGACCTTGCCGCCGCGGCCGAGCGCCTGTCCGCCGCCGAGCGTCCGGTCATCGTTGCCGGCGGCGGTGCGGTGGCAGCCGACGCCTGGGACGAGCTGACCCGCCTGGCCGAGGTCCTCGGCGCCCCGCTGGTGGCCACCGTCAACGGTCGCGGCGCCTTCGACGACCGCCACCCAAACGCCTTCCTCCCCCTGGCGGCCAAGGAACTGCTCGGCCGGGCCGACGCCGCCCTCGTCATCGGTTCACGTGGCCTCGACAACCGGGCCAACGTCCCCTGGATGCCAGACGGCGCCACCCGCATCGCCATCAACATCGACCCCGCGGCGTTCACGCCGCCACGCGACTACGCGGCCACCGTCACCGGCGACGCCCGACTGGCCGTCGCCGCCCTGGCCGACCAGCTCGGCGGCGCCGGCAACGGCGGCGAGCGGGCGCCCTGGCTGACCGACGCCGACGACGTCAGGCAACGGGTCAACGACGACCTGGCGGAACTGCAACCCCAGCTCTCGTACGCCGACGCCCTCCGTGCGGCGATGCCGGACGACGGCGTGTTGATCAACGAGCTGACCCAGGTCGGCTACGTGTCGAGCTACGCCTACGAGGTCCGCCACCCCCGCAGCTACGTCTATCCCGGTTACCAGGGCACGCTCGGCTACGGCTACCCGACTGCGATCGGGGCCGCTGTCGGCAACCCCGACCGGGCGGTGGTGTCGATCAACGGCGACGGTGGCTTCGGCTATGGCCTGGCCGAGATGGCCACGGTCATGAACCACGACATCCCCCTCGTCGGGGTCGTGTTCCGCGACGACGCCTACGGCAACGTGCAGCGCATGCACCGCCAGCAGTTCGACGGCGACCACCACGGCACGGAGCTGACCAACCCCGATCTCGTCACCCTGGCCAAGGCGTTCGACATGGACGGCCACCGGGCCGAGAGTCCGGAGGAGTTCCAGCGGACCCTGGCCGACGCCATCGACGCCCGCCGGCCCTGCCTGATCGACGTTCCCCTCGGCCGTCTCCCCGACCCCTGGGCCATCGTGATGCGCCCCTGGTCGGGTCGCCCGGCCCCGACCGCCTGAGCGGGGCCAGCCCGCTATCGCTCGGCGTCGGCGACCTGAGCCGACGCCACCGAGCCACGGAGCCGGTGCTGGGCAGCCCGGAACTGGCCGGGCGTCTCGTCGATCAACCGGGCGAAACGACGGGTGAAGTCGGCCTGGTCGTAGAAACCGGCGGCCGCCGCCACCTCGGCCAGGGGCAGATCGGTGGTGGTGAGCAGCTCGGTCGCCCGATCGACCCGCACCCGCAGCAGATACTTGCTCGGCGACAGGCCGAACGTGCGCCGCATGCGCCGGTCGAGCTGCGACGGCGAGCACTCGGCGGCGGTGGCCAGGTCGGCGACCGTGATCCGCCCGGACAGGTTGGCCCGCACGTGCTCGACCACCCGGGCGAGCGAGGCCGGCACGTCGTCACCCTCCGGCGTCCGCAGGTCCCGGCTGACGCTCACCAGCCCGGTCACCCCACCGGTCGACGGGTCGACGACGGGCAGCTTGGTCGTCAGGTACCACCCGAGTGACCCGCCCTCCCGCCGGATCAGCTCCAGCTCGTCCCGCAGTGGCTCGCCGGTGGTCAGCACCCGGTCGTCCTGGGCCTCGTACCGCTCGGCCTGGGCGGCCGGGAACACCTCGCTGGCCCGGCGCCCGAGCACGCCGCCCTTCGAGGGCCGCCCGGTCCGACGGACGAAGGCCGGGTTGACGGCGACGTAGCGTCCGGCCGGGTCCTTGGCGCAGAAGATCACGTCGACCAGCACGTCGAACAATGCCAGCAGCTCGGGCTGTCCCCGACCACCGCCGAGCACCTGGGTGAGCACCTCACCGACCGCGTCGTCGGCGAGCTCGGTCGTCGACTCGACGGCGCTGGCTTCATCGCTCGGGTCGATCCTGGTCATGCCCCCAGGGTGCCGCGCCGGGCCGCTCCGACCACGCATCGGGCACCACCCGCTCGTTGCACGATTCCCACGCCCGGGGCGCTGGAACCATCCAAGACCCGGCGACCCCAGTCGGCCACGATCGGGGTATGGCCCGACCTGCGCCCGATCCCGTCGATTCGTCCGACCGGCCCCCGGCCGGTGACGACCGAGCCCCAGAGGGCTCGACCGACTCGACCGGCTCGACGGGCTCGACCGAGGTGGATCCGCTGCTCGACGTCGCCGATCGGGCCATCGCCCTCGCCGCGGCGTGGATCGACGAGGCGGCGAACCGCACCACCCGAGCCGAGCGCCAGACGAGCGACCGGCTCCAGGGCCTGGTCTCCGGGCCGGCCGACACCGCCTTCGCCATCGGGTTCGTCGACCGGGTCATCCGCCCGGACGACCATCACACGGCCGCGGCCCAGCTCGCCGCCCTGGCCGGCTCGGGCAACGACCTGCCGGGCTTCCTGTCGCCGATCGACCGACTGCTGCTGCGGACCGGCGCCGCCATCGCCCCTCGCCTGCCGAGGATCGTCATGCCACTGGCCAGGCGCCGGCTGCGGGCCCTCGTCGGTCATCTCGTCGTCGACGCCGACGTCGCCGCGATGACCCAGCACCTCTCCGGACGGCAGGGTGAAGGGTTCGCCCTCAACGTCAATCTGCTCGGTGAGGCCGTGCTCGGTGCCGCCGAGGCCGACCGCCGACACGCCGAGGCCCTTCGTCTGCTCGACCACCCCGAGGTCGACTACGTGTCGGTCAAGGTGTCGGCCGTCGCCCCCCAGCTCAACCCGTGGGACCACGATGGCTCGGTCGATCGTGTGGTCGACCGGCTCCGCCCCCTGTTCCGCAAGGCCGACCGGACGTCGCCGCCGACGTTCGTCAACCTCGACATGGAGGAGTACCACGACCTCGAGCTGACCCTCGACGCCTTCCTCCGCCTGTTCGACGAGCCCGAGCTCCACCACGTCGACGCCGGCATCGTGCTCCAGGCCTACCTGCCCGATGCCCTCCCCGCGCTCCGCCGGCTCGTCGGGTGGGCCAACGCCAGGCGGGCAACGACGGTCGACGGGCGGCAGGGCGGCACGGTCAAGGTCCGGCTGGTCAAGGGGGCGAACCTGGCGATGGAGCGGGTCGACGCCGCCATCCACGGCTGGGAGCAGGCCCCCTACCGGACCAAGGCGGAGACCGACGCCAACTACAAGCGCTGCCTCGACTGGCTGCTCCATCCCGAGCGACTGCAGGGGGTCCGGGTCGGGGTGGCCAGCCACAACCTGTTCGACTGTGCGTTCGCCCACCTGCTGGCCGCCGGGCGGGGCGTTGGTGAGGCTGTCGGCATCGAGATGCTGGAAGGCATGGCGCCGGCCCATGCCAGGACCGTGCGGGCCGAGACCGGCGACCTGCTGCTCTACACCCCGGTGGTGGCCGACGAGGACTTCGACGTCGCCATCAGCTACCTCGTTCGTCGGCTCGAGGAGAACACTGCGGAGGAGAACTTCATCCGCCACCTCTTCGACCTCGAGCCGGACTCGCCCCGGTTCCAGATCGAGGCCGAGCGGTTCCGGACCGCGGTGGCCGACCGGCACACGGTCGGCGAGGGCCCGCAACGCACCCAGAATCGCGGCACCGACCGGCCAACCACCGACGACGGCTTCGCCAACGAGCCAGACACCGACCCGACGCTGCCGGCCAACCGGGCGTGGGCCCTCGACGCCCTCGGCCGACCGGTCGAACCCGTCGGCGAGCCGATCACCACCGACCAGGCGACGATCGACCGCATCGTCGCCGGCGCCAGGGCCGCCCAGCCCGGCTGGTGGGCGCTCGGCGGCGAGGAGCGACGGCGACGGCTGCGGGCGGTCGGCGACGAGCTGGCCCGCCGGCGCGGCGACCTGCTGGCGGCGATGGCGGCCGAGGGCCACAAGACGGTGGCCCAGGCCGACCCGGAGATCTCGGAGGCGATCGACTTCGCTCGCTACTACGCCGAGCGGACCGTCGAGCTCCAGCCGCCGGCCACGATCGAGGCGACCGGGACCGACCCTGCGGCGGCGAGCTTCGAGCCGGCCGGGGTGGTGCTCGTCGTACCGCCGTGGAACTTCCCGGTCGCCATCCCGGCCGGCGGCGTCCTGGCCGCCCTGGCCGCCGGCAATGCCGTGGTGTTCAAGCCGGCTCCCGAGACCCCCCGCTGTGCCGAGATCGTGGCCGAGTGCTGCTGGGCCGCCGGCGTCGGCGACGACGTCCTGCGGTTCGTCAGGACACACGACGACGACACCGGCCGCCACCTCGTCGCCAACGACGGGATCGACGCCGTCATCCTGACCGGCGCCTACGACACGGCCAGGCTGTTCCGATCGTGGCGACCCGAGCGACCGCTGCTGGCGGAGACCTCGGGCAAGAACGCCATGATCATCACGCCGTCGGCCGACCTCGACCTCGCCGTCGCTGACCTGGTCGCCTCGGCCTTCGGGCACGGCGGCCAGAAGTGCTCGGCTGCCAGCCTGGCCATCGTGGTCGACCCGGTGGCCGACTCGCCCCGGTTCCGCCGTCAGCTCGTCGATGCGGTGACGTCGTTGCGGGTCGGGCCGGCCGCCGACGTCGACACCGACCTGGCGCCGGTGATCGCCGAGCCCGAGCCGTCGAGCAAGCTGGCTCGGGCCCTCACCTCGCTGGAGCCGGGCGAGTCGTGGCTGGTCGAGCCCCGGCGCCACGCCACCGACGACGGCACGGCGCTCTGGTCGCCCGGCGTCCGGGTCGGCGTGCGGCCGGGCTCGTGGTTCCACCGGACCGAGTGCTTCGGCCCGGTCCTCGGGATCATGACCGCCCGCGACCTCGACGAGGCGATCGACCTGCAGAATGCCACCGCCTACGGACTCACCGGCGGGCTCCACACCCTCGACGACGGCGAAGTCGACCACTGGCTCGACCGGGTCGAGGTCGGCAACGCGTACGTCAACCGGGTCACCACCGGGGCCATCGTGCAGCGTCAGCCGTTCGGAGGCTGGAAACGCTCGTCGGTCGGACCGGGGGCCATGGCCGGGGGACCGAACTACGTCGCTCAACTCGGCCGGTGGTCGGCGCAGCTGCCCCCGCCCGATGCGCCAGACGACGACCCCGAGGTCGAGACGTGGCTGGCTGCGGCCGAGGCGAGCGACGCCAGGGCCTGGGCCGAGGAGTTCGGCGTGTCCCACGATCCAACCGGGCTGTTCTGCGAGGACAACCTGTTCCGGTACCGGCCGCTGCCGGCGATCGTGATCCGGGTGGAGGCCGGCACCCCCCGCTGGGTCGAGCGTCGGCTCGCCGCCGCCGCCCGCCGCTGCGGGGCCAGCGTCGCCGTGTCCCGAGGTGAGGACGAGTCGCAGGACGCGTTCGCCGGCCGGCTCGGGCACCTCGACGTCGAGCGGGTCCGCATCGTCGGGCCGGTCGGCGAGGCCTTGCGCGCCGCGGCGGCGGAGCACGATGTGCACCTCGCCGACGACCCGGTCACCGCCGACGGTCGGCGGGAGCTGCTGCACACGCTGCGGGAGCAGGCGATCTCCCGCACCCGCCACCGCTACGGCAACGTGGTCTAGGGTTTCGCCCGGTCGGTCGTGGCCCAGCCAGCGGGGCCGGGAACCGCTCAGCCGAGCGTGTCGCCGACGTCGGTCAGATCGACCGTCGAGCGGGCGAGGGCGGCCAGATCGGGGGCCGGTCTGGCCGTGAGCGGATCGGCCGCAAGGCCCTCCTCCAGCGCCCGGGCCACCGACAGCAGCCGCCGGTCGGCGTAGGTCCGGCCGATCACCTGCAGTCCGAACGGCATGCCGAACTCGTCGAGCCCGGCCGGCAGCGCCACGACCGGATGGCCGATCACGGTGATCGCCGCGGTGAGGGTCAGCCAGGCCATGTAGTTCTCGACCGGCTCGCCGTCGATCACGGTCGGATACAGCTCGGCCCAGGGGAACGGGCTGACCGACACCCCGGGACAGACGATGGCGTCGTACTCGTCGGTGAGGGCCTGGAAGCGGTGGATCAGCTCCTGCTGGTGGCGCCTTGCCCTGGCGATGGCCTCCATCGGGGTGGCCAGGGCCGAGTCGTAGGTGGCTCGCACGTTCGGGTTGAAGCCCGGGTCCCAGCCGTCGACCTCGGCGTGGTACTGGGTCACGAACACGTCCTGTCTGAGCCGCCAGTCGACGTCGATGGCGTCGGCCAGGTCGACCTCGACCGGCTCACACAACCCGACCGCCCGGTCGAGCACCTCGATCCGCTGCCGGAAGGCCCGGCGGACCGGTTCCGACACCAGGACGCCGCCGAGGTCCTCGCTCCAGCCGATGCGGAGCCGACCGGGGTCGGTCGGCATCAGTTCGGCCAGCCGTGCTGCGTCGAGCGGGTAGGCCATCGGGTCCCGGGGTGCCCGGGAGCCGCGCTGGGCCACCACCGACAACAGGAGGGCGACGTCGTCGACCGATCGGGCCATCGGGCCCTGCACCGAATAGAAGGTCTGTGGCGTCGACCGCTCTTCGAACGGCACCACGCCCGGCGTGGCCCGGTAGCCGACCACCCCGTTGAAGCAGGCCGGGATGCGGAGGCTGCCGCCGTGGTCGGAGCCGGTGGCCAGCGGCGCCATCCCGGTGGCGAGGGCGACGGCCGACCCGCCGGACGATCCGCCGCAGGTCCTGGTCGGATCGAACGGGTTGCCCGTTGCCCCGAAGAGCCGGTTGACGGTGTTGGCCCCGATGCTCCGCTCGGGGATGTTGGTCTTGCCGACGACGATGCCGCCGGCGGCCCGGATCTTGGCCACGATGGCGGCGTCGGCGTCGGGCACGTGGTCGGCGAACTCACCCGAGCCGAGCGTCGTCCGGACCCCTTCGGTGGCCTGCAGGTCCTTGATCGCCACCGGCAGCCCGTGCAGCGGGCCGATCGATCGACCGCGTGCGGCGACCCGATCGGCGGCCGCAGCCTCGTCTCGGGCCCGTTCGGCCACCCGGGTGACCATGGCGTTCACCTTCGGGTCGACGGCCTCGATCCTGGCCAGGCAGGCGTCGAGCAGTTCGACCGAGGACAGCTCGCCGGTCATCAGCTGCCAGCGGGCCTCGGAGGCGCTCAGGTCGGCCAGGCCGGTCGACTCGCCGCCGGCTGCACCGACGGGCGATCCCGAGGGGTCCGGTGGACCCGAGGGGGAAGAGGTGGAGGTGCCCCGCTCACCCACCTCCCACACGCTAGCCGACCGGGGACCGGTCGGCCGGGGGTTGATCTACCGACCGTTCGTCGACCAGTGCCATGGCTCGCTCGGCAGGTTCTTCAACCCGTAGTTGGCGGCGTTGGCCGACAGCCACCGGAAGGCCGGGCTCGAACGGGTGCCGATCGTCCGACCGTTGTAGGTGAAGTCGATCGCCTTGCCCTGCTCGTGCATCGAGGCCCCCGGGCGGGCGGTCGGTGGGCGACAGCGCGACGACGGCATGTGGTAGACGGCGTAGTTGCTGGTGCCGCAGTGGGCCTTGCGGAGCCGGATCTGGGCCGCATGGTCGCGGTAGCCCCAGCCGCCGAGGTTGATCCCGTCGGCGGCGGCGTCGTTCAGCAACCGCTGCAGGTCACCGGCGATGTCCTCGTGGACCCAGAACACCCCGACCTTCACGATCTCGTCGGCAGACGGGAAGTTCGGGTTGGTCTGGTTGGCCGGGGCCGGATTGTTGGCTGCCCGCCGGCGGGCGAGTTCGAGCTGGCGCTGGAACTCCTCGTTCTTCTCGGTGATCTCGGCCGCCAGCGCCTGGTCACGCTCGGCCATGATCGCCGCCTCGGCCAGCTGGGCCTCGAGCCGGGCCTCGGCCTCGTCGGCCAGGGCGGCCTGGGCGTCACGGGCCGACTGCAGCTCGATCAGCTCACCCTCGATCTGGCCCCGGAGCTCCGCCGCGTCCTGGGCGGCCAGGTCGGCCTTGGCCTCGTCGATCGCGAGCTGGCCCCTCGCCTCCCGGAGCTGCTCGGTCACGTCGACCTCCTGGCGGGTGACCGACTCGACGAGCGACTGCATGCGGACCGCCCGGTTCGGGTCGGTGTTGTCGAGCACCGGGGTGGTGCCGAGGTTCTGGCCGACGAAGGCGGAAATGGCCCGGTTCGACACCTGGACCTCGAGCTTGCGGATCTCGTCGGCCTTGTCGACGACCGCCTGCGAGGCCTCGGCGAAGCGCTTCTCGGCTGCGGCCAGGGCCGCTTCGGCGGTGGCCAGCTGGCCCTCCTGCTCGTTGACCTGCCCGTTCAACACGGCCAGGGCGGCGGCCAGCTCGTTGGCCTCGGCCGTCGCCGTGTCGATCTCCAGGGCCTGGCTCTCCCTCGACCGTTGCAGCTCGGCCCGCTGCTCCTTCAGCTCCTCGATCTCGCTCGCCAGGTCGGCGTCGGCGGGGATCGCTGCCGAGAGCAGCACAACGAAGATCACGGCGCTCAGCCCGGCCGACAGGGTGCGGCGGCGTTGGCGAGTGGTCACGTTGGGGGACAGCGCGAACGAGCGCATAGGGCTCCTACCGCCTCGCCGAGATCAAGTGTAGGCAGACCGCTCGTCGCGTGTGGTGCATCCCCCTGCGAGTGTGGAGAGCGGGGGCGGGTGAGACAAGTCGCCCCCGCCCGGTTGGGTACGTCATCCCGCCGGGGCGGGTCGAGCGGCCCATCAGGGGCGGTACTCACTACATTGATCGGGTGGGAACGTTGCGAATTGGGCTCTGCCAGGTCGACGTCGTCGTCGGGGCCATCGACACCAACGTCGGTCTCGTGCTCGATGCCCTGGCCACGGCGAACGAGGCCAGGTGTGATGTTGCGGTCTTCCCGGAGCTGACGGTTCCCGGCTATCCGCCGGAGGACCTCGTCTACAAGGCCCGGTTCGTCGAGGACAACCTCGCCGCCGTCGACCGGATCGCCGAGGCAACCGGTGACTGCGTCGCCGTGGTCGGCTACGTGGACGTTGCCCGCGACCCGGACGGCACGCCGGCGACCGACGACGGTCGGCCGGTCCTGTTGAACGCGGCCGCCGTCTGCGCCAACGGTCGGGTCGCCGGTCGCTACGTGAAGCACGAGCTGCCCAACTACGACGTGTTCGACGAGAAGCGCTACTTCACCGCGGGGACCGAGTTCCCGCTGTGGTCGATCGCCGGGGTGACCGTCGGTGTCTCGATCTGCGAGGACCTCTGGATCGACGGCGGGCCGGTCAATGTGCTGGCCGACGGCGGGGCGCAGATGGTGATCAACCTCAACGCCTCACCCTGGCGTCAGGGCAAGGTCGAGGCCAGGGAGCGGGTGATCACCCGCCGGATCGCCGAGACCGCGACCCCGATCGCCTACCTCAACCTGGTCGGCGGCCAGGACGAGCTGGTGTTCGACGGGACGTCGGAGGTACGAGACGCCGACGGCCAGCTCGTGGCTCGGGCCGGCCAGTTCGTCGAGCACGTGCACGTGGCCGACTTCGAGGTCACCGACCCGAAGCCGATCACGCTGCCGGTCACGACGGTCACCACCGGACCGTCGGTGTCGCAGGATGGCCTCCCCCCGGCGCTGGAGCCGCTGCTCAGCCAAGACGAGGAGTTGTGGGAGGCCCTGGTGCTCGGCGCCCGTGACTACGTGCACAACAACGGCTTCACCGACATCTGCTTCGGGCTGTCCGGCGGCATCGACTCGGCGCTGACGGCGGCGATCGCGGCGGAGGCACTCGGCCCCGAGCACGTGCACGCGGTGATGATGCCGTCGCGGTACTCGTCTGATCACTCGGTGACCGACTCCGAGAAGCTGTGCCAGAACCTGGGGATCAACGCCAGGGTGGTGGCCATCGAGCCGGCCCACGGCGCCTTCCTCGACATGCTGGCCCCGTCGTTCGGCGACGACCCGCCCGGGCTGACCGAGGAGAACCTGCAGAGCCGGATCCGCGGGGTCACGCTGATGGCCTTGGCCAACAAGTTCGGGTGGCTGGTGCTGACCACCGGCAACAAGAGCGAGCTGGCGGTCGGCTACTCCACCCTCTACGGCGACTCCGCCGGCGCCTACGCCGTCATCAAGGACCTGTGGAAGCTGCAGGTCTACGAGCAGGCCGAGGCCTACAACCGTCGGGCCGGGCGGGAGGTGATCCCGGCATCGATCATCACCAAGGCGCCGTCGGCCGAGCTGAGACCCGACCAGCGCGACGACCAGAGCCTCCCGCCCTATGAGGTCCTCGACCCGATGCTGGTCGAACTGGTCGAGCGGAACCGGACGGCTGCCGACCTGGTGGCCGACGGGCACGACCCCGAGGTCGTCACCCGCATCGCCCGACTGGTCGACATCGCCGAGTTCAAGCGGCGCCAGAGCCCGCTCGGCACCCGGGTGTCCCGCCGGGCCTTCGGCCGTGACCGGCGCATGCCGATCACGAACCAGTACCGGGGCAACCCCCGCCCGCCGACCGGCTGAAGGTCAGCGGGCCGCCGGACACGGGCCCCGCAAGGGGTGGCGTCTCGGTGGATCGCGTCCTCGGTTCTGGACCATCGGTTCCACGTCCACCCGCGGACAGGCGAGTGCCCCGACGCCGGATGGCATCGGGGCACTCGTTGCTGAGCTCGGGAGGGACGAGCTCGATGACGCGGCCGTGGACGGCCGTCATTGGCGGACCGGGACCGGTTCAGACGTCGGTGAGGGTGGACTCGACGACCTCGCCGTCGGCGGTGTCAGCGGCATCGGGTCCACCGTGGTGGCGGTGGAAGCCACGACGGCCCTCGGCTCGACCGATGCCACGGCCGAGGGCGAACGGCTCGGCCTCGATCGCCCGCTCGACCATCTCCTCGAGCCGCTCGGCCGCCTCGGCGGCACGCTCGTCGTCGATCTTGCCGTCGGCAACGGCCTCGTCGAGCCGCTCGACGGCTTCGGCCACCATGGCCGCCGCGAGCTCGTCGGTCGAGACGCCCTGCTCCTCGGCCAGGTCGGCAAGCGACTTGCCGTCATTGAGACCCTCGCGAATCTCCTCGCCGGTGAGGCCGAGCGCCTCACTGGCGGCGTCGGATCCGGCCCGGAGAGCGCCGAGGCCACGCGTGGTGCGGGGCGAACGGCGCTCGCCGAAGTCCTCGGGCGGTACCCGCTCGATCAACTCGGCCACCCGCTCGTCGAGGCCGTCCCGCAGTTCGGCGGCACGCTCGGCGTCGATCTTGCCGTCGGCCTCGGCCTCGTCGATGCGCTCGGTGGCGGCATCGACCAGGGCGGCCGAGAGGTCGTCGGTCGACACACCCTGGGCCTCGGCAACATCGGCCAGTGAGTTGCCGTCGGCCAGCCGGTCCCGGATCTCGCTCGCCTCGAGACCGAGCGCGTCTTCGAGCACCTCTGCCCGGGCGGCGATGCGGGCCCGGCGATGGCCCCGCCGGCTCGTGCCGTCGGTTGCCTCGTCGTCGGTCGAGGTGGCCTCGTCCGGGGCCGTGTCGCTCTCGCCGGTGGTGTCGGCCGAGGCGAGACCGATCGGGGCGACGAACGAGCCCACCGTCACGCCGCCGATCACGAGGGCGGCGGGCACGGCGAAGCGCTTGGACGTCGAGTTGGTCATGTCGTGTCGAACTCCTGTGTGAGGGGGAATGACCTCATCGTCGGCCCGCCGTGTTAGGGGCAGATGATGGGCCGACCAGCGTTCGACGATGAAAGCGGCCCGAAAGACGTGACAACGGGCGCCAAAAATTGCCAGAGGGGCCGGTTCCCGCCGAACCGACCCCTCTGGTCAAGATTTGAACTGTACCGATGGGCGGCCCATCGGTCCAGACCCCCGACTACGAGGCCAGCGCCTCACCGACCGTGTTGGTCATGAGGGTGGCGACCACGTAGGGGTCGGCGTTGGCGTTGGGGCGGCGGTCCTCGATGTAGCCCTTGCCGTCCTTGGCCACCTGCCACGGGATGCGGATCGAGGCGCCGCGGTCGGACACGCCGTAGCTGAACTGGTCGAAGCGCTGCGTCTCGTGCTCGCCGGTGAGGCGATCCTCGATGCCGATGCCGTAGCCGGCCAGGTGCTCAGCCGGCTTGCCGGCGGCGCCAAGGGCCTCGCAGGCGGCGGTGATGGCCTCGTAGCCCTCACGCATGGCCTTGGTCGAGAAGTTGGTGTGCATGCCGGCGCCGTTCCAGTCACCCTTCATCGGCTTGGCCTCGAGGGAGATCTCGACGTTGTGCTTCTCACCGATCCGGAACAGCAGGTAGCGGGCCATCCAGAGGTGGTCGCCGACGGTCACGGTGTCGGCCGGGCCGATCTGGAACTCCCACTGGCCCGGCATGACCTCGGCGTTGGTGCCGGAGATGGCGAGGCCAGCCTCGATGCACAGGGTGGTGTGCTCCTCGACGATGTCACGGCCGGCGATCTTCACCGCACCGACGCCGCAGTAGTACGGGCCCTGCGGGCCGGGGTAGCCGTGGGACGGGAAGCCGTGCGGCCAACCCGATGCTGGCTCGAGCATGGTGTACTCCTGCTCGAGACCGAACCAGGGCTCCTGGTCGCCGTACTTGTCCATCGCCGCACGAGCCGCGGCCCGGGTGTTGGTCGGGTGCGGCGACATGTCCTCGGTGAGGAGGGTCTCGCACAGCACCAGGATGTTGTCACCACCGCGGATCGGGTCAGGGCACTGGAAGACCGGCTGGAGGACGACGTCGGAATTGTCGCCGGTGGCCTGGTTGGTGCTGGAGCCGTCGAAGCCCCAGATGCCCGGCGTGTCGCCGTCGGCCAGGATCTTGGTCTTGGAACGGACCTCCCTGGTTGGTTCGGTCCCATCGATCCAGATGTATTCAGCCCGGTAGGTCACGTCTACTCCCGACTTGGTTGGGTATGGTTCGTCGGCCGCCCGGTGGACGGCTGGAGGGGTTGTGGGGGGTCCTGCCGAGGAGGCAACAGCGACAACGGTGTCGGTCGGAGCCGGGACAACCCTTCGGATCAGTGAAGCGGTGGCCGCACCGGGTGACAAGACGCCGCGTGTTAACGGCATGTGAATCCGGCCCAACGCATCGACGGCCCCGATGGCACCGATCGGGCCGCTCGGGCAGCCGGGAACGGGCCCGTCGGCGACCCGAAACCTTACAGATCGGGCCAGTTCGGCCGCGGCACCGGGGGTGTCACCGGCTGACCAAAGCTGCTACGAATCAAAACGTGGAACGCCAGCAGGAGTACGTGCTCCGGGCCGCCGAGGAGCGGAACGTCAAGCTCATCCGTCTCTGGTTCACCGACGTCCTCGGCAAGCTGAAGTCGGTTGCCATCTCGCCGGTCGAGCTGGAGACCGCGTTCGAGGAGGGCGTGCACGTCGACGGCTCGGCCATCGACGGGTTCAGTCGGGTCCAGGAGTCCGACGTCCTCGCCCTGCCGGACGCCTCGACCTTCGAGCTCCTCCCGTGGACCGACTCGGGCACGACCGCCAGGATGTTCTGCGACATCCAGCATCACGACGGTTCGCCCTTCGCCGGCGATCCCCGCCAGGTGCTGCGACGCAACCTCGACCGGGCCAACCGGGCCGGGTTCACGTTCTTCGTCGCCCCCGAGATGGAGTTCTTCTACTTCGCCGACGGGCGCCCCGACCACGCCCCGACCCCGCTCGACTCGGGCTCCTACTTCGACCTCACCACCAGCGACGTCGCATCCGACCTCCGGCGCCGCACCCTGTCGGTGCTCGAACAGATGGGCATACCCGTCGAGTACTCGTTCCACGAGGACGCCCCGTCCCAGCACGAGATCGACCTCCGCTACACCGACGCCATGTCGATGGCCGACCAGATCATGACGTTCCGTCTGGTCGTGCGGGAGCTCGCCCTCGAACAGGGCCACTACGCCTCGTTCATGCCGAAACCGCTCGAGGGCATGCAGGGCTCGGGTATGCATCTGCACCTGTCGCTGTTCCGCGGTGACGACAACGCCTTCCACGCCGACGGCGCTGGTGACGGCAACGGCGACGGCGTCGACCACCTGTCGGACACGGCCAGGAAGTTCATGGCCGGGCTACTCCACCACGCCCCCGAACTGACGGCGGTGACCAACCAGCTCGTCAACTCCTACAAGCGGCTGGTCGTCGGCTACGAGGCCCCGGTCTGGGTGTCGTGGGCCCACAACAACCGCTCGGCCCTGGTCCGGGTACCGATGACCAAGCCGGACAAGGCGTCGTCGACCCGACTGGAGTACCGGGCGGCCGATCCGACGACCAACCCCTACCTGACGCTGTCGGTGCTGCTCGCCGCCGGGCTGGCCGGGATCGAGGGCGACTACGAGCTACCGGCGGAGACGACCGAGAACCTGCAGGAGCTGTCGGTCGAGGACGCCGAGAAGCTCGGGGCGGTCCCCCTACCCCGGTCGCTGCACGAGGCCCTCGACCTGATGGAGCAGTCGGAACTGGTCCACGACGCCCTCGGCTCGCACATCTTCGAGTGGTTCCTCCGCAACAAGCGCGACGAGTGGGCCAGCTACAAGGCCCACGTGAGCCAGTGGGAGCTGGAGCGCTATCTCCCGACATGGTGACATGAGCGACCCGCCGACCTTGCAGACCGAGAGCTTCGCGGTGTTCCCGAACCCACCGCCGACGGAGCTGGCCCGCTTCCTCGACATCGGTGGCTACAAGTGGACCGCGGCCGACCAGGCGGGCGAGATCCTCGACCGATCGGCCGACCCGGACCGGGCCGGTGAGCAGCGCTCCCCGTGGGCCGGGTCGCTCGTCGTGGTCGACGATCGGGCCGAGGACGCCTGGCGCTTCTGCCGGGAGCTGCGCAAGCGGGACGTGCCGGTCGAGCCAACGCTGATCCTGGTCAGCGGCAGCCGGCTCGACGACCTGTCGACACGAGACGACCTGTTCGACGACTTCATCATCATGCCGTTCCTGCCCCAGGAGCTCGAGGCCCGCCTGCAGCACCTGCAGTGGCGGGCCGGGCGCGGCGTGCGGCCGGAGCTGATCGTCTACGGGCCGCTCAGCCTCAACGTCGAGACCTACCAGGCCATGCTCGAGGACCGCCCACTCGACCTGACCTACATGGAGTACGAGCTGCTGCGGTTCCTGGCCGCCAGTCCCGGGCAGGTGTTCACCCGCGAGGTGCTGCTCAACCGGGTCTGGGGCTACGAGTACTACGGCGGGGCCCGCACGGTGGACGTCCACATCCGTCGGCTGCGAGCCAAGATGGGTGAGGAGCACTCGAGCCTGATCTCGACGGTGCGGGGGGTCGGCTACAAGCTCGGCCAGTCGCGCTGGCAGAACGGCTGAGGCCGGACCGGGTCACGGGCTCGGGGCGGGGGCATGCGGATCGTCTCGGTCAATGCCTGGTGCGGGGTGCTCCACGACGCCCTGGCCGAGTGGCTCCCCGAGTGCGGGGCCGACGTGCTGTGCCTCCAGGAGGTGACCAGGACCCCGGGGCTCGGCGGCTGGGTCGACTTCCGTGACGACGAACGCCAGCTCGCCACCAGGGCCAACCTGTTCGACGACGTCCGGGCGCTGCTGCCGAACCACCAGGGCTTCTTCGTCACGTGTGACTCGGGACCGATCGGGGTCGGCGATCGGCTCCTCCGCCAGGACTTCGGTCTGGCGGTCTTCGTCGATCAGCGGTTTCCGGTGCTCGGTCAGCTGTCGCGGTTCGTCTACCGCTCCTACGTCGACCACGGTGAAGCGTGGGCACTGGCCGGGCGGCCCCGCCAGGCCCAGGGGATCCGGATCGTCGACAACGGCGCGGCCGGGTCGACAGCTGCCAGGCGGACGGTGGCCGTTGCCCACCTCCACGGGTTGCGCGACCCCGAGGGCAAGCACGACACACCCGACCGGCTCGACCAGGCCGAGGCGCTGGCGTCGTTCGTCGACGAGCTGGTCAAGCCGGGCGACCTGGCGGTGGTCTGCGGCGACTTCAACGTCCTGCCGGACAGCGTGACGTTCGATGCGCTCGGTCGGCTCGGACTGACCGATCTCGTCGGCACCGCCGACACCCGGACCGCCCGCTACACCAAGCCGATCCGCCACGCCAACTATCTCCTCGTCAGCGACCCGTCCACGGTGGTCCATTTCGAGGCCCCGTCCGAACCCGAGGTCTCCGACCACCGCCCCCTGATCCTCGACGTCTGATCGCTAGGGGAAGATGCCCCGCCGGTCGTAGACGTCGGCGATGCGGTCCAGGGCGACGACGTAGGCTGCCTCCCGCCTGGTGCAGTCGAGCTGGCGACGGCGTTCGACCACCCGGTCGTGGGCCTGCCACACCAGTTCCCGCATCCGGTCATCGACATCGGCGAACGACCACGCCCTGGCCGACTTGTTCTGCAACCACTCGAAGTACGACACGATGACGCCACCGGCGTTGGCCAGGATGTCGGGGACGACCTCGATCGACCGGTCGGCCAGGACCGGCTCGGCGTCGGCCGCCGTCGGGCCGTTTGCGGCTTCAATGATCAACGAGCAGCGCAGCTTGGCCGCCCGATCGGCCGTGATCTGGTTCTCCAGCGCAGCGGGGACGAGCACATCGACCGGGAGGGCGAACAGCGTCTCGGTATCGACCGCCTCGGCACCGGGGAAGCCGTCGATGCCACCGTTCTCGGCCGACCACAGGCGGAGCTTGGCGATGTCGATCCCGTCGTCGTTGACGACGGTGCCGGTGTGGTCGGACACGCCGGTGATCGTCACCCCGGCCTCGGCCGCCAGCTCGCAGAAGTGGCCGCCGACGTTCCCGAAGCCCTGCACGGCGACGGTCAGCTCGTCGAGCCGGCTGCCGGTCTCGCCGCACCAGTGACGCAGGCTGTAGAGCACGCCACGGCCGGTGGCCTCCTCCCGCCCGACGGACCCGCCGACCTCGATCGACTTGCCGGTGACCACGCCCTTCACGCTCTGGCGGAACCCAGGTGGCGAGATGTTGGCGTAGGTGTCCATCACCCAGTCCATCGTCTTCGACGACGTGCCCATGTCGGGGGCGGGGATGTCGTGGTCCGGTCCGATGTTCGACCCGAGGGCGTGGGTGAACCGGCGGACGATCCGGCGCATCTCGTCGTCGGTGTAATCGGCCGGGTCGATCGTGACCCCACCCTTCGCCCCACCGAACGGCACGCCGACCAGCGCGGTCTTGAACGTCATCCACGCGGCCAGCGCCTTGACCTCGTCGAGGTCGACGTCCGGATGGAACCGCAGCCCGCCCTTGTACGGGCCGAGCAGGTTGTTGTGTTGGATGCGGTAGCCGGTGAAGACCTTCCTCGTCCCGTCGTCGAGCGCCACCGGGAAATTCACGATGATCTCGTTCTTCGGGTACGAGAGGATCTCCCGGTACGCGTCGCTCAGGTCGATCAGATCAGCTGCGCGTTGGAACTGATCGACGGCTGCTTGGTGCAGGCTCCGTTGCCTGGTCCCAGTCATGCCTCTTCCTGTCGTCGTTGACTCGCCTGTTGTGAGGTCGCCGCCCGTTGCGCTCAGGAACCGTCTTGCGGCCCGATCACGTCCATACCCCCGCAGAACGGGCGCAAAACCTCTGGCACGACGATCGAGCCGTCGGGCTGCTGGTGGTTCTCGAAGATCGACAGCAGGGTCCGACCGATGGCGCACGCCGTGCCGTTGAGGGTGTGGGCGAGCACCGTGCTCGACTTGCCGGCGTCGTCGACCGTCTTGACCCGGGTGCTCATCCGCCTGGCCGAGTAGTCGGTGTAGTTCGAGCAGGACGTCACCTCGCGGTAGCGCTGCTCGCTCGGCAGCCACACCTCGAGGTCGTACTTCTTGGCCGCGGCGGCACCGAGGTCGCCGGCGGCGACCGTGATCACCCGATAGGGCAGGCCGAGGCCGCCGACGATGTCCTCCTGGATCTGCCGGAGCAACTCCAGCTCCTCCCACGACCGATCGGGGTGGGCGTAGATGAACATCTCGACCTTGTCGAACTGGTGGACCCGGAACAGACCGCTCGTGTCCTTGCCGTAGGTGCCGGCCTCCCGGCGGAAGCAGCTCGAATAGCCGGCGTAGCGGACCGGGAGCTGCTCGTCGTCGAGCCGCTCCTCACGGTGCATGCCGGCCAGCGCCACCTCGGAGGTGCCGATCAGGTACAGCTCGTCGGCCTCGAGGGCATAGACCTGGTTGCGGTCGGTCGGGAAGAAGCCGGCCAGCTCCATCATCTCCTCCCGCACCAGGACGGGGGTGACGACGGGGATGAAGCCGTGCTCGGCCACCTTGGCCAGCGTCCACTGGACCAGCGCGAACTGCAGGCGGACGGCGTCGCCCATGATGTAGGCGAAGCGGCTGCCCGACATGCGGACGGCCCGCTCGGTGTCGACGAGGCCGAGGCGCTCGCCGATCGTGCCGTGGTCGTAGGCGACCTCGGGGGCGCAGTCGCCGACCTCAGCCTCGACCCTGAAGTCGTCCTCGCCACCTTCGGGCACCGAGTCGTGTGACGGGTTCGGCATGGTCAGCGCCAGCTTCTCGAGCTCCTCGGCCGCCGCCGTCAGCCGAGCCTCGGCCTCGGTGACCTCGCGCTTGAGCTCGCCGGCGGCGTCGATCTTGGCCTGACGCTCCTCGGGGGCGGCCCGACCGATCTCCTTCGAGGCGACGTTGGACTTGGCCCGCAGCTCCTCGGCCGCAGCCAACGCAGACCGGTGCCCGTCGTCGAGCGTCAGCACCCGATCGATGCTCTCGGCATCGACACCCTTGGCCATCGCACCGTTGCGATAGGCCTCGTCGTCGCGGAGTTTCCGTAGATCGATCACCGCTCTGAACGCTATCCGGGATCGGCGTTTCCTGGGCCGAATTCGGGCGGCTCCACCCAAGCCTTTACAAGATTCTGACCAGCGTTGGACCTGGCGGGATCAGTAGTTGGTCTCGAGCAATTCGCTGCCGTCGTGACGACGATCGGCGTCATCCTTCAACAGGAATCCGAGGACCGCGGCGGCCACGCTCGTGCTCATCAGGAACCCGACCGGGATCACGACGAGGAGGGCGAGGACGATGAGGATCACACCGAGCATGTCGGCGAGTGTAGTGGCTGACGGCCGGCGGGATCTGCTCCGGAACGCCAACCGGAATCCGGGCCCCGGACGGAGCATTCCGGTCGGCCGAGGCGTCTGGACAGGTGATGGGTGAAGACTCGCTGGTCGGCCAGCGCAACGGGGTCGGGGCCAACGCCGGCTGGCCGGCGCCCCTGGTCGACCTGTACCGGTCCGAGCGGACCGGGCTCGTGCGGCTGGCCTACCTCCTGACCGGCGAGGCCGAGGCGGCGGAGGAGATCGTGCAGGACGCGTTCATCGCCACCCGAACGGCCTGGTCCGGTGTGCGCAACCCCTTGCCCTACGTCCGGCGGGCCGTCGTCAACCGGGCGAAGAGTTGGGGCCGACATCAACGGGTGGTCCGGGCCCACCAGCCGACCGGCCCGGTGCCGACCCCGTTCGAGGCCGATGAGTTGTGGGACGCCCTCGGCCGGCTCAACGAACGGCAGCGGGCCGCCATCGTCCTCCGCTACTACGAGGACCTCCCCCATCGCGACATCGCCGAGCTGCTCGGCTGCCGGCCGGCCACCGTGCGGACGGCGATCCACCGTGGCCTGGCCCGACTCGGCAAGGAGATCGAACGATGAGTGACCTGGAGGCGCAGGTCGTCGCCATGCTCCGCCGCCGAGCCGGCGACATTGCGGCACCGGCGGACGGAGACGAGCCGGCGCTGCCGGACGCCTCGGATGGCTCCCGCACCGATGCGACCCCGGCCCGCGGCCGAGGGCCCGAGCGGCGAACCGCCCGGAGGCGGACGGTGTTGGTCGGGGCAACGGTGGCCTCGGTTGCGGTCGTCGCCGTGGTCGCCGGAGTGATCGCTGCCCTCGTGTCGGTCGATGGTGAGCGCCCAACGCTCACCGCCGCCGGGACCGGCGGCGAGCCGTCGACCGGGTCCGGCTCGCCGGCGACGGATACCGGTGACGACGCGACCACAGCAACCCCGCCACCGACGACCCCGCCGCTGCCGGACCCGACGCTTGACGAGGTGCTGGCCGGACTGCCCGAGCGCATCGACGTCCGGCGGGGCTCGCTGGTGTTCACCGACCCCGGGCTCGGCACCGTCGACCAGGTCGTCGACGCCTACCTCGCCGACCGGCTGCCCGATCTCCCGGTCGAGGTCCGCCGCATCGAGGGCGACGGTCGGCTGACCCTGTTCCGCTGGTCGGTCGAAGCCGCCAACGTCTCGGTCCGCGGCTCGGTCGTCACCCGCTACGGGGACTTCGTCCCCGGCGTGGTCGCAGCGACGACCGACGGGGTGACGATGACGGTCGACCGTCGGCTCGACGTCGTCACCGCGGAGGTCGTCGTCACCGATCCACGGTCGTTCGTCGACGCCATGGCCGTCGCCGACGTGCTCGACATCGGGGGCGCACCCGTCGCCGGCGCACCGGTCCCCGACGGCCTCGGCCCCTCGGGTCAGCGGCCGTTCGGGACGGCCGGGTCGATCGGCGACGGCCCGGCGATCGAGGTCCCCGTCGGCCCACAGGCCATCATCGTGCGGGCCCAGCACGTCGGCGGCACGTTGCTCTCCCTGATCGAGTACCCGATCGAGTCCGTCGGCTTCGCCGCCGCCTGCGGCGCCACCCCGCCGGTCACGATCGCGGTCGGCGACCTGCTCGAACCGATCGCCGATGGACCGGCCCCGGGGTCCGACCGGTCGGCGCTCGCCAACCAGTCGGTGTGGCACCACGCCGGCCCGGGGGCGTCGGTCGAGATCCGCTGGCCGGCGGATCCAACGCTCGTCGGTCGACTCGGTCCCGATGACGTTGGCGACGGGGGTTCGATCGGCTTCGTCGACTCCCCCGACGGGGCGTCGGACACGGCCTGGAGTTCGCACGTGATCGGCTCGATCAGCGGAGCCGCCGGCGAGTGCGGTCTGGTCGAGATCACCGCCATCGGGGACCGGACGACGGTCGACTGGTGGGGCGGGGCGCTCTCGGCCATGTGGTCCTTCGGGCTCCCGCTCGACATCTCCGAGCTCGACCCGGCACTGGGGCCCGAGGGCATCGGCGGCGACGACCCCGGCAGCGACGACGGGGGCGCCGAGCTCGTGGTCGACACGATCCGAGCCGACGCCGCTCCCCTGGTGGCCGAGGCCGGGTCGTGCGACGGCCTCCCCGATGCACCGCCCCGCCGGGGCGGAGCGACCGACACCATCTGGGATGCACCGACCTCGGCCCTGGTGACCACGATCGACGCGGCCAACGCCGAGAACGACCCGCCGCTCCCCGCGACCGGCTATACCGAGGTCGTCATCGACGACGACACCATCAGCTATGTGATCGGAACCCCGACCGATCCGACCGTCGTGGTCAACGTCGAGCGGAGCGGGGTAGGCTGGCGCCTTGCCGGCTGGGAGGCGTCGCCCTGCTGAGCGGCGATGGGTGGAAGCGCCGCCGCCGCTCAGCCGACGTAGGCCGAGGCCTCGATCTCGACCAGGGCGCCGAGCGGGAGCTGGGCGACAGCGACGGCCGACCGGGCCGGGCGGTGGTCGCCGAACACCTCGAGGTAGATCCGGTTCATCTCGGCGTAGTCCGCCATGTCGGTGAGGAACACGGTGGTCTTGGTGATGGCCGACAGCGACGAGCCCGCGCCCTCGAACAAGGCTTGCAGGTTGGCCAGGGCCTGGCGGAACTGGCCATCGAACCCACCGTCGACGATGGCCCCGTCGGCGATGCCGACCTGACCGGACGACACCAGCCACGGACCGGCGGCGACGATCGGGGTGTACGGACCAACGGGCGTGCTCATGGCGCAGGCTCCTGCGTGTCGAGGTGTGGGGGAGGGTTCGGTGGTTGGTTCAGGACCGACCGATCGGCCAGTCTGGCCGACAATCGTTGGCCAGCCAACCGGCGGCGGCAACGGCGGCGAAGACCGCATCGGAGCCGTTGACCGGCGGGCGGTCGTCGTCGAGCAGCTCGACCTCGATGTGGGGCGTGTCGACCGCCCGGAGCACGCCGAAACTGCGGACGGTGAGGTCGTGGACGGTGCCGTCGTCGTCGACGAGGATCGCCTCCGACGTCAGCCACGACCAGGCCATGTGGGCGGCCCCGATGCTGTACGAGCGCAGCACGACCGGGTCGAGCACCTGACCGCAGCGGACCGAGACCCGGATCGTCGGCTCGCCGTCGGCACCGATGTCGACAGCGGCGGTCGCCTCGGCCCCGTCCGGTGACCGCACCGGGTCGAGCCGCCCGGCGACGCCAGCCGACAGCACGATCGCCTCGGCCCAGCCGGCGGCCCGGACCGCGGCCGACGTCGGCGGGCCGGGCACGGCGACCGGCTCCAGGACCAGCTGCGGCGCGACCGCAGCGACCGATGCCGCCAGCGCCTCGGCCTGCTCGGGGCCGGCCGCCAGCCGCAGCACCCCGGTGCCGTCTGCCCGCATCCCTCCGGCGACCGGTGGGCGCTTCGGCGCGAAGCGGGCAACGTCCTCCCGGCTGGCCAGCACCAGCACCGGTCGACCATGCTCGTCGGCGAGGCGCCTGGCTGCGGCGCCGACGTCGAGCGCGCCGGGCGGGCTGCCCTCCAACTTGGCCCCGAAGGCGCCGCCGTTCGCCACCGGCGACGACGGCTCACCGCCAGGCGCACACCACGACGCGTCGGTCTCCAGGTAGGCGCCGTCGACCCAGGTCGTTCGCAAGGTGGCGTCCCACACACCCGGCGGCAGCTCCAGCGGGTGCCGGTGGGGGGCGGTGGTCCGCCGCCCCTGGACCTTGCCGGCCGCGGCCCTGGCCTCCGTCAGGGTCTCGCCGACCGCCCAGCCGCCTCGACCATCCGACACCGCCAGCAGCGCTCCCGGCGGGGCGGTGTCGGCGGCGAACCGGCCGGCCCCGAGGGCGACCGCCGGATCGACCCGCTGGGGGCTCCGACCCTCGATCGCCGCCCGCCTCGTTGCCGCCTCGAGGTCGCGGTCGTCCGGGCCACGGTGCTCGACGGCGGCCGCACCGGCGCCGAGCACCACCCGGGTCGCCTCCCCGATCGTCTGCCATCCCGTGCACCGGCAGAGATGGGCGAGCAGCGCCTGGTCGACGTCGGCGTCGTCGACGGTGGAACCGGCGGCTTCGGCCTCGGCCACCAGTGCGTCGAGGCGGACCACGATCCCCGGCGTGCAGAACCCGCACTGGCTCCCGCCGACTGCGCACATGGCCTCGCCCCAACGGGCCCGGCGCTCGGCGTCGAGACCGTCGAGCGTGACAACCGACCGGCCCCGGACCCGCCTGGCCGGGGTCACGCAGGCCACCCTGGGCTTGCCGTCGACGAGCACCGTGCAGCAGCCGCACTGGCCCTGCGGGCTGCAACCGTCCTTCACCGAGACCAGGCCGAGGTGATGGCGCAGCACCTCGAGCAGCGACCATCCGGCGTCGGGAACGTCGACCTCGGCACCGTTGACGGTGAGCGTCAGCACCGCCGACGGTCCGGGCGTCGACGCCACGTCGGATGGATCGGTCACAGGGGTCGAGCATACGGCGATCGGTGTGACGGGAGCCCCGCCGCTCCGGTTCGAGGCGCGGCCGCGACCGGCCGCTACCGTCGCATCGATGGTCACGACCAGACGTCGTTTCCTGGGTCAGCTGGCCGCGGTGGCCGGCGTCACCTCGGCGGCCGGTCTGGTCGCCGCCTGTGGCGGCGATGGTGATGCGGCGCTCGTCGCCCCGACGGTCGTTCCCCTCTTTGCGCCCGACCGGGTGCTGGTGGCCGGCCGCCCGCAACGCATCCCGCTCGGGATCGTCGTGCCCGAGCTGTCGTCGATCTACTCCACCGACGATCCCGGGGCCACCGCGCTCCCCGGCGACGACGACGAGGTGCCGATCACGGTCCTGTTCAACGGCGAGGTCGTCGACACCGTCGCCGTCCGGGGTCGGATCGTCGACCACGAGCACCTCGACGGCACCGACCCCGATCATCAGCACGCCGACCTGTTCCGCTACTACCCGCTGCGGACCACCCTGCCCGAGCCCGGCATCTACGACCTGGAGATCGACGTCGGGGCCGCCGTCGCCCGGATCCCGGTGCAGGCGTTCGATCCTGGCGACGCCACGCTGCCCCTCGTCGGCGACCCCTTCCCGGTCGTCTCGACACCGACGTTCGACGATCCCGGCGGCATCGACCTGCTCTGCACGCGGTTCGAGCCGTGTGCGTTCCACCGCCACGACGCCGCCGACCTCATCGGCCAGGGCCGCCCCCTCGCCGTGCTGGTGGCAACCCCGGCGTTCTGCTCGACCGCTTACTGCGGGCCGGTGCTCGACACGCTGATCGAGGCCACCGACGGACTGGACGGTCTCGACGTGGTCCACGTCGAGGTCTACGCCAACCCGGACGAGGTCGGCGGCAACTACCTCGACCCCGCCATCCGACTCGCCCCGGCGGTGACCGAGCTGGGCCTCAGCTTCGAGCCATCGCTGTTCCTGGTCGACGGTGACGGCATGCTGGCCGACCGTATCGACAACGTCTTCGACCGGACCGAGCTCGACGACGCCATCGGCGCCCTCCTGTCCTGACGGTGCCCGGCCGGTGCGGGCGCCCGATGGTGGGCACACAAAGAGCCGACCGGCCGGCCGACCGAGGGGGAGCGGGACCGCTGGAGGGGGTTGCGGTCCCGCCCTCCTCGACCGGCCGACCGGCCAGCGGGGGGAAGGAGAGAGTGGGAGGACCCGTGTCGCCCAACAGGGTCCTCCCGGCGGGTCTCAACGAGGGCGGCTGAGGGGCCCACCCCGGAGACCCGCGACCGGGGTCAACCCTGCGGCGGTGTGGGCGGCGGAGTGGCCGACTGGGTCGACCCCGGCGAGTTGGACGAGATGCCGTCATAGACACGAGGCCAGAAGCGATCGCGAGCGGCCCAGATGCCACCGACACCGAACTTGATGATGAGGATGGCGCTGAGGCTGGCGAAGATGGCCGTGGTCAGCGTGTCGATCAGGTCGCTGGCGATCTGCGCCTGGTCGAGGGCGGCGAGACCGAAGAGCAGCCAGACCGCGATCCCGGCGGCGTTGGTCACCAGGTTGCTGTAGGACTGGCCGGAGGTGATGCCGGACACCAGGTCTCGGACCACGTTGGCCACGATGCCACCGACGACGATCAGCACCAGGGCGACGAGGGCCTTGGGGATCCAGGCGATCAGCTGGTCGAAGGGCTCGTTGAGCGCATCGATGTCGAGGGCACCGAAGGCGAGCTTCAGCACGATCAACATGACCGTGTAGTAGAGGATCTTCGAGACGAACCGACCGCTGTCGGCGTAGCCCGCCCGTTCGAGTGGACCGCCGATGCCGGCCCGGTCGAGGTAGTGGTCGAGGTTGATCGCCTTGAAGAGGCGGGTGGCCATCCTGGCGATGAAGCGGGCGACGAACCACCCGATCAGCAGGATCGCCAGGAACCCGATCAGGTTCGGCAGGAACCCGAAGAGGCTCTCGAAGAAGTCGGTGATACCCGACTGGAGGGAGTCGACGATGTCGATTCCGTCATCCACCACATCTTGCGCCAACATGCTGCTCCTCCTTGGGGAACACGTGCAGATACGTTGTCGCTCGGTACGACGGGCGACCCCCGGGGTTTGTCGCGAAGAATTCGGGAAAGTTTCCGCGACCCGTCGAAGCCGGGTCGCGATCGGCCGAACGAGAGCATCTTCCTCGCGACTCGCGTACCTTCATGTGCGTCTTCTCCGCAGAGCCATGATCAAGCTGTTCCGTACCCTCCGTCTGTGGGCCTTCGAGCCGACCGTCGTCACCACGCCGGTCGGCGCGCCGACCGAGGGATCTGGCGGAGCCGACGCGGCGGACGGGCCCGAGGCCGGCGGTGATCCGGACGACCTCCACCGCCTGGTGACCGAGCACGGCGACGCGATCTTCCGCATCGCCCTGTCGGTGGTGAAGGACCGGGCGCTGGCCGAGGACGTGGCCCAGGAGACCCTGGTCAAGGCCTGGCTCGCCCTCCCGACGTTCCGGGGCGACTCGTCGCTGCGGGGCTGGGTGTTGCGGATCGCCCACAACACCGCCGTCTCGACGTTGCGTCGACGCCGCGCCGTGCTGACCGACCCGCTCGAGCTGCCCGAGGAGCCGGTCAGGCCGGATCGGTCGGTCGAATCGCGGGTCCTGTCCGGTGCGGCCATGGACGATTTCGTCGCTGCGCTCGACGACCTCGACGAGCTGTCGCGCAGCGTCGTCGTGCTCCGGGAGCTCGACGGGCTGTCGTACGAGGAGATCGCCGAGGTGCTGGAGATCCCGATGCCGACGGTCAAGACCCGGCTGCTCCGGGCCAGGCGGCGGCTCGGCAACGCGCTGCGGGAGTGGCAGGGATGAGCCGCTGGGCCCGCTTCCGCCGCCACCCCTCACGGGACGAGCTGCTGGCCTGGCTCGACGGCGAACGCCCCGACCTCGACGAGCACCTGGCCACGTGCGAAGTCTGCGCCGTCGCGCTCGAGGAGCTGGCCGCTCCATCCGGCGGTCCGATCGCCGAAGCCCTCGCGGCGTTCTATCGTGCCCCCGATGACCTGTCGGAGCGCCTGGAACAGCGGGTGGCCGACCGGCTCGACTCGATGGTCATGATCGAGGTGATGACCGACCTGTTCGGGGCGGGTATGGAGACCTCGAAACTACTGCTGACGGAGGAACCTCCCCATGAATGACTGGATCCAGGTCGCCATCGCCATCGGCGTCGGCGTGGTCGTCGGGTTGGTGGCGTCGCGCATCGTCCATACCGTCATCGGCTCGCCGAAACGGCCGGACCCGATCCAGCGGGTGGCCGGCCCGCTGGCCAGCCTGGTCCTGGCGATCGGCATCATCGGCGGGCTCGTCACCGCCCTCGGCATCATCCAGCCGGACGCCGTCGACCGGCTGGTCGACGACACGGTCAGCTTCATCCCGAAGCTGCTGAGCGCAGCGATCATCGTCATCGCCGCCAACGTGGTCTCGGCCTTCGCCACCACTGCGCTGTCTGGCGCCGTCGGTCGGCTGCCGATCCAGACCCAGCGCCTGGCCCACTCGGCGGTCCGGGCGACGATCGTGACCCTGGCGGTACTGCTGGCGGTCGGTCAGCTCGGCATCAACACCGACGTGCTCAACCTCGGCGTCGCCGCCATCTTCTTCGGCGTCGCCGCCAGCCTGACCCTGCTGGTCGGGCTCGGCGGCAACGGGGTGGCTCGCGAGGTGGCGGCCACCCGGGCCGTCCGACGCCTGGTCAAACCGGGCGACACGGTCGAGATCGGCGGGTTCCGCGGCTCGGTGCTGGCGATCCACCCGACCGCCATCGAGCTGACCGGCAGCGACGGTCAGGCCCGGCTGGTGCCGTCGTCGCACCTCGTCAACGAATCGGTGACGATCGAGCGGGCCGCCGAGCCGGCCGATCCGGACACTGCGTCCGAGTAGCGACGCCGCCGGTCGACCGCTACGACGCCGTTTCGGCCGCCGCCTGCTCCTGTTCGGCGTCGAAGGCGGCCAGCGCCTCCTCGGCCAGGTCGAACATGCGGGCCGTGCACCCGGCCATCTCCACCGGTGGGGCGATCTCGTCGATGACCCGCCTGGCGATGTCGGCGAACGCCGCGGCGGCGGGACCGTCGGCCAGGGCGGCCGGGCTGCCCTCGTCGCCACCGGTCGACACCTCGGGGATGATGGGGATCTTGCCGACGAGGGGGACGCCGGCCTCGGCGGCCAGCGCCTCGCCGCCACCGGAGCCGAACAGGGCGTACTCGGCCCCGTCTGGGGCGACGAAGACCGACATGTTCTCGATCACGCCCGCCACCCGAAGATACGACTTGCGGGCCATCGACACGGCCCTGGTGGCGACCTTCTGGGCCCCGGTTGCCGGGGTGGTCACCACGAGCAGCTCGGCCCGCGGGATCATCCTGGCCAGACCCATGGCCACGTCGCCGGTGCCGGGCGGCATGTCGATCACGACGTAGTCGAGGTCGTCGGCCCACTGCACGTCCTCGAGGAAGTGCTGCACGGCCCGGTTGAGCATGAGGCCACGCCAGAGGAGGGCGGACTCCTCGTCCTCGACCAGGAACCCCATCGAGACGACGTCGAGCCGGCCGGGCGGCCCGGTCGGCGACGGCACCGGGAGCGAGTGGGGCGTGATGACCGCCCGCTCGCCGTCCTTGACCGCCTCAAGACGACCGTCGATGCCGAGCATGCGGGGGATCGAGAAGCCCCAGATGTCTGCGTCGATGATGCCGACCTTCAGGCCGTTGGCGGCCAGCGCGGCGGCGAGGTTGACCGTGACAGACGACTTGCCGACGCCGCCCTTGCCCGAGGCGATGGCCAGGACCTTGGCCGTGGCCGGGATGGCGGTCTCGCCCGCCTGGTCGACCGCGTTCTTGCGGGCGACGGCCATCGTGTTCGACTTCTCCTCGGCCGTCAGCTCGGTCCAGTCGATCTTGACCTTGGTGACGCCGGGGAGCGACTCGATCCTGGCTTTCGTGTCCTTCTGGATCTGGGCCCGGAGCGGACAGCCGGAGGTGGTGAGGGCGATCTTGACCGTGACCAGTCCGTCGGCGTCGATCCTCGCCCCCTTGGCCATGCCGAGCTCGACGATGTTGCTGCCGAGTTCGGGATCGATCACGCCACGGAGGACGTTCATGATCGTCGCCTCGTCGAGGGTGTCGCCGGTCGGCACGGGAGCGTGCTCGGTGGCCGGCGGAGGTGCGGGGGTGAATGCGTCGGCCATAGCTCCAGGATACCCGGGGGTCACGACCCGGATCAGACCGAGCGTCGAGCTTCGACAGCTCGATGATGTACGCCAGGAGCCGATTGGTAGACTGGAGGTCCGACCAGGAGGTAGGCGTGATCACCGTAACCGACTCTGCAGCGGCAAAGGTCAAGGAACTGCTCGACCAGGAGCAGGACGAATCGCTGGCCCTCCGCGTGGCCGTTCGTCCCGGCGGCTGCTCGGGATTCAGCTACGAGATGTTCTTCGACGGCGAGATGGGCGCCGACGACACCTCGACCGAGTGGGGTGGGGTTCGAGTCGTGGTCGACACGACCAGCGCCCAGCTGCTCACCGGGGCCACCCTCGACTACAAGGACGGCCTGCAGCAGACCGGGTTCTCGATCGACAACCCGAACGCCCAGCGCACCTGCGGCTGCGGCCAGTCCTTCTCCTAGCGCTCCGGGGGACGACGCCCTCCTGCGGATCGCCGCCATCGGCGGCCAGAGAACGTGAAAGGGGACCGGCTCGAGGGCCGGTCCCCTTCGCGTTGACCGTTCGGTGCCCTAGAGGACGACGGAGGCGTTGTCGATGTACTGGCCCCGGCCGGGGGCGATCGACTTGATCCGGTACGACTTGACCTTCTTCGGCAACTCGGGCGGCACGTTGCCCTCCGCCACGTGGTCACCGCTGATGAGAGTCCGCTCCTGCTCGAGCACGAACGAGAACCGACCGTCGGCCCCGTCGTCGATGGCCACGGCGGTGATGCGGAACTCGGTTGCGTCGATCTTGTAGCCGTCGCCGAGGACCTCGTCGGCCCCGTCGAACCCGGCGGGGGCAACCAGCTCGGCCCCGGTCCGCTCCTTGAGCTTCTGGGCGCCGCCGGCGTAGGCCTCGTCGGTGTCGGTCAGCACGATCCAACGGATCCGGTCACCACCACAGCCGCAGAGCACGTCGAGGTGGTCGGCGTCAGCGGGGCCGGGATCGACGATCACGATCTCGTCGATCCCGATCAGGTAGGTGTTCAGGCCCGGCTCGTCGGATTTGGCACCCTCGCAGGTGATCCGACGCACGAGCGGGCTGAGGGCCCGCGCCACACCGGGGATGATCGGTGGCGGTGGTACGGGTTCTTCGGTGACTGACACGGTTTCTCCTGATAGCAGATGGTCAGCGCAGCCCAGCGGGAGCTGCCGTTTTCCTAGGCACGACGAGGTGGGGCCGGCGGGCGGCCGAGGTCACGAGGCGGCGGGGAACCGGCGAACGGCGGGGAGCGAGCCGAGCCACGACGACCGGGCGACACTCGTTGGATCCGGCGCGATGGGCGCGCTGCGGACGCTGCAAACTGAGGCCAGAGCCGAGGACCGCCGCCACCACCGCCATCCAGTGCAACACAGGAGCGAGCGGGCCGGCAAGTGTGAAGTTGCCCCCGTCCGGCCCGGCCTCGATCGAGGCCGAGGGCGCCAGAACGGGAGCAGCGCTCAGGATCATCGCTCCCGATTCTACCCGGGCTTGCTCACAAGCCGACCGGCGGGCCCAACTCGCCTCCGGGTGATCGCAGGGCGGCCGCTACGCTGGCGGGCGTGTCCCGGCCCCCTTCGGTCGACCAGCTGGCCCGCTCGATCGAGGCCGACGGCCTCCCCCACCCCCTTCGGGTCGAGGTGGCCCGCCAGGCCATCGCCGATGGCCGGATCGACGACGTCGACGATCTGGCCAGGGCACGGGAGCGCCGCCTGCTGACCCCGGTGATCAATGCGACCGGGGTCCTGCTGCACACCAACATGGGTCGGGCCCCGCTCGGGGTCACGACCGACGCGTCGTTCACCAACCTGGAGCTCGACCTGGCCACCGGGAAGCGGGGCAGCCGGCAGCGCGCGGTCGGTGATCTGCTGGCCACGGCCTGCGGGTCCGAGGCGGCGATGGTCGTCAACAACTGCGCCGGCGCCGTGCTGTTGACCCTGGCTGCGCTCGGCGCCGGACGCGGCGTCGCCGTGTCCCGGGGCGAGCTGGTCGAGATCGGCGGCGGGTTCCGCATCCCCGACGTGATGAACCAGTCCGGGGCCCGCCTCGTCGAGGTCGGCACCACCAACCGGACCCGACTCGACGACTACACCCGGGCCCGAGACGCCGACGACGACCTGGCCATGGTCCTCAAGGTCCACCGCTCCAACTACGACATCGTCGGCTTCACCGAGGAGGTCGAGGTCGACCGGCTGGCCACCATTGGCGTCCCGGTCGTTGCCGACATCGGCTCCGGGCTGCTCGACGCCGCCTGCCCGTGGCTCGACGGCCCGCCACCGCCGTGGCTCGATGGCGAACCGGCGGCCCGCCAGACCCTCAAGGCCGGCGCCGACCTGGTGCTGTTCAGTGGCGACAAGCTCCTCGGGGGCCCGCAGGCCGGGATCATCGCCGGCCGCCGCGACCTGGTCGAGCAGTGCGGCCGCCATCCGCTGGCCAGGGCGCTGCGACCCGGCGATCTCGTGCTCCTGGCCCTCCAGCACCTCACGCTCGCCTACCTCGACCGTCGGGGCGACGACATCCCGTTCTGGCGCATGGCCTCGACCCCGATCGCCGACCTCCAGCGGCGGGCCGAGGCCATCGTCGCCGCGATCGCCGCTGCCATCGGCCCCGCCGGGGACGCCGGTGGGCGCCTGACCTCGGTGGCCACCGAGGCCGTGCCAGGCGGCGGCACCCTCCCGACCGTGACCATCCCGAGCCACGGGCTGCGGATCGAGGGCGATCTGACCGAGCCGCTCCGGGCCGGTGAACCCCCGATCGTCGCCCGGGTCGAGGAGGGGGCGACCTGGCTCGACCTGCGCACGGTGGACCCCCTGGCCGACGCCGAGCTGATCGACGCCGTGACCAGTGCCCTCGGCCCAACCGCATGACCGTCATCGCAACGGCGGGCCATGTCGACCACGGCAAGTCGACGCTCGTGCTGCGCCTGACCGGCACCGACCCCGACCGCTGGGTCGAGGAGAAGTCGCGGGGCCTGACGATCGACCTCGGCTTCGCCACCACGACCCTGCCGTCCGGCCGGGAACTGTCGTTCATCGACGTCCCCGGCCACATCCGCTTCCTCCGCAACATGCTGTCCGGGGTCGGGGCGGTCGACGGCTGCGTGTTCGTTGTCGCCGGCACCGAGGGCTGGAAGCCGCAGTCGGAGGAGCACCTGCGGATCCTGTCGCTGCTCGGCCTCCGCCACGGGGTCATCGCCCTGACCAAGGTCGACCAGATCGACGAGGAGCTGGCCGAGCTGGCGAGGATGGAGATCGAGGAGCACGTCGCCGGCACGTTCTTGGAGGGGGCCGAGGTCGTCGGCGTGTCGGCAACCGAGAACATCGGCATGGACGAGCTGCGTGGTGCGCTCGACCAGATCGTCGATCGGGTCGACCGCTCGGGCGACCGGGGCGTGGCCCGGCTGTGGGTCGACCGCTCGTTCGCCCCGGCCGGCGCCGGGACCGTGATCACCGGGACGCTGACCGGTGGCGGGCTTGCCGTCGGCGACCAGCTGGAGCTGGTGCCGGGACCGCGTTCGGTCCGGGTCCGCGGCCTGCAGTCACACCATCACGACCTGCAGCGGGTCGAGCCGGGCAACCGGGTGGCCGTCAACCTGACCGGGGTCGGCCATGCCGAGGTGGCCCGAGGCGACGTGCTGGTCACCAGCGACGCCTGGCACGACACCGCCATGATCGACGCCGAGCTCGAGGTCCTCGGTGACCTCGGCCACCCGGTGTCGCGCCGCGGGGCCTACCTGGCCTACATCGGATCGGGCGAGTTCCCGGCCCGGGTCCGGGTGCTGCAGGGCTCGGAGATCACCCCGGGCGAGCGGGGCCTGATCCGCCTCTACCTCGACCGGGCGGCGCCACTGCTGCCAGGCGACCGGTTCATCCTGCGGGAGAGCGGGCGTGACGAGACGGTCGGCGGCGGGGAGATCCTCGACGTCGACCCGGTGCTGCCGGCGAGCCGGGCCAACCCCGACCGCTCGATCGAACGGCTGGTGGCCGAGCGGGGTTGGGTCACCCGGGAGCGGCTGACCCGCCTGACCGGCGTCGAGCTGGCCCCGACCGCCGACGACGGCGGGCCAGGCGAGGAGCACCCGGCGGTGACCGCCGTCGGCGACTGGGTGGTCGACCCGGCGATCCTCGAACGGGTGCAGACCGAGGTGCGGGAGCAGGTCGAGCGGGCGGGCGCCCTCGGGCTCGACGTGGCCGCTCTCGACGACCGGCAGCGGGCGGTGCTCGACCTGCTCGACGACGTCCAGGTGGCGGCTGGGCGGGCCACGATCGGCGAGGGAGAGGATCCGCTCGCCGATCACCCGTGGGTGGCCGAGCTGGCGGCCAGCCCCTTCAACCCACCAGGACCGGACGGGGTCGACCGCTCCGAGGTCCGGGAGCTCGTGCGCCGGGGCACCGTGGTGGAGGAGGACGGGGTGCACTTCGCCCGATCCTCCATCGACGAGGCGATCGGTCTGCTCCGCTCCGCGTTCGAGGCCACGCCGGACGGGCTGACCGTCGCCGAGATCCGGGACCTGCTCGGCACGACGCGCAAGTTCGCACTGCCGCTGCTCGCCCACCTCGACGGGACGGGTGTGACCCGCCGGCGGGGCGATGTCCGCATCGCCGGCCCCCGCATGCCGGCCGGCTGAGCGCCGGGGCGATCAGTTCAGGAGCGGCCGACGCTCCTTCTCGGTCAGGCCGCCCCAGATCCCGTGCTGCTCACGGATCTGGACCGCATACCTGAGGCAATCGCTCTGCACCGGACAGGTCTGGCAGATCTCCTTGGCCCGCTGCTCCCGGCGCCGCTTGTCCGGTCGGCGCTCCAGGCGGGCTGGTGGGAAGAAGATGCTGCTGTGCGGACCGCGGCAGGCTGCCCGGTACTGCCACAGCTCGTCGATCTGCTGCGCACTCATCGGCGTGAGACCCCCTCTCGCTGGGGCCCGACCTTAGGTCCAGCCGATCCCTTCGACAAGGGGGTCGATCAGCTGCGTTCGCGATAGTCGCGGGCCCCGCCTTCTTCCGGCTCGATCTCCAAGAGCAGCCGATCGATGCCGATGACCCGCACGCGACCCCCGTTTTCCACAGGAGTGGCACGGTTCGTGATCGCCCGCCACGTAACGTCACGGATTTTGACGGTGCCCTCCGGGTCGACGTCGGTCACGGCCTCGCCGACCTCACCGATCATCCACTTCCGCCCGATCGTCGGCGTCGAGAACCGCGTCCTCACCATCGAGGGCATCCCCGTGTAGGCGTAGAGGACGGCACCGATCCACACCGCGACGAGGGTCACCCACGAGATCGTGAACCCGTCGTAGAGGAACCAACTCCCGAGGACGAACACCGCCAGCCCGGCCACGGTGTAGAACCTCGGGACGTTCGTCTGGATGTCGACCGCCAGGAGCACGAAGGCCAGCAGGATCAGCCCGATCGCCCACCACCGGGTCGGGAGGATGGCAAGGCCGTACCCGCCGAGGGCGGTGAAGCCGGCGCCGATCACGCCGGCGATCCCGACGCCGGCCGTGAACAACTCGAACACCAGCAGGCTGACGCCGAGCGCAAAGAAGAGGTACGCCACCTCCGGGCTGGCGGCGGTGTGGAACAGCTGCGAGGTCAGGCTCAGGCCGGAGATCCGGGCCTGGGTGAGCGGGATGGTCTCCAGGTTGCCCTCGTCGTCGGCGCAGCGGAGCACGTCGAAGCCCTCCAGCTCGGTGGCGAACGACCCGATCGGCACCGTGTTCTGCAGCGGGCCGACCGACACGCCGGCGGCCACCGACTCCTCCGCCGACAGCAACTCGTTCTCGACGTCGACGCCGGTGACCTCGGCGAACGGGTCGCCCCACTCGGCCGGCAATCGACGCTCGCCGAGACGACCGATGCTCGAGTTCGGCGTGACGCCGACCACGTCGACCACCGTGGCCAATTCGGCCGTCCCGCCCTCGGCCGTCGACCCCGGCTGGCCGACCCACAGGGCGGTCTGGAGGGGCGAGTCACGCAGGCGGGTGGCGAGCTCCCGGTAGTCGGCGTCGCTGATGGCCGAGCCACGGCTGTTCACCCAGAGCACCACGGCGAGGGAGTCCGGATCGGCCTCGGCCTCGTCGAGCTCACCGAGCACGAAGTCGGCGACGACCGGGTCGAGCAATCCGGCGACCTTGAGGATCCGGATCTCGTTGTCGGCAGCGGCGATGGCGTCGAGGTCGGTCGGGCAGGCGGCCAGCTCGCCGTCGTCCGCGGTGGAGGTCTGCGCGGCGGTTGGTGCCGGGGCCAGCACACCGAGCGCGACGGCCAGCGGGGCAGCCAGCACCAGCAGCGCCGCCGTTAGCCTTCGCAGTGGTGTCCGTTGCATGGTTTGCCGCCTCCAATGTCCTCGTTGTCGCCGGGAAGGGCGGTGTCGGCAAGACCACCGTAGGGGCGTCGCTGGCCATCGCGGCGGGTCGAGCGGGGGCCGACGTGCTGGTGGTCGAGCTCGAGGGACAGAGCCGGATGGCGCCGCTGTTCGGACTGGCCGAGCTCGGCTACGACGACCTCGACCTCCCCACCCCGGGGCTCGGCGTGACCGGGCGGATCCGGGGTCGCCGCATCCGCCCGGACGATGCCCTGGCCGACTACCTCGACCGTGGCGGGCTCGGCCCGCTCACCCGCACCCTGACCAGGACGGGGGCCATCGAGGTGGTGGCCACCGCCGCCCCCGGCATCCGCGACCTGCTGGCGCTCGGCAAGATCCGCCAGCTCGAACAGGGGCGGGAGGCCGACCTGGTCATCGTCGACGCGCCGGCCGCCGGCCACGCCCTCACGTTCCTCACCGCGGCGGCCGGGTTGGCCAGCTCGGCCCAGTCCGGTCCCGTCCGGGAGCAGGCCGACCGGGTGCTGGAGATGTTCGCCGACGACCGTCGCTGCCAGGTCACGCTCGTCACCCTGCCAGAGGAGACCCCGGTGTCGGAGACGGTCGAGACCGCCTTCGCCCTGGAGGACGACGTCGGCCTGAAGCTGGCCCCGGTCGTGGTCAACGGGGTGTGGTCGGCGATCGACGGGCTGGAGACGGCCCTCGATGCGCTCCCGAAGCGACCGCGGGCCGCCAACCGGGCCCGGGTCGAGGTCGCCGGGGCGGCGGCCAGGCACCGGCTGGCCCGATTGGCCGACCAGCGGTCGGAGCTGACCCGGCTCGGTGAGCAGCTCCCGCTCCCCCAGGTCGAGCTGCCGTACCTGTTCACCACCGCCATCGGGCTCGACGAGCTGTCGGTGCTGGCCGACGCCGCCGCCGGGGCCGACCGGGAGGCCGGCGGAGATGCTGCCGAGGACTCCGGGGGCCACCGGTGAGTCGGGTCGTGTTGTGCCTCGGCTCGGGCGGCGTCGGCAAGACCACGACCTCGGCCGCGCTCGCCCTGGCGCTGGCCGACCGGGGCGAACGGGTCATGGTGTTGACCATCGACCCGGCCAGGCGACTGGCCGACGCCCTCGGGTTGCGCGGTCAGCTGTCGAACGAGCCGACGCTGGTGTCCGACCTCGGCGGGGACGCCGCCGGTCGAGGCGGAGGCGAGGTGTGGGCGGCGATGCTCGACCCGGCGCTCACGTTCCGCCAGGTCATCGAGTCCGAGGCGACGAGCCCCGAGCAGGCCGAGCGGATCCTCCGCAATCGGCTGTTCCTCAATTTGACCACCACCCTGTCGGGGACCAACGAGTACATGGCGGCCGAGCGCCTCCACCAGCTCGACCGGGACCCCCGCTTCGACCGGATCATCGTCGACACCCCGCCGTCGCGCCACGTGCTCGACTTCCTCGACAGTCCCGGCCGGCTCAGCCGCTTCGTCGACCACCGTCTCTACCGCTCGGTGCTCGCCCCTCGGATCGGTGTGCTTCGGCCGATGACGGCGGCGTCGCGGGCGGCGATGCGCCTGCTGGCCCGGCTGGTCGGGTCGTCGCTGGTCGAGGACGTCGTGACCTTCTTCGCCGACTTCGAGGGCATGGACACCGGCTTCCAGCGACGGGCCCGAGACATCGATGCGCTGCTCACCGGGCCGGACACCACCTACCTGCTGATCACCGGCCCCCGGGTCGACCGCATCGACGAGGCGACCTGGATCCTCGACAACCTCGAGCGCAGGGATCGCCGGGCCGATGCGCTGGTGGTCAACCGCGTGCTGCCGTTCGCCTCGGCCGACGGGCCGGAC
>JBCCVL010000030.1:0-41755 GCA_039195375.1 Actinomycetota bacterium
CCTTGCGGCCGAGGCCGAGGCCGCCATCGGCGGGCTCGGAACCACCGCCAGACGGGCCGCAGCCCGAACCGGTCGCCGCCGGGGCCTGCAACCGACCCTCGAACTCATCGCCGCCGACCGAGCGAGGAGCATCCATGCCCGCTGACACGATCGCCGAGCCGGATTCGTCGACCACCGGCACCGTCGCCAGACGGGTCCACGTGCTCGGGGGCGGGCTCGCCGGCATGGCTGCGGCCTTCCACCTCGTGCGATCGGCCAACGCCGAGGACAAGAACGGCGAGACGTGCGAAGTGATCCTCTACGAGGGCGAGCCCCGGCTCGGTGGCAAGGCACGCTCCCATGAGGTCGTCGGCCTCCGGAGCAAGAAGTCGATCCTGACCGACAAGGGCTACCACGTGTTCCCCTATTGGTACTGGGACCTGTGGCAGCTGTTACGCGATGCCGACCTGTACGACAGCGTCGAAGACGAGAGGCGCACACCGGGCGACCCCAAGCGCGCCGCGAACGAGACCCGCTTCACCGACCCCGACGATGACGCATCGCGCGACTACGCCCTCATCTCGATCGACGACGGCGAGGTCCGCGTCGTCGAGACCTCGTTCCGGGGGATCCCGTTCCTCGGGTGGATCCGTGACCGGGTCGGTCGGCGCGCAGTCCGAACGCCACGACAGCTGCTCCCGATCATCAGAAAGATCCGGGGCAGTGCCCTGGTGTTGTTTGTCATGCTCGGCCTGATCGGCTCCTGGCCGGAACGGTTGCGCCGCCGCACCCTCGAGGATCACCTGTCTGGGCGGTGGTATGCCGGCGAGACCACGAGGGGTCGGGTGCGGGAGATCGTCCTGAAGGCCTTGGCCAATCCCTCCTATGACGCCTCGGCCTTCACCACTGCGAACACCTTCCGGCGATGGGTGCCTGTCTACTTCAAGGCCAATTGGCGGGCCTGCACCGGACCACTCGAAAACAAGCTCATGAAACCCTTCGAGCACGAGCTGTGTCGTCGTGGGGTGACGATCAAGAAGCTGCGGCGTATCGAGCACATCACGGTCGACGGCGACCGGATCGTCGACTTCACGGTCACGAACCTCGACACGACACAGCGGGTGCGCACAGAAGACGTGGCCGGACAGCACGCCGACCAGCAGACGGACAGGATCGACCTCAGCGAGGGTGCCGGGCAGACGACCCAGATCGCGCTGACCGGCGACCACGCCGACGACCGGGTCATCCTGGCCCTTCCCCACCGGGTGCTGGCCGGCGACGGCTTCATCACGTGGAACGGCCCGAATCAGCTGGGCCGGCAAGCCCAACGGGCGATCCAGAACCTGAACTATCTCCCGGCCGCACCGATGGCCTCGCTCGACCTCTATTTCGAGGAGCTACCGACCATCAACGGCAAGGAGCTGCCTCGCTCCCACTTCTCGTTGGTCAACTCGAACTTCGCCATCACGGGTTTCGCGGCCTCCCGGGTCTGGGACGAATGGCATTGCTCACAGCCAACCAAGCACTTCGTGCAGTTCGTCTGCAGCGACGCCGAGACGCTGCGTCACCTGCCAAAGGAGGACGCGGTCGAACTCCTCGTGAATGAGATCGCCGACTTCATTCCCTCGCTCAAGCGCCTCGAGCCCCGGCCGACCGACGACCCAGCCGAACGCACGGTCGAGATCGTCGAGGCCGTCTACTGCCTGAACGACGGACCGTCGAGTGAGGTCACGAAGAACGAGGCGGGCTCGTGGGAACGTCGGCCGACCGTCGACATCGAGCTGGACAACGCCAGGTTGGCCGGCGACTTCTGCCTCTGCCCGGTCGACGTCGCCTCGATGGAAGCCGCGGTTTCCACCGGGATCGCCGCCGCCTTGTCGCTCGACGGCGACCGGTCGGAGGACAATGCCACGAATGGCGCAACACGCAGCGGCAGACGTGCTCGCCAGACCAAGAGCAACGATGACCGCAACGAAGGCACTCGCGTGAAGCGAGGCGGCCTGCATCAGAACGGGGTGGCCAGGCCGATCAGGGCCGACCTTCCGACATCGGTTCGGAACCTGTACAGGCTTCTCTACGGCTTTGCCGTCGTCGGTGGCGCAATCAGCTTCGTCGCCAATGCCATCATCAGAATCCTCGCTGCCCCCCACACGATCGCTCGGCGCATGGTGCTGGCCAACCTGCTCGGCCAACCCGAGCTCCGGCGGACACGAGACATGGCGATGATGGTCGTCGGCGCCCTCGCGCCGGTCGTCGGCATCGCCACGGTCCTGATCCTCCGGTCGCTGGCCGAACCGGCTTCGGCCTGGCACTCCAACCCTGTCGCACCGGGGTTCCGGCCGGACGGCGAGCTCGCCTGGCTGTCGTCATCGCAGTGGCTCTGGATCGGATGTGTGCTGCTCTACCTGATGCTGATGATCGGCGCCGTTCCGGCCCGCCGCTTCCCACCGCCGAGTCGCGGCATCGCCGGCGGAATGATCCTCGCCGGCGCCGGCTACGGGCTCCTGCCGTTGGTCACGTGCGACTCGGCCTGCGGATGGGGCAACCAACGGATCGATGCGCTCCTGGCTGCCTTCGTGCTGCTCGTGATCGCCGGCGGAGCGCTCGTGAGTTGTGGCACCGCCGTGATCGACCTGGAGTACCGCAAGAGGCTGAACCTGGTCCGCACGACGGCGAAGGTCGTCCTGGGGCTGCTCGTCGTCGGCACCCTGGCGATGGTCGGCCAGTGGTTCGTCGGGTCGTTCACCAGCCGGGCGGGTCGGCTGCCCCTCGAGCTCGCGGTGCTGCTCATCGGCCTGTTGTGGTTCGCCGGTCTCAGCATCTACCTGCTGCTCCGCAAGCAGAAGGAGGCCCAGACCGACCTCATCAGGGGGCCGCTAGCCGGGCAACGCGAGCTGAACGAGGAGGCCGATGCAGTCAGCCCGGGCCAGGCAGCCGGCGGTCGTGACGCCATCGCTGCGGCGGCTCAGGCCGAGTAGCGCACCTCGTTGCTCCGGACGCTGGCCGAGTCGGGCAGGAACGGCCGAACCGAGACCCTGGCGTAGGCCGCGCCGGCCGCTGGCTCTCCTGCCAGGGCATCGACGGCCGTGTCTTGCAGTGCGAACGTCCGCATCCGCTGGACGTGGACCGCTCCCGTGTTCGGGAACGTCGTGACCGCGAACCGGCACAGCAGCCGGTCGATCGCTCCGTCCGGCCTCCACAGCGAGATCTGCTCGCGGTAGTTCAACCCGTCGATGCGGCGCTCGAGCGCCGACTGGAAGAGCACATAGGTCACCTTGACCCGAACCGGCCGGTCACCGTCAGGGCTTGGGATCCATTCAAGGACGGGTGTGTGGATCGCAACCATCGCCGTTTCCTTTCCGAGGGCGGTCGCCCGCGCCGATCGCCTGCTACTTCGGCGAACCGACCGTCCGATCACCGGCTCTAGGGTGCGCCGGTATCTCGACGTTCTCACGCCGGAGTCGGATCCACCGCCAAGAAGTTTGCAGACGACCCGACGCCCGGCTCGCCCCGCCGCGAGAACAGCTGGGAGACTGGCCTCCGCCGATGCCGGCTCGTAGGAGGTGACGATGTTCTGGGAAGACGTGGGCGTCAGCGATCGCATCGCCTTGTCGGAGGCCGGCAACCATCGCAGTTACCTGTCCGGCGAGCTGCTGTTCGCCGAGGGGGAGCAGTCGACCCACGTCATCGTCGTTCGACGGGGTCGCGTGAAGATCACCCGCACCTCGGCGGACGGCAACGAGGCGCTCCTCGAGGTTCGGGGCCCCGGGAGCCTGCTCGGCGAGATGAGCTTCTTCGACGGCCGCCCCCGGTCGGCGTCCGGTTGGGCCATCACCGGTGTCGAGGCGCTCGTGCTGCCGGCCAAGCGATTCCAGCCACTGCTAGCTGAACGTCCCGATCTCAACGCCGTCGTTCTGCGGGATCTCAGCCAACGCCTCCGGCAGGCCTCGCACCGACAGTTGGAGTCGGCCGTCGGCGATGCGTTCGCCCGACTCGCCGGTCGTCTCGCTGAGCTCGCCGATGACGGGGTCACCCAGCCGGACGGATCAATCGACGTCGAGCTCGGCCTCACCCAACAGGACCTGGCCGACTGGATCGGCGTCTCGCGGGAAGCAGTGGTCATGGCCCTCCGCCAGCTCCGCCAGCGCGGCTGGATCGAGACCGGTCGCAAGCGGGTTCGCATCATCGATCTCCAACAACTCCGCGCCGCCGGAATCAGCTGAGCCGATCTCGACGCCGGCCGCAGAGGGGACCGGCGGCCGAGGCAGCCCGGCGGCTGAGAAGCGCTGCGTTGTGCGCGGTCTTTGCCAGTAGCGCGTCCGATGGCGGGCGACGATGGCATCGGGTCGGCGAACGCCGGCCCGGCGACGGAGGAGGGAACCGTGACCGTCGACCGCCACATGTCCGACACGACGACCACACGACCAACACGACCAACACGACGACCACACGACCGACCGCCGACGACGAGTATCCGCCAGACGACCGAACCGGCCGAGCTCGTGATCCGGGCTCGGGCCGGCGATCAGCGGGCCTGGGACGAGATCGTGCGCCGCCATACGAACATGGTCGAGCACGTCATCCGCTCGAGCGGACTGAGCCCGGCGCTGGTCGACGATGCGACCCAGAGCACCTGGATCCGTCTCGCCAACTCACTCGACCGGATCAACGACCCACGCTGTCTCAGCGGCTGGCTTCGTTCGACGGCCAGGAACGAGGCGATCAACCTGATCCGCAAGGAATGGCGGCTGGTGCCGAGCGATCGCCTCGACGAGATCGTCGACCACGACGACGTGCCGTTCGACCCGAGTGACGCCAGCGAGCTCGGTGCCGTCATCGAGTCCGCGCTCGCCTCGCTCAGCGATCGTCAACGGGCACTCGTCGAGCTCCGCTACCTGCAGGCCGAGATCGAGCCGTACGCAGACATCGCGGAACAGCTCGAGATGCGGCCCGGCTCGATCGGGCCGACGCTCGGTCGGGCGATGCAGCGCCTGCGGCGTCACCCGGAGATCGTCCGAATCCGGGCCGCCTGAACACCAAAACGAAGGTGGCCCGCCCGTCGTCATGGAGGGTGACGACGACGGACGGGCCGGAGTCGGGCCTGCTCCCGGCCACATCGGGGTGACCGGGAGCGGGTCGGATCAGCCGGCGGGCGGCAGGAGCACGCTGTCGATCACGTGGATGACGCCGTTGCTGGCGGCCACATCGACGGCGGTGACGGTGGCCTCGTCGACGGTGACGGTGTCGCCGTCGACGCCGATGGTGATCTCGGCACCGTTGACGGTGGCGACCGAGGCGCCGTCGAGGGTCACGACCTCGGACGAGGGCACCTCGCCGCTCACCACGTGGTAGGTCAGGATCGACGTCAGGGTCTCGGTGTCGGCCAGCAGCTCCTCGGCGGTCAGGCCGAGAGCGTCGAGGGCGGCGGCGAAGGCGTCGTCGGTCGGGGCGAAGACGGTGAAGGGACCGTCGCCGCTCAGGGTGTCGACCAGCTCGGCGGCCTGCACGGCGGCGACCAGCGTGGTGAAGCTGCCGTCGGCAACGGCGACGTCGACGATGGTGCCGGGCTCTTCGGCCATGGCCTCGTCGCTCTCCTCCTCCATGGCCTCGTCGTTCTCCTCCTCCGTGGCGGCCTCGGACGCAGATGCCGAAGCCTCGGAGGCGGAGGCCGACGCGTCGGCGTCCTCGGTGGCGTCGTCACCGCAGGCGGCGGCCACGAGGACCAGCGCCAGGAGCGCGACGAAGATACGGGGGAAACGGGTTGACATGGTTCTCTCCAAAGGGGGGGTTACGGCGGTTGCTGTTTTGACGGGTACTCCGTCGCTCACTGGCAACTGGATGCACGAACGCCTCTGTTCTCGGCTGACCGTGACACGTATCACATACCCACCGGGCCCGTCTGAGAAACATGACGGCCACGCTGCCACCGCCGACCACCAATGGCTCGACGCCGACCGAACCGCCGCTGCCGGTCAGCGGAACGACTCGACCGGAGATCGCTGAGGCGCGCCTCATCGCCTTCATCGAGCGACCTCCGAAGCTCCAGCTGCACCGCATGTGGTTCAGCGAGGTCAAGGCCCGCTGGTGGACCGGGCACGTCCAGGGCGTCGCCGCCCACCACGACGGCGTCAGCACCACCCTCTACGCCAGCCTCAGCGACTTCCCCCGCGGCTGGGGCGCCGCCCTGATCAACGACAACCGCCAGTACGCCGACGGTGAACCGGTCTGGATGGAGGCGATGGCGTTCCCCCAGGGCCGGCACCCCGGCGGCATCACCGTCTGCGAGGACTACCTCGCCGTCCCCATCGAGATGGGTGACCGGCCCGGCCGGGTGTACATCTACGCCATCGACGAGCCGCTCTACCCCAGGCAGGTCGGCCACGTCGAGGGCTGGATCGACGGCTGCGGGCTCGCCACCCCGGAGGACTGCAAGGCCAAGAACGAGAAGGCGTCGGCCGTCGGCATGACCCGGATCGGCGACAACGACTACCTCGTCGTCGTGCTGAGCCAGAACCGCTACCTGCGGTTCCTCCACCTGAGGCGGACCGTCGACCCGATCCGGGGCGTCGAACGGTTCACGGGTCGTCAGACCGGCTTCCTCGACGGCAGGGACCTGCACCCAGACGGCTGGCCGGGCGGATTCACCGACAACCTCAGCCTCGTCCGCACCGACCGCGGCATCCACGTGGTGCTGTTCTCGATCGAGCAGTGGTTCTCGGTCGGTCCCCTCGTCGTTCCCAAGATCCGCCGCTCGTCGATCCACCGGCTCACGTCGTTCCGCATCGAGCCGGGAACCGAGCTCGACGAGATGCCGACGCTCACCAACGGCGCCGATGGCTTCGTCGACCTCCCCGACCGGCAGGGCCTGACCGACTGGCTCCGACCCGGGTTCCGGTGGGGCGCCTCGCTCGGCGTCGACGGGGGCGAGCCCGGCCTGATCACGGCCGAGTACTTCGGCAGCGAGCGGAGCGCCAACCACCCGGCCCAGTACCTGCAGGTGGCGGCCAACATCGACACCGAGCTGCTCAACTGGTCCGTCGGGGTCGACGACGACCTGATCCACGGAATCGCCGGGGCGGCCAGGCGACGGCTCGCAACGCGCGTCCGGTCGATGCGGCGGGGATGACCTGAGCCCGGCGGTGCTCGGGCTCAGGTCACGAACTCACACGCTCCGAACCGACCCGGGCGTCCAACCACTCGACCAGTCGCCCACGCTCGGACTCGGTGGTCGACGTGCCCGGTAGATAGGCGGTCGACCGTGGTCGGCGATCCAGCCAGAACAGGCCCGGCTTCCAGCCGGATGCCCCGCCGGCGGCCAGCCACACGGCCGTGTCGGCGCCGTCCTCGACATCTCGCAACAGCGGGCCCATGACCCGACCGAAGCCGGGGAGGGACGAGTCGACCCCGGGCGTGTCGACCCAGCCGGGATGCAGGGCGTGCAGGATCACGTCGGGGGCCAAGCGGGGAGCGAGGTGGGTCACGAGCTCGACCTGGGCCCGCTTGGCCCTGGCGTAGGCCACCGACCCCTGGTATCTCTCCGGCCGCATTTCCAGCCGGTCGACGTCGAGGCCCTGGGTGTACATCCCACCGCTCGACATCCACAGCACCCGGGCGCCGGGCGACAGGTGCGGTCGCAGCCCGAGGGTGAGCGCATAGGGCCCGACGAGGTGGGAGGCCAGGGTCTGTTCGAGCCCGGCGCTGTTCGTCTCGTGGCGGTCGGTGAGGGCGCCGGCGTTGTGGAGCAGCACGTCGAGCCCGGCTCCGTCGAGCTGTTCGGTGACGGCGCCGACGAGCTCGTCGACCGAGTCGAGCTCGCCCGTGTCGAGCGCATGCCCGATCGCCGTTCCCGGCCCACCGTCGTTCAGCTCCTCAGCGACGCCACGGGCGCGGGTGGCCGACCGCGACGTCAGGTGGACCGTGGCCCCGAGGCCGACCAGGCGCCTGGCGGTCTCCCGGCCGAGGCCGGACGACCCGCCGGTGACGAGGATGGCAGTGTCCGTCAGGTCGACGTCGACCGGCTCCCAGCCGTCGAGGCGCGACCGGACGGCCGGCCCGATCCTGGTGAAGCTGCCGACCACGGTCGCTTCGATGGCGGTGTCGAGGAGGCGGTTGAGCACCCCTCCGGTCTACCGCACGACGAGCGTTGCGGCCGGATCGAGCCGACGGGCTGTGGCCGAGATCACGCCACGGGGGCGGCCCGGCGACCGGCTCGGCTCAGCGGGGCACCGTGATCCGCCAGGCGTCGACCAGGTCCCCCTCGTCGTGGCGACCCTCCACCTGCAACCGCAGGCCCTCCATCTCGGCCATGCCCTCCCACAGCCCGTTCCAGGCCTCGAAGGCCGACGGCGCCTGGGCCCCGGTGAACATCCGGGGCACCCAGTCGACCGTCCACCCGGGGCGGGAAGGTCCGGCGTCGACCGTCGCCCCATGGCCGGCCAGCAGCCGGGCCAGGCGCCGGGCGAACGCCTCGGGGTCTGGCGCCGAGCGGAGGTCGGGTACCTCGTCGCCGAGCAGTTCGAGCACCGTCTGGTGGTACTGCATCCCGATCTGACGGCCGGCGATGCGACCGATGGCGCCCGCAGTGGCCGGTCCGAGCACCTCACCCATCGCCGGCAGCAGCGTGCGGATGTAGGTGGCGGCGTAGTTGCGGTCGACCTTGGCCAGCCGCACCGGGTCCCACGACGGCAGCGGCAGGTCGACCGACGGGCCCGGCGGCTCCTCGCCCGGCCGGTAGCGGACCTTCTCGTCCTCCGGCAGCGGTTCGGGCTCCTCGATGTAGTACCCCTCCAGACCGGGTTGGCCGTCGGTGGTCTGCTTCGTGCACACGAACCCGAGGTTGTCGTTGCCGAGGGTGGCGCCGTTGTGGCCGTGCCAGCCCCGCAACATCGCCCGGCTCAGCTCGGTCGGGATGCCGCACACCGCGGTGCCGTCGAAGATCCAGCGGGGTGGCCGGTAGCGGACCCACGACTTGGTGTCGGACTCGGGGATCCACTCGACCCGGACCCCGCCGAGGGCGTTCGACAGCACGTGGTACTTGGCGCAGGCGACGGCGTGCGGCTGATCGGTCAGGCCGAGCTTGTCGAGTCCGGGGAGGAAGGCGTCGAGGTGCTGACGACGGAACGTGCGGAACACGACCTCGGCCGCCGGCTCGGTGCCGGCCCGGACCACCAGGGCCAGCAGGGTGCCGGTGAGGAACCGGTGGTACAGCTCGGCCAGGGCGGACCAGGCCTGCGGATCATCGTCTGGCCTGGCGTCGGCCGCAGCCGGCCCGGCGGAGGCGTCGATGCTCATGCCGGGATCGGCTCGACACGGGCCGGGACGTGTTTGTGCCACGGGGTGCCGGCGATCTCGTCCTTCCAGTCCGACGCCGTCAACTCGTTCGGGGCGACGCCGGTGATCTTGATCTCCATCGGCCCGGCACCATCGTCGGCGTCCTCGGCAGCATCGTCAGCCAGGTCGGTCGGGTAGTCGAGCCCGAGCCCGTTCGGCAGCGTGATGTGGCGCCGCAGGAGGGTGTCGGTCGTCTCGACGGTGGCCTCGGCCGCGCCCCGCTTCGTCACCACCCGGACCCGGGAACCGGTGTCGACGCCGAGCTCGTCGGCGTCGGCCGGATGCATGCGCAGCGAGCCCCCGGCGTCACGCTTGCGCCATTGGGGGTCGCGGATGATCGTGTTGGCGGTGAAGCTCCGCCGCTCCCCCGCCGAGAGCACGAACGGGTAGTCGTCGCTTGCGTAGGTCGTCGGTCGCTCCGACAGTGACTGCAGCGCCGCCACCATCTCGGGCAGGTCGAGCTGTATCTTGCCGTCGCCGGTCTTGAGCAGCGACCAGGCCTGCTCGTAGTCGTGGCGGGTGAAGGTCACCCCGTCCTCGCCGGCCAGGATCGCCTCGAAGAGGTTGTCGCCGAGCGTCTGGTCGTCCCCCTGGATGCCGGCCGCTCGGACCGCGTCGCCGTAGCGCATCGCCGCCTGTTGGGCACTGAACCACAGCACGGCGGCCGGGGCCAGGCCGTCCGGCAGGATCGGGCCGAGCGTCTCGTAGAGGATGACGGAGGCGACGCCGGCCAGCTCGGGCCGCTCGGCCCCGGCCGTCATCAGCGCCGCCCCGAACGGCTGGTAGTTGCCGGAGCTGCACTCGGCGGCCGCGGCCCGCAACGGCTCCAGGTCGTCGTCGGTGTAGACGCCGGCCGCCCGGAGGAGCCGGGCGTGGATCTCGGCCTCGGGCAGCGAGTCGCCGAGGGGCTCGAGCAGCGGTGGCCGCAGGTGGAAGACGTTCTCGGGGAACTCGAGGTTGAAGAACGTGGCCTCCGCCTTCTCGTACTGGCTGCAGGCCGGGAGCACGTAGTCGGCCTCCCTTGCAGTCTCGGTCATGGCCACGTCGATGACAACCGAGAACTCGAGCGACCGCATGGCCTGGCGGAATTGCTGGGAGTCGGCGAGCGAGTGCACCGGGTTGGCGCTCTCGATGAACATGGCCCGGATCCGGTCGGGGTGGCCCTCGGCCAGGGCGGCCTCGGCGATCTCGTTGCAGACCAGCAGGCCGGAGATGATCGGGCTGCCGGTGACCGGGTCGGTGGGCTCGGCGCCGGCGGCCGAGTAGCTGAACAGCGGGGCCATCGACGAGTGGGTGTTCATGCCGCCCGGCTTGGCGAAGTGGCCGGTGAGGGCCCACACCAGCTTCTGGAGCCACGACACCAGCGTCGAGTTCGGCGCCATCTCGACCCCGAGGTCCTCCAGGATGGCGACGCTCGACGCCCGGCCGATCCGGTCGGCCACCGTCTCCAGCTCGGTGCGGTCGATGCCGCAGCGCTCGGCGTAGTCGTCGATGGGGACGGCGCCGAGGGCGGCCAGCACCGGCTCGGTCCCGACGGCGTTGGCCTCGAGCCATCGCCGGTCGACGTGACTGCGCTCGACGAGCAGGGCGAGGAGGGCGGCCAGGCAGAAGGCGTCGGTGCCGGGCACCACCTGGAGGTGGTGGTCGGCCAGGTCGGCGGTCTCGGTGCGACGGGGATCGATGACCACGAGGGCCCGGTCCTCGTCGGCGGCGATGGCCTTGATCGTTCGCCTGGCCTCGGGGATCCCGTGGGAGTGCCACGGGTTCTTGCCGAGGAAGACCGCAACCTCGCTGTGGTGGAAGTCGGGCGTGGTGTGGGTGCCGAACATGCGGCCGTCGACCCAGGCCTCGCCGGTCTTCTCCTGGGCCAGGGCGTTGGAGCGACGGCTGATGCCGAACGCCCGCCTGGTGGCCGCACCGTAGGCACCAACGAGGTGGTTGCCCTGGCCGCCGCCCCCGTAATACAAGGTGGCGTCGCCCCCCACCCGTCGGAGCCCGGCCGCCACCTCGGCGATGGCGGTGTCCCAATCGACCTCCTCGTAGGTGCCGTCCGGTCGGCGACGCAGCGGGGTGGTCAACCGATCGCGGCCGTTCTGGTAGTGGTCGATCCGCAGCGCCTTCTCACAGGTGTAGCCCTTCGAGGCCAGGTGGGCCTTGTTGCCCTTCACCCTGGTGATGCGGCGGTCGTCGAGTCGAACCTCGACCCCGCAGTTGCACGAGCAGAGCACGCAGGCCGTCTTGTACCAGATGGGCTCGTCCGATCCGCTCTGGTCGGTCAGGGCGCTCGGGATTCGCTGGTCGGTCATCGGGTCCTCCGGCCTGGCTCATGGCCATCTGCGGTGCGATCGGGGCTGTCTCGAATGCTACGGGTCGACCCCGAGGTGAGCCAGGCCAGAACGGCGCTGCGACAAGCGTCACGGCAGTAGACCCCGCCGGGACCCCGCCGGGACGCCGTCGAGGCAGACTGGGGCCATGAGCGGACCCTCGTCACCCGTCCCCGCCGGCGCCAGTCCCGAGCCGAGCCGGCAGCCAACCGATGCCGAGCGCCAGCTGGTCATCGACCGTATCCAACAGGCGATGGCCGAGGACCAACTCGCCTTCGAGGAACTCGACGACCGCTTCGCCGCCGTCTACGGCGCGACCACGATGGGCGAGCTGGAGCGGGTGACCGCCGACCTGCCCGTGCCAAAGCAACCCCCGCCCCCGCCGACGGCCCGCCACCTGGCCCCGGCGTCGAGCATCAGCGTCATCGGCGACGCCGAGGTCGGCGGGTGGATCGCCGTCGGCGACGAGCTGACGGTGGCCACGCTGATCGGCGACGCCACCGTCGACCTGTCATCGGCCGCCATCGGTCCGGACGGCGTGAAGGTGAACGCCCGCTCGATCATCGGTGACGTCAAGGTCATCGTGCCGGACGGGGCCAGGGTCCAGGTCGAGGTCGCCAACCTCATCGGCGACAAGAAGCAACTGCTCGCGCCCCCGATCGACGGCGGGCCCGTGGTCCGCATCAAGGGGTTCTCGGCCATCGGCGACGTGCGGGTCTACTCGCTCTCCCTCGTGCCGGATGGCAAGCTCCGCAAGCTCTGGGAGTCGCTCCGCCGACGCTGACCCGCTGGCGGCGACGGGGTCAGATGTACGACCGGGTGGCGTGGCGGGCGTTGAAGCCCGGGAGCACCCGGCTCCACGCCCCCCACAGCGGGACGACGAGGGCAGCCAACGGCAGCAGGTTGGTCAGCAGGTCGACCGAGTCGACGTAGTCCTCGCTCTGGACGGCCTGGGGCATGAGCAGCTGGGCTCGGGCCCGACCCCTGCGGGACTGGGGACCCCGGAGTCGGAAGTGGGCCGCACACACCGGGCCCATCAGTACCGCGAACCACAGGCGCCGGTCGGTGCGGAACAGGTGGAACAGGTCGGGCTCACAGCCGATGTCCTGGCGGGCGACCGAGTAGGCGAACGTCGGGGTGGTCCTGGTCGGCTGGTGGAAGCGGCGGCCGTGGTGGCGGAGGTCGGTGACGTGGCGGCCCATGGCCGCAGCCGACGGCAGCTCCCGCTTGCCCGACACGACCAGCGCCCACCACCTGGCCTGCAGCTCGGAGCTGAGGGTGATGGCGCCGATCTGCCCACGGGCGAAGCCGATGCAGGCAACGCCAGGATGGTCTGGTGGGATCGTCAGCTTGTAGAGGTCGCGGGCCGAGCGGGGCGCCGGCGGGGCGCCGGTTGCGGTGCGGTCTGCGGCGGCGCCGTGGTCGTTGGCATCATCAGCCGGCGGCGGGAGCAGCGACGGGCCGGGGCGGTACCCGGTGCAGTAGATCACGGCGTCGATCGGCTTGCGGCCGGCGTCGGCGAACACCGCCGCGCCCTCCTCGAGTCGCTCGACGTCCCGGACCACCGTGGCCCGCCCGGTGTCCATGGCGAAGTAGAGGTTGTCGGACTTCGTCCAGTTCAGCGCGCTGAGGCGCCACAGCTGTCCCTTGCGCGGGTGGTTCCAGACGAGGATCCGCAACACGTGCAACGGGTTGTGGACCTTCACCCGGGTCGGTCGCAGCAACGGCAGCAAGCCGAACGGCACCACGGCGGTGAACAGCATCAACCAGCGGTGCAGCATCGGTCCGTCGTGCAGTAGGCGGGTCTCGACGTGGTCGGGCGGGAGGCTGCCGACGTCACGGGGGATGACCCAGGTCGGCCCTCGCTGGGACACGTAGACGTGCTCGGCCCCGTGGTCGACGAGATCCTTGACCACGTCGGACGACGTCTCCCCCATGCCGACGACGAGCACTCGCTGGCCGGCGAAGCGGGCCACGTCGGCCGGCCGGTACGCCTCGGCGTGGAGCTGTGGCCCGAGGAACCGATCCTGTCCGTCGATTTCGGGGGTGAAGGCCTCCTTGTTGAGGCCGGTGCAGATCGTGACCGCGTCGACGTCGTCCTCGAAGCGGGTGTCGTCGACCGTGTCCCGCAGCCGCAGCCGCCAGCGCTCGCCGACCCGGGTGAGTGCCTCGACCTCGGTGTCACACACGAGCGTGTCGGCGAACACCCCATGGTCGGCCTCGTAGTCGATGAGCAGCTCGTGGAACTGCTCACGATCGAAGTGGTGGGGGAAGCGGCCGTTCTGTTCGTGGTAGAGCTCGGTCACCGAGTCGGCGAAGACGGTGTTGAGCGATCCGGTCGAGGTCATCGTCGACCCCCAGGCCACCCCGCCCCTGGCCTTGCTGGTGGCCCAGACCCCTCCGGGGCCCGAGGTCCGCTCGTAGACGACCACGTCGTGGCCCTCGTCGCGCAGTTCCTTGGCTGCGACGAGCCCGGCCATCCCGGCCCCGATCACGGCGACCCGCCTCCGACCAGCCGGCGGCGGACCGTCGTCACCGTCGTTCGCCCGGGCCAGGCCCCCGTTGACGCTGCGACCGGTGAAGCCCCGCACCAGCCACCCGCCGTAGAAGAGCCCGACCGCGGTGAGGAACCAGGCGGTGGCCGAGCCGACACCGATGACCGCGCTCGACCATCGGGCCAACCACCACGCCGGTGTCCACAGCACGATCAGGGCCAGCCAGTAGTAGAGCTGGCCTCCCAGGCACGGCAGGAGCGCGTTCTCCAGCGCCTTCAGCGGAGCGCGCCAGCCGAACAGCCGCCGGTACTTCGGCCGAACGGCGTGGCCGACCGCAACCACCACCAGCCAGGCGGCGGCGCTGATCGCCACCACCGGCCCGAGCCACGACGGGTAGCCAAGGAATCCCAACATCGATCTCGTCTCCGTTTCGCCGACCGCTCGCCGGTCGAGCCATCGGGTCGACCCTGCACCCGTTGCGCTAACAGGGCGTTACCGCTCTTGCCCGGCCGGCGGATGAGGTCGACAATCGGCCGATGCACGCAACCGAGCTGGTGATCGAGCAGGCGACCGTCCTCGACGGGACCGGAGCCCCGGGGTTCGTGGCCGACGTGACCGTCGGTGACGACCGGATCACCTCGATCACCGCCGTCGACGCCGACCCCGAGGCCGTCGCAGCCGACCGCCGCGCCGAGCGAGTCGATGGGCGTGGGCTGGTGCTGGCCCCCGGGTTCATCGACGTGCACACCCATGACGACACCGCCGTCCTCGTCGACCCGGACCACGCCTGCAAGACGATGCAGGGGGTGACGTCCGTCGTGGTCGGCAACTGTGGTTCGTCGGTCGCCCCGATGAGCGAGGGCGGGTTCGGTGGCAGCGGCTTCGATCACATGCGCGACTACTTCACCGCCCTCGACGAACGGCCGTCGGCGGTCAACGTCGGAGCGTTGATCGGGCACGGCACGATCCGGACCGCGGTGATGGGCCTCCGGACCGACCGGCGACCCGACGCCGACGAGCACGTCGCGCTCCTCGACCTGGTGGCCGATGCACTCGCCGACGGGGTGCTCGGGCTGTCGTCTGGCCTCGCCTACGAGCCGGGCCGCTACGCCGAACCGGCTGAGCTGATCGACCTCAACCGGCTGGTCGCAGAGGCTGGCGGTATCTACACCACCCACATGCGCGACGAGGGCGACGAGCTGCTGGCCTCGATCGACGAGTCGATCGAGGTGGCGGAGGCCACCGGCGTCGCCCTGCAGATCTCGCACTTGAAGGCGTCTGGCCGGGCCAACTGGGGCAACGTCGGCGAGGCCCTGGCCCGGATCGACGCGGCCAGGGCCAGGGGTGTCGACGTAATGGCCGACCAGTACCCCTACACCAGGGGCAGCACCCTGCTCGAGCAGGTCGTTCGGGCCGGCGCCCTCGACGGACCCTCACCGTTCGGCCACATCACCCCGGCCGACGTGCTCATCTGCGCCGCCCCCGGTCACACCGAGTGGGAGGGCCGCACGGTCGCCGCCATCGGCGAGGCGGCCGGCATCGACGGGCGGGTGATGGCCGACCGGATCGTCGAGGCCGAGGGTCGGCGCTGCATCATCGTGATCGACACGATGTCGGAGGACGACGTCCGCCTGGTCATGGGCCACGAGGCCGTCATCGTCGGCAGCGACGGGGTGCCGGGCGGCAGCAAGCCGCATCCCCGACTGCACCACACCTACCCGAGGATCCTCGGGCACTACGTGCGCGACGAGGGCCTCCTCCACCTGCCCGACGCCGTCCGCCGCATGACCTCGACCCCGGCCGAGCGGTTCGGGTTCACCGACCGGGGCGAGGTCCGGGTCGGGGCCTTCGCCGATCTCGTGTTGTTCGACGCCAGCCGGGTCGTCGACACCGGCACCTGGGCCGACCCGACCGCCGTGCCCGACGGAATCGTCGGGGTGTGGGTCAACGGCCGGCGGGTGGTCGCCGACGGCGCCGTGACCGGCGAGCGGCCCGGCGTCGTGGTCCGTCGGGCCGGCTGAGCCGCGGCGGTCGATGGCGAGACGCACCTCCGGCCCGGCCGGCGCGACCGCTCAGGACAGCCGGTCGACCTCGGCGCTCGGTTGGCCGGCCAGGGTCTCGTAGCCAGGGCCACGGTCGAAGAACGGAAGGGTGCCACGGGCGTCGGCCAGCTCGTCCCGGCGCCGGGCGGTGGCCTCGACGTCGACCGCCGGTGCCGCCGCGATCGAGTCGGTGCCGTCACCGTCAGCGAGGACGACGCCGTAGTCCCGGGCTGCCCCCTCGCGGGTCACCTTACCCTGCAGCACGTCGATGGCAACCGCCTCGGGGTCGCGGCCGAGCGGATCGCCCCAGCCACCACCGCCGGTGGTGTCGACCCGGATGATGGCGCCGTTGGCCACCGGCTCCCGGTCACAGAGACCCTCCATGATCCGCTCGTCGGCGGTGTCGGGATCGATGGTGACCCGGAACGGGGCACCGGCCGCGCCACCGTTGAGGCCCCAGCACGACAGGATCGAGCGGTCGGCGATCGACATGAACGTGGCGTCGTCGGCCAGGACCCGGATCTCCTTGCGGTAGCCGAGGCCACCCCGGTACTGACCGGCCCCACCGGAGTCGGGGGCGAGGCCGAGGGTCTCGATGCGGACCGGGAACCGACCTTCGACGAACTCGGCCGGCAGGTTCTTCGAGTCGGGGACCACGTGGATCGCATCGGACCCGTCGGCGTAGTACCGGCCACCCGAACCGCCGCCGAGGATCTCCCGGCTGAAGAACCAGTCGCCCCTGGCGTCGGTGCCCTCGATGCCGGTGTAGCGGATCGTCTCCTGGTCGGCCGGCATGCGTCCACCGGTCGCCTTGGCCAGCACGCCGGCCAGCACCCCGAGCAGCCGGAGGATCACGAACGTCCTGGCGTTGGTCGGGGCCGGGAACACCGGGGTGACCAGCGTGCCGGGTGGGGGGAACTCGATCTCGATGAGGGGGACGACCCCCTCGTTGACGTCGAGCTCGGCCATCCGCTCCGGGGTGTCGGCCAGGTTGCGGAGGATGGGGGCCAACCATTTCTTCAGGAAGACACCGTCGGCGTAGTCGCCGGCGTGGTTGATCGGGCCCTTGGCCTGGGGGCTGGTGCCGTTGAGGTCGAGGATCAGCTTGTCGGCCGTCTTGGTCAGCGTGATGCGCTGGGTGTGGAGCTTGGGCGGGTCGACCCCGTCGTGCTCGGCGTAGTCCTCCCAGGTCCAGGTCCCCTCGGGGATCTTGGCCAGGATCTCCCGGCGGAAGGTCTCGGTGGTCCGCTCGAGGATCGTGTCGAAGCAGGCCTCGACGGTGTCGGCACCGTAGCGCTCGAACAGCTCACCGAGACGGGCCGCACCCATGCGACAGGCCGAGCACTCGGCGTCGAGGTCGCCGGCCAGGCTGTCGGGGAGGCGGGTGTTCCTGGTCAGGATGGTCAGGGCGGCCTGGTTCGGCACCCCCTGGTCGTAGAGCTTGATCGGCGGCACCATCAGCCCCTCCTCGAACACCGAGCGGGCGTCGCTCGGCATCGACCCCGGCACCTTGCCACCGATGTCGTCGTGGTGGCCGAAGGCCTGGACGAAAGCGACGACCCGGTCCTCGGCGAACACCGGCACGGTCACGCACAGGTCGGGCAGGTGGCCGATGCCGCCCTCCGACAGGTACACGTCGTTGTGGAAGTAGATGTCGCCTGGCCGCATGGTCTCGATGGGGAAGTCCCGCACGACGGGCTGGACGAGGGCCGAGTAGGAGCGCCCGGTCAGCTTGCGGAGCTTGGCGTCGTGGATGCCGGCCCGGAAGTCGTGCTGGTCGCGGATCATCGGCGAGCGGGCGGTGCGGCCGATGGCGTCCTCGACCTCGGCCTCGACCGAGGCCAGGGTGCCCTCGACGATCTCGACCAGGATCGGGTCGATGCCCTTCGGGGCATCGGTCCCGGTGTCGGTGCTGGTGTCGGTGCTCGTGTCGCTCGTGTCGGTCATGTCGTCACGCCTTCCTGATCACGAGGTTGCCGAGGTCGTCGACCCGGGCGCTGAACCCGGGGAGGATCGGGGTGGTCGAGCCGAACTCCTCGATCACGGCCGGTCCGGCGACGGCGTCGCCTGCACCAAGCATCGCGCGATCGTGGATCGGGGCCTCCATCCACTCGCCGTCGGCGAACACCGGTCTGGTCCTCGCCGGGTCGGCCCCCGACCCGGGGCCGACCGGCTGCGGCGACGGTGAGGTGATCGGACCGAAGGCCGAGACCCGGAGGTTGACCCACTCGACCACCTCGCGGTCCCGGTAGCAGTAGCCGTACTGCCGCTCGTGCTCGTCGTGGAACGCGGCCAGCACCCCCTCGACGAACTCGGGTCCGTCGACGGGCCCGGCCGGCGCCGCGGCCTGGACCTCGAAGGCCTGGCCCTCGTACCGCAGGTCGGCCCACCGCTCGATCCGCTGCTCGCCGGCCGGGTAGCCCTGGTCGACGAGGGCCTTGGTCGCCCGCTCCTCCAGCCCGCCGTAGGCCTTGGCCAGGCGGTCGACCGACAACTCGGTATGGCGGCCGACCAGCGTCTGGACCTCGTCGTGGCGGAGGTCGACCACGAGGAGCCCGTAGGCGCTCACGTTGCCCGGGTCGCGGGGGATGACGGCGGCCTCGAGCGAGAGGATGTCGACCAGGCGACACGCCTGCAGGGGGCCGGATCCACCGAAGCCGCAGAGGGCGAAGTCACGCACGTCCAGCCCACGACGGACGGTGACCTGGCGGATGGCGTTGGCCTGGTTCCAGGCGGCGATCTCCAGGACCCCGGCCGCCGCCTCCTCGACCTCGAGCCCGAGGTCGGCGGCCAGGCCCTCCAGGCCACGGCGGGCGGCGTCGACGTCGAGCGGCACACCACCGCCGATCAGGGCAGGCGGGATGCGACCGAGCACGAGGTGGGCATCGGTCACCGTCGGCTCGGTGCCACCGAGCCCGTAGCAGAGCGGGCCGGGGTCGGCGCCGGCCGAGCGGGGCCCGACCTTGAGCCCACCCTCGGGACTGATCCAGGCGATCGACCCCCCGCCGGTGCCGACGGTGACGATGTCGATCATCGGGACCTTGGTCGGGTGGCGACCGACCGAGCCCTCGGTGGTGAGGGCCGGGATCGCCCCCTCGACCACGGTGACGTCGGTCGACGTGCCTCCGCCGTCGAGGGCGAGCACCCGATCGAAACCGGCCCGCCCGGTCAGCTCGGCCGCGCCGAGCGCCCCGGCGGCCGGGCCGGACAGGACGGTGGTGATCGGCTGGTCACCGACAGCATCGGCCGAGATCACACCGCCATTGCTCTTCATCACGTAGAAGCCGGGGGACGCCCCGCCGTCGCCAGCCGCTGCCAGCTCCGCGAGCCGGTCCTGGATGCTGGTGATGTAGTGGACCACCTTGTCCTTCACGAAGGCGTCGACCAGCGTCGTCACCGACCGCTCGTACTCGCGGTACTCCCGCAGCACCCGGGAGCTGATCGACACCGCGGCGGTCGGATGGACCTCGGCGACCAGCTCGGCCACCCGCTCCTCGTGCTCGGGGTTCAGGTAGGAGTGCAACAGGCACACGCCGATCGAGTGGACCCCGGCGTCCCGCAGCTGCTCGACCTCGCGGCGAACGGCGTCCTCGTCGAGCGGTCGGACGACCTCGCCGGTGGCGTCGAGCCGCTCCGGTACCTCCCGTACCAGGTGCAGCGGCACGATGCGATCGGGCTTCACCCAGAAATACGAGTTGCCGTAGCCGTCCGGCACGCTCTGGCGGGCGATCTCCAGGACGTTGCGGAACCCCGTGGTCGTCAGCAGGGCCAGGCCGTCGGTCTCGTCCTCCAACAGTGCGTTGGTTGCCACCGTCGTGCCGTGGCTGACCGTCGACACCTGGTCAGGCGAGGCGCCGGCCTGCTCCAGGATCAGCCGCAGCCCCTCGGCGAACGCCTGTGAGGGGTCGGCCGGCACCGACGGGGTCTTGGTGGCGTGCAGGGCGCCGGTCTCGGTGTCGAAGGCGACGACGTCGGTGAACGTCCCACCGGTGTCGATGCCGATCCGCCAACTCATGTGCGCTCCGTTCCTCGTCTGCGGTTCATCGTCGTGGTCGTCGCTCGCCCGTCGGTGGCAGGATGGCTCTGTGGACCCCTCCGGCCCGACCCCCGAGCCCCCGTCGTCTCGCCCGAACGTTCGTCGGGCGATGCCGGATCGGCCGATGGTGGTGGCCCTCGGCGGCAACGCCATCGCCCCACGGGGCCACGGTGGCACGGCGGGTGAGCAGACCGAGAACCTGGCCATCGCGGCGGCGGTCATCGCCGAGCTGGTGGCGGCCGGCCATCGGCCGGTGGTGACCCACGGCAACGGGCCCCAGGTCGGCAACCTGCTGACCAAGAACGAGCTGGCCGCCGACGTGGTGCCGGCCATGCCCCTCGACTGGTGCGTGGCCCAGACCCAGGCAACGATCGGCTTCACGCTCGTGACCCAGCTGGAGCGGGAGCTGGCCGCCCGGTCGATCGACCGCCCGGTGATCAGCGTGGTGTCCCGGGTGCTGGTCGACGCCGACGATCCCAGCTTCGCCGACCCGACCAAGCCGATCGGACGCTGGCAACCGGATCGACCGCGGCGCCTGGTCCCGTCGCCCCGCCCGGTCGAGCTGCTCGACCTCCACCTGATCGAACCGCTGGTCGAGTCGGGGGCGGTGGTGATCGCCTACGGCGGGGGCGGCATCCCGATGGTCCGCCGGGACGGCCGGCTGGTCGGGGTCGAGGCGGTGGTCGACAAGGACCGCTGCGCAGCGCTGTTGGCCGACCGCCTCGCGGCCGAGCGGCTGGTGATCGCCACCGACGTCGACCGGGTCGAGGTCGACCACGGAACGCCGCTGGCCTCGGCGCTCGACACCGTGACCGTCGGTGCGTTGGAGGAACTGGTGGCGGCCGGTCAGTTCCCGGCCGGTTCGATGGGGCCGAAGGTCGAGGCGGTGTGCCGGTTCGTCGACCGACGGGGTCGCAGCGCCGCCATCGGCTCGCTCGAGGACCTGTCGGCCGTTGTCGCCGGCCAGGCCGGGACCCAGGTCACGCCGAGCGTCGCCGACTGACCCGCGCCTGACCGACCGGTCGCTCATGGGCCCGGCTCGACCGGACCGGGCTCGACCGTGCCGGGCTCGACTGCACGGGGGACTCCGGGGTCCGGGTCGGGAGCGGCGGCGGCCAGGGCCTCCACCGCCTGCTCGAAGCAGGCCGTCGGCGGATCGACCAGGCCGGCTCCGACCTGTCCGGTGCCGGCGATGCGGCCGGCCATGCCGGTGTTGACCGCCGGGACGAGGCCGGTGGTGATGACCCGGGCGGCGTCGATCCCGGTGGGCGAGCCCCGGAAGTCCATCGGTGCGATCTGCAGGAATGGGCTCTCGGCCAGGGTGATCTCGTACATCGAGCGGGTCTTCTCCTGGGCCAGCGCCGCTGACCCGCCGACGAAACGAACGATTGCTGGGGCGCAGGCCATCGCGAAGCCGCCGATGCCGTAGGTCTCCATGATCGTGGAGTCGCCGATATCGGGGTTGACGTCGTCGTCGGTGAACCCGGTGAACAGGATGCCCTTCGGGGTGTTGGCGGGCGCAGTGAACCAGGCGTCGCCGGTGCCGCTCGTCTGGATCCCGAAGTCGGTGCCATTGCGGGCCATGGCCACCACCATCGTGGAGCCGGGGACGTCCCGGGCCAGGTCGGCCGCCACCTTTGCCGCCGGCATGACGATGTTGAGCACGAAGTGCTCGTTGCCATCGACGAAGCGGACCACGCCGGCCACGTCGGCTGTCGGGTGACCCGACTCGACGATGTCGCCGGCCGTCTCCCGGAGGAACAGCGCCGAGCCGGCTCGGTTCCGGTTGTGGCCCTCGTCGCCCATCTGGAGGGCCTGGGCCAGGAGGGTCCGGACGTCGACGGGCCCGTGACGCTCGAACGTCGCGGCGAGCACCGGAGCGAGCACGGCCCGCATCCAGTGGAGCCGCTCGATCACCTCGGGGGCGTAGGCCCCCATCCGCAGCACCTTGCCGAGTCCCTCGTTGAGGTTGGAGTAGGCCCGCCGGCCGGTGCCCTCGTCCTCCAGGATGTACAGCGGCATCGACGGGCTGATCACCCCGGCCATCGGCCCGACCGCACCCCGGCTGTGGCACGGGGCCAGCTCGATGTCGCCGGCGGCGCAGATGGCCTCGGCCTGCTCGGGGGTGTCGGCCTCGCCCTCGAACAGCAGGGCCCCGATGAGGGCGCCGCGCAGTGGTCCGGAGGCCCGTTCCCAGTCGACCGGTGGGCCGGAGTGGAGGAACTGCCGTCGACCGAGGCCGAGGTCGGCGGCGGCCGAGCCGATGCCGACCACGTGGGGTCGGGCCTCCATCATCGCCGTCACCGCTCGGCGGTTGGCGGCGGCGCGACGGGGATCGGCTGCGAGCCGGTCGAGCGCCCCGGTCAGGTGCTCGGGTGGCGGCTGCCAGGCGACGTCGGTGACGGCAACGGCCTGGGACCGCAGGGCGTCGGTCAGGATCGGCACCCCGGCGGTGACCACCCGTGGCTCCGCCAGCAGCGGCGGTTGGGTCACGGCGTCGGTCATCGGTCCTCCTCATCACGGTCGACATCACGGTCGACATCACCGTCGACATCACCGTCGACAGCGTCGCCGACGGCGGCCGCCGTTGCCCTGGCTGCGTCGGCGTTCGACAGCCACACCTCGGCCCCGGCCGCGGTGAGCGCGGCGGCCTGGGCGTCGCGGCCCTGGGGGTCGCCGGCGGTGCCGACGAGGGCGACGTGCACCGGCAGGTCGGTCGAGGCGATCAGCGGGGCCAGCCCGGCGGCCGGGTCGGCCAGGCAACCGTGGCCGAGGACCACGTCGAGGAGGACGGCCCCGGTCGACGGGTCGGCGATGGCCTCGGTCAGTCGGTCGAGGCGGAGCCGGTCGTCGATCATCGGGTGGGGCCGGCCCCGGGTGAACTCGTCGTCGCCGAGGTCGGTCACGTCGACCTGGTCGGCGGCCAGGCCGGCGGCGGCCAGGACCAGCTCGGCCTCGGCCGACAGGGTGCCGCCGCTGTAGAGCCCGACCACCCGGCCCGGCCGGGGCCGGCGTGGCGACGCCGCCGGCCAGTGCCCGGGGGCCGGCGCTGGATGCACGCCGACGACCCGCAGCAGGTCGGCGGTGGCCGCGGTCAGGTCGTCGACCGTGATCAACACCGTCGGCGTGTTGGCGAGTCCGCGGCGGGTGTCGTTCAGCCGGACCGTGGTGGCCGGGCCGATCGACTTGGCCACGATGCCGATGACCTCGACCGCCGGGTCGGCGTCGAGGAGCTGGAGGGCGGGTATGGCCGAGAGCCCGCCGACCTCGTCGTCGAGGTCACGGCCGCCGAGCCCGACGACGTGGCGGACGCCGACCCCGGCCTGGTCGGCCAGTGCGCAGACCTGTTGGGCTCCGGTACCGGAGGCCGAGACCAGGCCGATCGGCCCGGGGACGACGGCGTTGGCGAAGCCGAGGCCGACGCCGTCGAGGATGACGGTGCCGCAGTCGGGGCCCATCGCCAGCAGGCCGGCGGCGTTGGCGGCCCGCTTGATCGCGATCTCCTGGGCCACCGGCACGTTGTCGCTGAACACGATCGGGTGCAGTCCGGCCCCGATGGCCTCGAGCGCAGCCCGGGCGGCGTGCGGGCCGGGCACCGAGATGAGGGCGACGGTGGCGTCGGCGCCGCCCCGGGACGCAGCCGCCGCAGCCGAGGTGATCGAACGGGGTGGCGCGTCGTCGGCGCCCGATCCGCCGGCGCCCGACCCGCCCAGGGAGCGTCCGGCCCGGGCCAGCAGCTCGTCGACCCGGGCCCCCAGACCGGCGATCGTGGCATCGACGTGCTCGCCGGCGACGGCCTCGTCGGTCAGGTGGATGGCGATGACGAGGTCACCGGCGGTGGCTTCGGGCGGCACCGTGTAGCCGGCGTCGACCAGCAGGTCGAGGTTCAGGGTGGTGCCCATCGCCACCTGGGCGTGGGCCACCGCCGGGTCGTCGGCGAGCGCCTGGCTGACCTGCATGAGGGTCACCGAGTCGTGGTAGTGGCCCGGGCGGACCTCGATCGAGCGGTTCACGGCTGCGCGCCGATCGTCGGCTCGATCGCCCGCCTGATCCCGTCGAGCAGGTGACGACCGGACGTCGCCCCGAACCCGTCGAGGGCGGCGACGGCCGGCGCAAGCGGGCGATGGCCGCCGAGCGCTCGGACGAGCTGGAGGATCGGGCCGGCGGCCTCACCCCTGGCCGCATGGTCGAGCAGGGCCCGGGAGAACGGTGCCGTGTCGGCGGTGGCGGTGGCCAGCGCCAGCTCGGTGGCCAGGTCGGTCCGGCCGGCCGCCCGCAGGCCGATCAGCAACCCGACCACGACGTCGTCGCCGGCCGGGGTCCGGCCGGGACCCCAGCCGATCAGGTCTTCAGGCCGGGCCGGGAGGGCGATCGGATCGAGCGAGGTGACGAAGCGGCGAGCGACGGTCGGGGCGACGGCATCGACCGGGCACGTGGGGTCCCACCAGCGTCGAGCCGACAGCCGACCCGGCAGGTGGCCGGGGTTGCACCGGGCCACGGGCCGACCGCTCGTCGGCCCATCGTCGGCCACCGCACCGTTGGGGAAACGCGGCCCGTCGACGGGCTCCCACTCGACCAGGGCATCGGGCCCGGCATGACGGAGGGCGAGGCTGGCAGCCGCCACCCGGGTCACGGGTGGCGCCGCCACGGTGCCCGTCATCGCCCGGTCATCCAAGCTCGACGATGGCCGCTGCGGGACCGCCGCCGGCCGGGCCCTGATGCAGGGCGGCGACCGAGACGAACACCGCCGGCTCGCCCAACGCCGAGGCAACCACGCCACCCACCGTGGCCTTGATCTGGCGGTGGTGGTGGACGTCGGAGTCGTTGAGCATGACCTGGCGGTAGCCCCGCAGCGTGGAGGTCGGGTCGGCCTCGGCCTTGACGAAGACCTGGACCACCTTGCCCCCGGCGTGGCCCTGCAGGTCGTCTGGGTGGGGCCGTTCGGGCAGGTCGAGTCCGGCGGACCGGATGGCCTCGAACACCCCGTCCCGGTCGATGGCGTCTCGCATCACCGAGTGCCCGACCCGGAATCGGCCCCCGATCCCGGTGGCGTTGCCGACGACGACGATCTGGCCACGGTCGAGCTCGACGCCGGACGAGCAGGAGGCGACCGACGAGAACAGCGACAGGTCGTGACCGATCTGCTCGGCCGTCGGCATGTCGATCTCGCCGAGGGCGACGCCGATGCCGAGTGCGGTGGTGCCGTTCGAGACCGCCATCGACTCGAGCGGCTCCTCGGTGAACACCGTGTGGCCCCTGGACTTGGCGTCGTTGATCGTCTCCATCGTCAGGAGCGGGGTCTTGGTCTGGACGTAGTGCACGTCGGCCGGGTCGGTGATACCGGCCTCCGCCATCGCCACCTTCACCCCGTCGGCGATCTTGGTCACCATCGCCGGTCGGCCGATGTCCTCGGGGAGGATCACGTCGCTCATGGCGATGCCGACGGTCAGGCGGGGTTCGTCCATCGAGTCGTCCTCGGTGCCGGCCGGCTCGGCGGTCCGGGACAGGATCACCGCGTTCGGGCAGATGATGCCGTCGGTGCCGCCCGACCACGCCATCGGGATCTCGGCGATGGCCTCGGCCGACCGGGTGCCCCTGTCCTCCAGCACACCCCGGAAGGCCTGGTCGGCCAGGATCCTGGTGTAGTCGTTGACGCCGCCGTTGCCCTCGGTCTTGCCGATCACAGCGATGACCCCGTCGGCCTCGATCTCACCGGCGTCGATCAGGTCGGCCAGACCCTTGGCGTCGGACACGCTCTCGATCACGATCTTGTGTGCTGCGAACGGCATGCTGCTCCCTGCTCATCGGCCTGCTCATCGGCCGGGTTGACCGGCCGGTCGATCGATCGGGCCCGACGTCGAAGGCAGCATCGTAGCCCCTCGCTTCGCGGCCGAACAGGGCCGGCCCGGCCCGGGATCGAGCCTCGACAACAGACGAGCGTCAGATGTGGTTCAGACCTGAACGAGGAACCCTCACGCCAGGGTCCCCGAGGGTCGGGACCAGGTCCCGACGGTGCGACGGAGCTCATGGATCTCGTGAGGGGCGAGGGGCATCCGGTCGACGGTGAAGCCCTCGGCGTCCTCGATGGCGGAGGCGATCACGGCCGAGCCGGGGATCACGCCGGCCTCCCCCGCCCCTTTGATCCCGAGCGGGTTGAGGGGGCTCGGGGTCTCCAGGTGGTCGGTCTCGATCGTCGGCACCTCGGTGCAGTACGGCATGAGGAAGTCCATGAACGAGGCGTTGGTCAGGTTGCCGGCCTCGTCGTAGGCCATCCGTTCGTACAACGCGCCGCCGACGCCCTGGGCCACTCCGCCGTGGATCTGGCCCTCGACGATCATCGGGTTGATCATGTTCCCGCAGTCGTGGGCGACGCAGTAGCGGACGATCTCGATCTCGGCGGTGTCGGGGTCGAGTTCCACCTCGACGGCGTGGACGCCGCTGGCGAACGTGGCCTGGGTCGGCGAGTACCAGCCGGTGGCCTCCAGACCCGGCTCCTCTCCTGGACGGACCGGCGGCTCGCTCGGGTCGGGGTTGCCGGCGAACTGGGTGGCGGCCCTGGCCGCCTCGGAGAACGAGTAGCGCAACGGGTTGGCCAGCACCGCCACCTGGGTCAGCGGGATCGCCTTGGCCGGCGTGCCCTTGACCCGGACCTCGCCGTCGACGACCTCGAGGTCGGCCGGGTTGGCCTCGAGCGCCTCGGCCGCCACCAGCAACGCCTTGTCCTTGACCTTGCTGGCGGCGTCGGCGACGGCGTTGCCGCTCATGACCGCAGCCCGCGAGGCGAACGTGCCGACCGCGTAGGGGAAGCGGTTGGTGTCGCCGGTGACCACCACCACGTCCTCGAAGGGAACGCCGAGCTCGTCGGCCACGATCTGGGCGAATGACGTCAGGTGGCCCTGCCCGCTCGACGCCAGCCCGGTCGACACCTGGATCTTGCCTCCGGTCTCGACCCGCACGTGGCCACCCTCGTAGGGCCCGACGCCGGTGCCCTCGACGTAACAGGCCACGCCGATCCCCCGCCGCTTGCCCCGGTCGGCGGCCTCGGCCCGGCGTGCCTCGAAGCCATCCCAGTCGATCAGATCGAGGGCCTTCTGCTGCAGCGCCGGGTAGTCACCCGAGTCGTAGATCGTCGGGCGACCGTCCTGGAAGGTCATGCCGAGGTCGTAGGGGAACTCGTCCGGCTGGATGAAGTTGCGACGCCGGACCTCACCCCGGTCGATGCCGAGGTGGCGGGCGATGGCGTCGACCGTGCGCTCCATGGTGAACACGGCGTGGGGTCGGCCGGCCCCCCGGTACGGGCTGACGAGGACCGTGTTGGTGTAGACGCTGCGGAACGACACCCGGTAGTTGGGCAGCTTGTAGGGCCCGGGCAGCTGGGTCGCGGTGATGATCGGATTGATGATCCCGTAGGGGGTGAAGGCGCCGTTGTCGTGCACGAAGTCGACGTCGAGGGCGTGGATCCGACCGTCGCCGTCGAAGCCGACATGGACCCGGTGGCGCTGGGCCCGCTCGTGTGAGGTGGCGATGAAGTTCTCGTTGCGGTCCTCGGTGAACTTGACCTCGTGGCCGTATGTCATGGCCGCCCACCCGACCAGGATGTCTTCCGGCCACGGGTGCACGATCTTCGTTCCGAACCCGCCGCCGACGTCGATGGCGACCACCTCGACCTGCTCGTCCGGCAGACCGAGGATGTTGGCCAGGGCGAAGCGGACGCTGGTCGGGGTCTGGGTTGCGTTCTGGACCTCCAACCGGCGTCGACGGCGGTCCCAGTTGGCGTAGCAGACCCGGCCCTCCAGGGCGGCGCCCATGCTCCGCTCCATGTTCAGCTCGAACCGGAGCTGGTTCGGGGCGGCGGCCATGGCCGCGTCGACGTCGCCGACGTGCTCGGTGTGGGCTGCGGCCACGTTGCCCGGGACGTCGTCGTGGACCAGTCGGTCGGCGGCCTCCGACGCCTCGACGCCGACGACCGGGGGCAGCGGTTCGTAGTCGACGAGCACCTTCTCGGCTGCGTCCTCGCCGACATAGCGGTCGACGGCGAGGATGGCGACGACCGCCTGGCCGACGTGGCTCACCCGATCACGGGCCAGGATCGGCTGGGTCCGTGGATGGGTGAGTGAGGGGTGGGGGATGAGCAGCGGTAGGTCCTCACCGAGCCGACCGGGGAGGTCGTCGTAGGTCCACACGGCGATGACCCCGTCGGTCGCCTCGGCCTCGGTTGTGTCGATGGCGTCGACCCGGGCGGCGGCATAGGGGGAGCGGACCATCACCAGGGCCCAGGCGTCTCCGCCGACGTCGTCGGTGAACGAGCCCTGCCCGGTGAGGAGTCGTGCGTCCTCGTTCCGGCGGATCGGCTGCCCGAAGGCCTTGGTGGTCATCGATCGGCCCCGCTTCCGGCCGGGTCGTCGGCCCGGAGCCGATCGGCCGCCAACCGGACCGCGGTCTCGATGTTCTGGTAGCCGGTGCAGCGACACAGGTTGCCGGCCAGGGCCTCGGTGATCTGGTCGTCGGTCGGGTCGGGGTGGCGTTCGAGTAGAGCCGTCGTCGTCATCAGGAAGCCGGGCGTGCAGAACCCGCACTGGAGGCCGTGGCACTCACGGAAGGCCTCCTGGATCGGGTGCAGCGACGGTTCGCCCGGGGACGACGCACCGGCGACGGGGCCGGGGGCGGCCAGGCCCTCGACGGTGCGGATGTGGCGACCGTCGGCGGCCACTGCGAACAGCAGGCACGATCGCATCGGCAGGTCGTCGACCAGGACCGTGCAGCACCCGCACACCCCGTGCTCGCAGCCGACGTGGGTACCGGTGAGGCCGAGCTCGACCCGGAGCGCATCGGACAGCAGCCGCCGCCCGGGGACGTCGATGGTGACGGGCTGACCGTTCACGGTGAGCTCGACGGTGTGGGTCGGCTCGACGGTCTCACCGGCGTCGTTGACGATCTCAGACACGGGCGACCTCCCGTGGCGGGTCGACGAGCGCGTCGCCGACGGCCTGGCCGGCCAGGACCCCGGCCAGGTGGCGGCGGTAGTCGGCGGTTGCGTGGATGTCCTCGGACGGGTCGACCCGGTCGATCACGTGGTCGTAGAGCTGACCCCGGTCGATGTCGGACGGCGACCGTCCGGCCACCACCGGGTCGAGGTCGATGACGACCGGCGTCGGTCCGACCGAGAGGAAGGCGGCCCTGGCCGAGGCGATCGGGCCGGTCGGCGTCGGGCGGTCGACGGCGACCAGGGCACCGCACACCGCATAGTCGCCGTGGCGCCTGGCCACCTCGCGGATGGCGGTCGAGGTGGTGGCCGACGGGCGGGGGAACCGGGCGGCGGTCACCAGCTCGTCGTCGGCAACCGATGACATGAGCGGACCGACGAACAGGTCGGCGGCGGGGATCGTGCGGGGGCCCCGGACCGACAGGGCCTCGACACTGCCACCGAGCAGGGCCAACACGGCGGTCAGCTCGCCGGCCGGGTCGGCGTGGGCGAGCGAGCCGCAGACCGTGCCCCGGTTGCGGATGACCTCGTGGGCCACGAGGCGCTCGGCCTGACCGAGCAGGGGCACCGCGGCAACGGCCCGAGTGTGCTCCAGCAGCTCGGTGTGGGTCACGGCGGCGCCGACCGTGACCGCCCGGTCGTCGACATCGATCCCGGCGAGCTCGTCGAGCCGGGAGACGTCGACGAGGTTGGCCGGTGCGGCCATGCGGAAGTTCATCAGCGGCACCAGGCTCTGGCCGCCGGCCAGCACCTTGGGCTCGTCGAGGGTGGCCAGCAGCTCGACCGCCTCGGCGACCGTGGCCGGACGGTGGTAGGCGAACGGAACCGGTTTCATCGGCCGCCGACCCCCGACCTCGGCGCCGGTCGTGCCCGGCTCGCCACCGAGCTCTCGGGAGCATCGAGCGGGGCCTGTCGCATCATCGGCCGGAGGATAGCCGCGCCCTGCGAACCGGTCTCGACCGAGAGCTCGATCCCGGCCGCACGTGGGGACCGACGATCAGCGGACCGGGGCGAAGTCCTCGACGGGGAAGACCGGCGGCCGGTCGAGCACCAGATCGGCCAGGGCCCGCCCGAACACCGGGCCGATGGTCAGCCCGGCCGGGCCGAGACCGGTCCCGACCCACAGCCCGTCGACCCCGGGCACCGGGCCGAGGCTCGGCAGACCCGCGGCCAGCGGTCGGAGGCCGACGCGGGTCTCCAGCAGCTCGGCGTTGGCCAGCCCGGGGGCGATCGACAGGGCGGTGTCGAGCACCTCGGCCTGCCCGGCTGCGGTCACCCGGGTGTCGAAGCCGGACCCGGTCTCCCTGGTGGCGCCGACGACGACCCGACCGTCGTCGAAGGCCAGGAGGTAGTGGGGACCCGGGGGCAGCAGGACCGGCCAGCGGCTGGTGTCGACCGTCAGACCGAGGTGGAGGATCTGACCCTTCTGGGGCTCGACGTCGATCGGCTCCCCGAGCCCGAGCGGCGCCAGCACGTCGTTGGTCCACGCCCCGCCGGCGACGACAACGGCGTCGGCCACGACCGTGTCGAGGCCGACCCGGACGCCGGCCACCCTCGACCCGTCGACCAGCAGATCGGCTCGGGCCGGCGACACCACCCGAGCGACGTCGGACCGCTCCAGCAGCGCCTCGGCCAGCAGTCGCCCGTCGACCCGGGCCCCGCCCGAGATGTGGAGGGCGTCCAGGCCGGTCCGCAGTGGCGGGAAGAGGGCCCTGGCCTCGGTGTTGTCGAGACGGCTGACCTCACCGACGTCGCCGGCCACGTCGAGACCGAGGTCGGCCCCGTCACCCGACCGGCGGGCGATCCGTTCCTCAGCTGCGTCGAGGTCGTCGCCCTCGTTGGAGACGACCAGGGCCCCGACCCGCCGATAGCCCAGCTTCGGCTCGGCGTCGCCGACTCCGAGCTCGTCGAGCAGCTCCCGGTAGTAGGACGCACCCCGGATGTAGAGGTCGAGCCACGGGCCGTCATCGGCCTCGGACGCCCAGGGGCACACGATCCCCGCACCGGCCAGCGTGGCCTTGCCGGCCTGGGCCCGGTCGATCACCGTGACCTCGGCGCCGGCCCTGGCCAGATGGTTGGCCGTGCTGGCCCCGACGATGCCACCTCCGATCACCACCACCGAGGTCATGGCGCGTCGGGTCCGACCACGACAGCTGCGACGGTCACCATCTGGCGCATGCCCACCTCCGCGGCAAGCAAAGCACGTGTCGGGCCGGACCACCAGCGGACACCGGGGGGTGTGGGCCGGCCGTGTCGGATCGAGGCGACCCGAGCCCAGCCTGGACCGTCTCGCCCGAGCGGTCGTAGGGTCGGGCGATGGCCAACACGACGCCCGCCTTCGACAACCGGATCACCCGCACCCTCGGCATCGAGATCCCCATCGTCCAGGCGCCGATGGGGTGGATCGCCCGCTCGCAACTGGCCTCGGCGGTATCCAACGCCGGTGGCCTCGGCATCATCGAGACCTCCTCCGGCGAGCTCGACGAGATCCGCATCGAGATCGCCAAGATGAAGGACCTCACCGACAAATCCTTCGGGGTCAACGTGGCCCAGGCGTTCGTCCGCGATCCCGGCATCGTCGACTTCATCATCGACCAGGGCGTCCGCTTCGTCACCACGTCGGCCGGCAACCCGATGCAGTACACGGCCCAGCTCAAGGAGGCCGGGCTGATCGTCTACCACGTGGTCCCGACCCTGCGGGGCGCGCTGAAGGCCGTCGAGGCCGGCGTCGACGGCCTCATCGTCGAGGGCGGCGAGGGTGGCGGGTTCAAGAACCCCGACCCGGTGGCCTCGATGGTCCTGCTACCGCTCGTCCGCTCGAAGGTCGACGTGCCGATCGTGGCCGCCGGCGGCTTCCTCGACGGGCGGACGATGGCCGCCGCCTTCGCACTCGGGGCCGAGGCGATCCAGATGGGGACCCGGATGGTGTCGGCGGCCGAGAGCCCGGTCCACGACAACTGGAAGAAGTCGATCACCGGGGCGGCCGAGACCGACACGGTGTTCCTGAACCAACGTCACTCCCCCGCCCTCCGGGCGCTCAAGACCGACCGCACCCGGGACCTCCAATGGGACGAGGACAACGTCTTCGGGCGGTTCGGCAACGCCAAGGACCTGTACTTCGGCGGCGACATGGAGGCCGCGATCGCCCTGACCGGACAGGTCGCCGGACGCATCGACGAGGTCCGACCGGTGGCCGACGTGCTGACCGAGTGCGCCGAGGAGTTCTTCGCCACGATGGGCGAGCTGGCCGACGGCTACCTGCGGAGCTCCTAGGGCCCGACTCGTCGCGTTGGCCGGCGGCCGCCGGACACGGCTCGCCGACGGAGCTAGCCGATCGTGAGCCCGAAGATCGTGAACTCGATGCGCCGGTTCAGGGCCCGACCCTCGGCCGTGTCGTTCGGGGCGATCGGCTCGGTGCTCCCCCGGCCGGACGGCTCGAGTCGGAACCGGTTGACGCCCTGATCGGCGAGATAGTCGACCACCGCCTCGGCCCGTCGCTGCGACAGCGCCAGGTTCTCGAAGTCGACGCCGTCGGCGTCGGTGTGACCGAGCACCGCAACGGTGATCATCTGGTCGGCCTGCATCAGCTCGACGACCCGGTCGAGGATCGGCAGGAAGTCGGCCTCGATCGTCTCGGAGTTGACCGAGAACCCGATCCGGTCCGACACCGAGAGGGCGACCTGGCGGACCGGCGGCGCCGTCGGATCGACCGTCACCTCCGACGCGTCGACCAGGCCCCCTGGTCCGGAGAGGACCGTCAGGGTGGCCACGAGCCGGTCGAGCCCCTCCTCGGAGGGAACCGATCCGGTGAGCACGATCCCGTCGGTGTCGAGCACCCCGTCGATGTCGGGCGTCAGGCTCGGCGGGACGGTGGTCGTCTCCGGCTCGGAGGTCGAGGTGGTGCTGCCGTCGTCGGTCTCGGCCTCGCTGCTCTCCCCGTCGGTGGCACCGTCGCCGTCCCCACCCCCGCCGGCGGTCGCCGTGCCGTCGCTCACCTCCTGCTCACCGTCGGTCGAGCCGACCGAGCCGTCGGCGTCGCTCGAGCCCTCATCGGCCGCTGCGTCGCCGGTCCCGTCCCCGGCCGCTCCGTCGTCGGTCCCGTCCCCGGCCGCTCCGTCGTCGGTCCCGTCCCCGGCCGCTCCCGTGCCATCACCCTCGTCGGTACCGGTCGACGGGGACGCCGCCTCGTCGACCGCAGCCGAGTCACTGCCGGGGAGATCCTGGTCGAGCACGACGAAGTAGAGGAAGGCACCGATCCCGAACAACACGGCGGCGAAACCGATGGCGGTGAGCTCCGGCGATCGTTGCGGGAGCCACCGGCGCCGCTTGCGGGTGCGAGGCCGGGCGGCGTAGTGGTCGTCGACCCGGGGGCGGCGCAGCTCCGTCGACCGGTGGGTCGGCCGAGGCACCGGCGCCTCGATCTGCCGGCCACCCCCGTCCGAACGAGAGCTCCGCTGCGGCGCCGGGTAGAACGACCGGGTGATGCGGGCGGGATCGTTCTCGTCGCTCATTGCAGCAACGCCGCCTCGGCCAGGCTGAACCACGGGCTGACCTGCCGGCGGAACTCACGCCAGTTGGCCAGGACCCTGGCGAAGTCCTCGTCACCGGCGGCGATCTCGTCGAGGATGATGCCGGACGCGGCCCGGCCGGCATCGAGGATGTCGTCGGGGAACAACCGAAGCTCGACGCCGGACGCGACGAGCTCGTTGAGAGCCAGGCCGTTGAGGGCGTCGTAGTCGGCGACCATCCGGGCCGTCGTCTCGAACGCGGCGGACCGGATCGCCTCCTGGTACTGGGGCGGGAGCCGGTTCCATTCGTCGAGGTTGATCTGCACGTCGGTGATCGGCCCCGGCTCCCAGAAGCCGGGGTAGTAGTAGAACTGGGCGCCCTGCTCGAGTCCGAGGGCGGAGTCGTCGAACGGACCGACGAACTCCGCCGCATCGATCGTGTCGTCCTGCAGGTTGGTCACGATCTCGCCGGCGGCGATGGTGACCGGCTCGACCCCGAGTCGGGCCATGACCTGGCCACCGAGGCCGGGGATCCGCATCCGTAGCCCCTGGAGGTCGGCCAGTGAGTTCAGTTCCTTGCGGAACCAACCACCCATCTGGGCGCCGGTGGCACCGACCGGGAACTGGATGGCGTTGAAGCGGTTGGCGTGGATCTCCTGCAGCAGCTCGAGACCGCCGCCCGAGTGGAGCCACGAGAGGCCCTGGCGGTGGGTGAGCCCGAAGGGCACGGCCGTACCGAAGGCCAGGGCCGGGCTGAGGTCGGTGTAGTAGTAGGAGGCGGAGGAGCCGACGGCGAACTGGCCCTCGGCCACGAGCGGGAGCACATCGAAGGGGCCGGCGACCTCGCCGGCCGAGCGGGGGGTTATCCGGAACCGGCCGCCGGTGAGCGCGGCGACCCGGTCGGCGAACCGCTGGGCCCCACCCCACAGGGTCGGGAGGCTGGTGGGCCAGCTCGTCGGCATCTCCCACTCGACGAGGGGGAGCTCGTCGGCCGCGGCCACCGTGGTGGCCGGTTCGGGGCACTCGATCAGATCGGACGAAATCACCTCGTCCGAGCTGGTGTTGCCGCTCGCGGAGTCGGCATCGCCGGCTGTGCCGGCCACCTCGTCGTCGCCGCCGAGACGGGAACAGGCCGCCAGCACCGCCGGAGCGGCAACGGCCGCCGTCGCTCCGACGCCAGCCCGCCGGAGGAAGCCACGCCGCGAAGACGCGCCGGATCTGCTGGACGAACTGTGGTCTTCCGTCATGATCCGCCTTCCACCGCGACAACGCGATGGTACCGGCTGGACGGGGGCCGTCAATCCGCACCGGCGGGTCGTCAGTGGAGGCCGGGCGGTGGGGGGCTCGGGCACGGCCCGACCGGGACACAACCGGAACTCGACTCCCCGGATCGACCATGATGGAACCGGTCGCAGGAAGCCACGAGCCGGGCAGTCGAACCCCGACGGAGATCATCGATGACGCAACCGCCAACCGCAGCCGACCCCGGGGCCGATGCCCTGCTCCGGGTCGCGCTGCTCGGTGGGGTGGCGGCGGTGGTCGACGGACACGACGTCGACGTCGGGCCGGCCAAGTGCCAACTGCTCCTCGCCGCCCTGGCCCTGTCGCCCCGGGCTGCGGTGCCGGTCGGACGGCTGGTCGAGCTGGTCTGGGGCGACGACCGACCCCGGACGGCGGAGAAGACCCTCCAGTCGTACGCCACCCAGCTCCGCAAGGCCCTCGGCCACGACCGGGTGGTGCGGATCGGCTCGGCCTACCGGCTCGACATCGACCCCGATGCGGTCGACACCGTCCGCTTCGAGCGGCGGCTGGCCGACGGGGACACCGCCGGCGCCCTCGACGAGTGGAACGGGCTGCCGCTCGCCGGTCTCGACCCGGCCGGGCTGGCCGCCCCGGTCGCCGGCCTGGTCGAGCGGTGGCTCGGCGCCGTCGAGTCGGAGCTCGGCGAGGCGGTCGACCGGGATCCCGCCGGCACCGTCGGGCGCCTCACCGAGCTGACCGCGGCCCACCCCTTCCGCGAGGGCCTGTGGGCGCTGCTGATGACGGCCCTGTACCGCAGCGGCCGCCAGGCCGAGGCCCTCGCCGCCTACGGCCAGGCCCGGACCCGACTCGTCGAGGACCTCGGCGTCGAACCAGGACCCCAGCTCCGCCAGCTGGAGGCCAGGATCCTCGAACACGACGCCGAGCTCGATCGGCCGGAGGCCCGCAGGGACCGGACCAGTCGAGCCGGCGACGGCGCGTCCCGTGGCGTACCGTCCGGGACCGTCACCTTCGCCTTCTCCGAGATCGACGGGGCCAGCCGGTTGTGGGCGGCCGACCGGGAGCTGACCGGACGGGTGATCGAGCGCCACGAAGCCATCGTCGGCGAGGCGGCTGACCGGGTCGGCGGCCACGTGTTCACCACCGGCGGCGACTCGTTCGGGGTGGCGTTCCACCGGGCCGACGACGCCGCCCGCTGGGCCACGGCGGTCCGGGCCGCAGTCGACGACGAGCCCTGGCCGGACGGGGTCGAGCTCCGGGTCAGGATCGGGCTCCACACCGGCGACGCCGAGGAGCGCGACGGCAACTACTTCGGACCGGCGGTCAACCTCACCGCCCGCGTGGCCGAGGCGGGCCACGGCGGGCAGATCCTCCTGACCGCGGTGACCGCCGCACTGGTGGCCGCGAACGACCTGCGGGTCGAGCTGCGGGAGCTCGGCCCGGTCCGCCTGGCCGGTACCTCGATCGACCAGGCGATGCTCCAACTCGGGCAGGCCGTGCACCCGCCGCTGCGGATGACCGGCAGCCGCGACCGGCGACTCCCCAAGGCGAGCGGTCCGCTGCTCGGTCGGGCCGACCTGCTCGATGTCACCGTGCAGGCCCTCGCCGTCGCTCCCGTCGTCACGCTGGTCGGGCCTGGCGGGATCGGCAAGACGCGGCTCAGCCTGGCGGCGGCCGAGCTGGCGTCTGGCGAGCTGGCGGCCGGGGCGTGGCTGGTCGAACTGGCCGACGTCGCCTCGTCAGACGACGTCGCCAGGGCCGTCGCCGACGCGCTCGACGTCAAGGAGGTCAGGGGACGATCCCTGCTCGACTCGATCGTGGCCACGTTCGCCAGCCGGGGCGGGCTGATCGTGCTCGACAACTGCGAACACGTGGTCGACGGTGCCGCCGCCGTCGCCGAGGCGATCTCGCAGGCGAGCGGCGGCGCCGAGGACGCCGACGGCGGCCGGCCCCCGGTCCGGGTCCTCGCCACCTCCCGCGAGGGACTCGGCGTGGCCGGCGAGCAGCTGGTCAGCGTCGGTCCCCTCGACATCGACACCGCCGCCGTCGAGCTGTTCGGCCGGCGGGCCCTTGCCGCCGACCGCTCCTTCGACCTCGACGCCAACCGTTACACGGTCGCCGAGATCTGCCGGCGCCTCGACGGCGTGCCCCTGGCCATCGAGCTGGCGGCGGCCAGGATCAGGACCCTCACCCCAGGAGACCTCGTCACCCGCCTCGACGACAGTTTCCGCCTGCTGTCCGGTGGCCGCCGGCGCAGCGTCGAACGCCACCGCACGCTCCGGGCAACGATCCAGTGGTCCCACGATCTCCTGACCCCGGGCGAGCAGGTGCTGTTCCGCCGCCTGGCGGTCTTCGCCGGCTCGTTCGACCTCGTCGGGGCCGAACGGACCGCCGCCGACGACGTCGGCGCGGGCAGCGCAGACGGTGCGCTCACCGAGTGGGAGATCGGGCCGCTGCTCGACGACCTGGTCGAGCGGTCGATGGTGCTGGTCGAATCGGGCCGGTCGGGGCGCCGGTTCCGGCTGCTGGAGACGATGCGACAGTTCGGCGCCGAGCAGCTGGCCGAGCACGACGACCCCGACGGCCTGGCCGACCGCCACGCCGCCTACGTGGCCGAGGAGGTTGCGAGGATCGCCGAGCTGCTGTCGGGATGGCGCGAGGTGGACGGGTCCGGACGCCTTGCCGATCTCTGGCCGAACCTGCGTGCCGCGTTCGATCACGCCGAGGGGACCGGCGACCTCGACCTGGCGGCCCGGCTGATCGGACCGCTGGCCCCCCAGACCGTCGCCCGGCGCAGCGTCAGCGAGCTGGCCGACTGGGCCCAACGGATCCTGGCCATGATCGAGCCGGGCGGCGACCCGCACCGCGACCCGGACGGCGAGATCACGGCCCGCGCCCTGATGTGGTCGGCGTTCTACTACTCGATGACCTCCGACCGGGAGGCCTACGAGAAGCTCGAGGCTCGCTACGGGTCATCCGACCACCTGTTCGCCCGGGCCGCCCGGGCCGCGGTGTCCGAGAGCGCAACGCTGCCCCAGGTCGCCTCCGAGGTGGTCACCGAGCTGGAGACCCGGGGCGAGGTCTACCTGGCCGACCTGTTCCGGATCTTCCGGGCCGGGACGCTGCTCGGCGACGGCAACCTGGAACTGGCCGAACCCCACCTCACCGCCCTGGTCGACCGGTTCGAACGCCAGGGGCCGCCGACGTTCCTCAACTGGTCGCTGTACATGCTGGCCGCGGCCGAGGACATCAAGGGCGACGCCGAGCAGGCCGAGCACCTCTACGATCGGGCGCTGGCCGTCGAGGTCCCGCCGGAGACGAACTCCCCGAACGAGGTGCTGCTGGCCCGGGCGCTGTTCAAGCAGGGTCATCACGCCAGGGCCTTCCTGGTCCTGCGGGACTACGCAGCCGAGCTGCTCGAGATCAACAACCTGAGCGGGGCGACGATGGTGGCCATCGAGTTCGCCAACCTGATGGTCGTCTACGAGCGGCTCGACCTGGCCGGGACCATCGTCGGCTACCTCGACGTGTGCGGCCTGCTCGACGTGGAGGGGCCGGCCTTCCGACTGCTGGTCGCCGATGCGATCGAGGCGGTCGAGGCCGACGCCGAGGCGGCCGAGCGGCGTTCGGTGGCCGCCTCGCACGACATCAGTGACCGGCAGGCCCTCGAACTGCTCGTCGACCTGCTCGACGAGCTGGTCGAACACGCCCGCTCGATCTGACCAGCGCTCGACCACGGTCGAGCCCCTCGACCGGTCCTCCACCGAGGCTCGACCAGGGCCCGGGGACGCCTCGACCCCGGTGGTGGAAGGTCGAACCATGCAGACACGACCCCCTGACCAACGCACCGTCGGCGGGACCGCCGACCATCGATCGGCCGGCGACCGCGCCGGTGAGCACCGACCCGCGACCGGCGGGTCCCTCCACCTCGCCGATCCCGGCCTGCTGGCCCGGCTCGGCGCCTGGTGCTTCGACCATCGCCGGGCCGCCGTCGCCATCTGGCTGGCGGTGCTGTTCGGCATCGGTGGTGCCGCCGGCGCCGTCGGACCCGACTTCAGCGCGTCGTCGGACGCCCCCGACTCCGAGAGCGCCGACGGCCTGGCCGTGCTGGAGGAGCACTTCCCTCAGCTCGGCACCGGCGGCGCCACCGGCACGATCGTGTACCGGGCCGATCGAGGGGTCGACGACCCCGAAGTCGTCGCCGCCATGACCGAGCTGTTCGCCCTCGTCGACGCCGGCTTCCCCGACGCCGACGGCGAGGCCGAGCACCCGGGCGCCACCGTCGTCTCCCCGTACGAGGCCGCCGGGCAGGGTCAGATCGCCATCGACGGACCGCTGGCCAACCAGCTGGCCTACGCCCAGGTCAACCTCGCCCCCGAGGTGACCGACACCGACGCCAGCCTGCTCGGTGAGGCGATCCGGGAGCACATCGACGCCGAGCTGACCGGCACCGACGGCGTCGAGGTCCTCACCGGCGGTCAGTACCTGGCCACCTTCGAGCCGCCCGAGACCGAGCTGATCGGACTGGCGTTCGCCGTCGTCGTGCTCATCCTCGCCTTCGGCTCCGTCCTGGCCATGGGACTGCCGATCGCCGTCGCCATCGGTGGCGTCGGGATCGGCATCGGCTCGATCACCCTGCTGTCGAACGCGGTCGACGCCCCCGACTTCACCCCGATCATCGGCATGATGATCGGCCTCGGTGTCGGCATCGACTACGCCCTCTTCATCGTCACCCGCTACCGGGAGGGCCTCGACCGTGGCCTCGACCCCCGCAGCGCCGCCATCATCGCCATCGACACCGCCGGCCGAGCCGTGCTGTTCGCCGGGTTGACCGTTGTCATCTCGATGCTCGGGCTGCTGCTGATCGGGCTCGGTTGGCTGGCCGGCATGGGCCTCGGGGTGTCGCTCACCGTCCTGGCCACGATGCTGACCTCGGTCACCCTGCTGCCGGCGCTGCTCGGTCTGGCCGGGCGCCGGGTCGAGGTCACCCGCTGGCGTGGTCTGATCGCCGCCGGCTTCGTTGCCGTCGCCTTCCTCGGGCTCGGCCTCGGCCAGCCGACGATGGCCCTGGCCGCCGTCGGCGCCGCCGTCGCCACCCTCATCGTCAGCGTCGTCGTCCGGCCGCTTCGCCGTGAGGTCCCCCGCCGGGCTCCCCGCCCGCTGCACGAGACGGTCGCCTACCGGTGGAGTCGCACGATCCAGCGTCACCCCTGGCGCTGGCTGTTCGTCGGCACCGCGGTGCTGCTGGCCTTCGCCGCACCGGTGCTCGGGCTGCGGCTCGGTTGGGCCGACGAGGGCAACTACCCCGCCGACACCGACGCCCGCCAGGCCTACGACCTGCTGGCCGATGGCTTCGGCCCCGGCTTCAACGGCCCGTTCATCATCACCGCCGTCCCCGGCGACGCGGAGGGTGCCGCCGAGGTGGCCGCCCTCCAGCAGACGTTGGCCGACACCCCCGGTGTCGCCGCCGTGACCCCGCCGATCCCGTCGAACGGCGCCGACCCGGCCGCCGACCCGGCGGACGCCGACGCCTGGCTGCTCAGCCTCGTGCCGACCACCGCCCCCCAGGACGAGGCGACCACGGAGCTGGTCTCGACCCTGCGGGACGACGTGATCCCGGCCGCCGTCGCCGGCACCGATCTCGAGGTGTCGGTCACCGGGCAGGCTGCGGTGCAGAACGACATCACCGACTTCCTGTCGGCCAGGATGCTCGTGTTCTTCGGTGCGGTGCTCGCCCTCTCGTTTGTCCTGTTGATGATCGTGTTCCGGTCGCTGCTCGTCCCGATCAAGGCCGTCATCATGAACGTGCTGTCGATCGCCGGGGCGTACGGCGCCGTCGTCGCCGTCTTCCAGTGGGGCTGGTTCGGCGACATCCTCGGGCTCGAGGGGGCGCCGATCAACCCGTTCATCCCGATGATGCTGTTCGCCATCGTCTTCGGGCTCTCGATGGACTACGAGGTGTTCCTGCTCTCCCGGGTCCGGGAGGAGTTCGTCCGCACCGGCGACTCGGCCCGCTCGGTGGCCGACGGCCTTGCCTCGACGGCCCGGGTCATCACGGCCGCCGCGGCCATCATGGTCGTCGTCTTCGGCTCCTTCCTCTTCGAGGACATCCGGGAGGTCAAGCTGTTCGGGCTTGGCCTCGCCCTGGCCGTGCTGCTCGATGCGTCGCTGGTCCGGATGCTGCTGGTCCCGGCGACGATGGAGCTGCTCGGCGACCGCAACTGGTGGATGCCGGCCTGGCTCGACCGGGTGCTCCCCCGCCTCTCGGTCGAGGGCCCATCGGGAGCGCACGAGACGGTCACCACCGCCGTCGGTGCCGTCGGCAACGGCGCCGGTGGTGACCGCAGCGACACCGAACGGGAGCGGGAGCTCGTCGCCGACTGAGCCCGTCACCCACTCCCCCGGCCGTGCCCGCCACCTCCCCTGTGGCGGGCACGGTCGCGCCATCGCTGGGCTGGGAGCCGCCGGATTGTGCTGTCACCGAATCGGCATCTTCGGGTCGTATCGTCGGGGCGTCGGCGGGCGTCTTGGAGAGAACCGACGCAGGAGGGAAGCTCGTGCCGACCCGGCTCATCGGCCTTCGTTCCGACCGGACCACCGCCAACGTCCTGGTGACCCGGCTGAACGAACCGGCCAACAACGACACACTGACGATCGGCGTCGTCCCGCTGGTCGACGTCGGGTCGCTGCGCCCGACGACACCGGAGGCGGTCAGGACGCTGCCGGTGCAGGGCTGGCGCCAGACGCCGATCCGGTCGAAGCCGACGGGTCCCGGTGATCACCTCCACTGGGCCAAAC
>JBCCVL010000031.1:0-41402 GCA_039195375.1 Actinomycetota bacterium
CCACGCCGCCGAGTGGAACGCCACGCCCCTCGCGCCGGGTGACTACGCCACCGCCGCCTCCACCCTCGACCGTCACGCCGAGGCCATCGGCCGCGACCCGGGCGAGATCCGGCGCTCGATGCTGCTGTTCGCCGCCATCGGGCCGGACCAGCACCACGCCGACCGGGCCCTCGATCGCTACCTGGCGATGATCGCCCCGGTCGGCGGCACGATGACGCTCGCCGCGGCGGAGGCTGCCGGCCGGGCCCCGTGGCGGGGGAGCGTCGAGCCGCTCGTCGACCACTGTGGTCGCCTCGGTGAGCTCGGACTCCAGGAGGTGGTGTTCGACCACCTCTGCGCCGATGACGACACGATCCCCCGGTGGCTGGCCGAGGAGATCGCACCCCGGCTGCGAGGGTCGTGAGGTTGGAGGGCATTCGGGGCCCACGGCTACCATCGACCATCGACCCGATGTGCGACCGCGACGCCCGGCAGGAGGTCCCATGAGCGACGTCATCAAGCAACGGACCGAGCCGGTCACCCCGCTCGGGGTGAACCACCTGGTGCTCAACGTTCGGGACATGGAGGAGTCGCACCACTTCTGGTCCGACCTGCTCGGCTTCCGACAGGTCGGCCAGCTCCGCGGCTCGCACGGCCGGCCACCGATCATGAACATGCGCTTCTACAGCGGCGTCGAAGAGGGCCCGGACGGGCAGGTCAACCATCACGATCTGGCGCTGGTCGAGCGGGCCGGTCTGCCCGAGCCGCCCGATCAGTGGAGCATGGTCGAGGGCAGCAGCGCCATCAACCACATCGCCATCACCTACCCCGACCGGGCGAGCTGGCTCGAACAGGTCCAGTTCCTGAAGGAGCGGGGTGTGCCGATGAACCTGCGCATGGACCACGGGATGACCCACAGCGTCTACATCAACGACCCGAACGGGTACGGCGTCGAGGTGTTGTACGAATTGCCGGAGGAGGTGTGGCGCCACGACATCAACGGCGCCCTCAACCATGCGGTGGCCCTCCCGGACGACCAGCTGCTGACCGACGACACGAACTACACCACCGAGTTCGAGTAGCGTCACCGTGGCGATGAGCATTCTCGGCAACCGCGTCGTTCGGCGCGAGGATCCTGCGTTCCTGACCGGCCAGGCGACCTATGTCGATGACCTGAAGCCCCCCGGCGCCGCCCATCTCGTCTACGCCAGGTCGATCCTGGCCCACGCCAGGATCACCGCCGTCGAGATCGACGAGGCCAGGGCCGCTCCCGGCGTGCTGGCGGTGTTCACCGCCGCCGATCTGGGTGCGCTCGGCCCCGTGCCCCACGTCCTGCCGATGTTCCCCGAGGCCATGGCCAGGACCTTCGTCGCCGACGGCGTGGTCCGCCACGTCGGCCAGCCCGTCGTCGCCGAGACCAGGGAGCAGGCCGTCGACGCGGCCGAGCTGGTGCTGATCGACTACGAGCCGCTCGAGGTGGTCGTCGACCCCGAGGCCGCAGCGACCGACGAGGTGCTGCTCTTCCCCGACCACGGCACCAACGTCGTACTCACCAGCGGATCGGACGGGCAGGCCGACTTCGACGGCTGTGAGGTCGTCGTCAGCGAGCGGATCGTCAACCAGCGCCTCACCGGCGCCCCCATCGAGGCCCGCACCGGTGCCGCCTGGTGGGAGGACGATCGGCTCGTGCACTACTCCGCCTGCCAGGGCGCCCATCCGACGAGGGACCTGCTGGCCCGGATCTACGATCTCCGGCCCGAGCAGGTCCGGGTGGTCGTGCCAGACGTCGGGGGTGGGTTCGGGGCCAAGTCGCGGACCTATCCGGAAGAGCTGGCCCTCGGGTTCTATGCCAGGGCCGTCGGCCGGCCGGTGACGTGGGCCGAGACCCGCTCGGAGAACGTTGCCGCCATGCCACAGGGGCGCGGCCAGATCCAGTACGCCCGCCTCGGGGGCACCCGCGACGGGCGGATCACCGCCTACCAGCTCGACGTCATCCAGGACGCCGGCGCGTTCCCGATCATCGGGGCCGTGCTGGCCAACATGACCCAGCGGATGCTGACCGGCACCTACGACATCACCAACGTCGGTTTCGGCGCCACATCGGTGGTCACCAACACGGTGTGCACCACCGCCTACCGGGGTGCCGGGCGACCCGAGGCGACCGTTGCCATCGAGCGGATGATCGACCGCTACGCAGCCGAGATCGGGATGGACCCGGCCGAGGTCCGCTTCATCAACCTCGTTCCCCGCTTCACGGAGCCCTATACGACGGGGGTCGGCACCGTCTACGACGTCGGCGACTACCCCGAGGCACTCCGGCGGGTCCTCGACGCCGCCGGCTACGACCGACTCCGGGCGGAGCAGGCCAGCCGACGGGAGACCGGTGAACGTCATCAGCTCGGCATCGGAATCGGCTGCTACGTCGAGGTCACCGCCGGCGGACCGCAGTCCGAGTTCGGCTCGGTCGAGCTGCGACCGGACGGTCGGCTGCGGGTCACCTCCGGCTCGACGCCATACGGGCAAGGTCACGACACGACCTGGTCGATGCTGGTGGCCGACCGCACCGGCGTGCCGATGGAGCGGATCGACGTGGTCAACGGCGACACCGACCTCGTGCCCCGTGGCGGGTTGACCGTCGGCTCCCGCTCGGTCCAGGTCGGCGGGGCGGCCATCGCCGCGGCCACCACCGAGTTGATCGACGCGGCCCGCGACGCCGCAGCCGAGCTGCTCGAGGCTGCGGTCGACGACCTCGTGCTCGACGCCGAGCGCGGTGCCTTCCACGTCGCCGGCTCGCCGGCGGTGTCGGTCGACTGGGCCGACGTTGCCAGGGCCCGGACCGACGGTCGGCTCGGCGACGACACCGACCCGCTCGTGGCCGCCACCGACTACCAGTCGACCTCGGCCACCTACCCGAGCGGGGCCCACCTGGCCGTCGTCGAGGTCGACACCGAGACCGGCCACACCCGCCTGGTCCGGATGGTGGCGGCCGACGACGCCGGCCGTCTCCTCAACCCGTTGCTGGCCGAAGGCCAGGTCCACGGTGGCCTGGCCCAGGGCATCGCCCAGGCGCTGCTCGAGGAGATCCGCTACGACGACGACGGCAACCTGCTCACGTCGAACTTCATGGACTACGCCGTGATCTCCTCGGCCGAGCTGCCGTCGTTCGAGCTCGTGCACGTCGAAACGCCGACGTGGGTCAACGAGCTCGGGGCCAAGGGCGTCGGCGAGTCGGGCACGATCGGCGCCATCCCGTCGGTCTACAACGCGGTGATCGATGCGGTGTCGCCCGCCGGCGTCCGCCACCTGACCACGCCACTGACCCCGGAGAAGGTGTGGCGGGCGATCGAGGGAGCCCCGGGACCGGACTGACGCCGATCGGGCCGGCCACACCCGGGATCGGGACCTCGGTCTCTGGCGACGCCGCCGGATCGCCGCTTTGATGGGTCCGTTCCCGGCGACGAGGCCACGAGACCGGCACGCAACGAGGCCGGCGGCGACGCCGGCGGCGAGGAGAACGAGGCCATGGCAGCGGCAGCGACGACACCACCGGTGCTGACGGGGGAGCGGCCCGTCGAGGAGATCGTCGTCCCCGTCGGCGACGGTCCGCTGCCGGTCCGCGCCCTCGAGCTGGCCGCGGCGCTGGCCGGGCGCTGGGGCTTGCCGGTCCGGTTGCTGCACGCCACCGGGCACGACCCGGTCGTCGCCACCGACCCCGAACTGGCCGCCGCCAGGACGAGCCTGGCCGATCGGGCCCCCGATCTGGACGTACGGGTCGAGGCGCTGGCCGGGGACGATCCGGCGGCCGCGGTCGCCGCCATCGTCGACGCCACGGCGCTGACGGTGGTGGCCACCGAGCAGGCCGACGCCTGGAGTTTCAAGCACTCGGTGGCCGAGACCCTGGTCGACCGCCTCCGAGGCCCGCTCGTGCTGGTCGGCCCGTCGGCCCGCCCCCCGTCGCTCGATGGGGCCGACGTCGTCGCCGCACTCGACGGCTCGGGCGCAGGACAGGCCGCCCTGAGCGCCTCGGCCGCACTGGCCCGATCGCTCGGCGGGACGTTGCGACTGCTCCGGGTCGTGCCCGAGCCGACGCCGGGGGCGCCAGCCGACACGGCCGACGCCGACCGGTCAGACGCCGGCCGGCCGGACAACGGCGTCGCCGACGAGCTCCGGCACCTGGCCGATCGGATCGAGCCGCCGGTCGCCGTGACGTGGGAGATCGTGCACGGCAACGATCCGATCGGGGCCATCGAGACGGTGGCCGACGGCACGGGGGCCGAGTTCGTGGTCGTCGCCTCCCGTGGCCGCACGGACGAGACGAGGACGACGATGGCCAGCACGACCATGGGGTTGGTCGCCCGAGCCGAACGTCCGGTGCTCGTGGTCCACGCCGATCGCCGCCGCCAGGATCCCCCGGCCGACCGATGAACGCCATCGGCGATCGGGCCGATGCCCGTGCAACCACCGGAAGGCCTCTACCGTGACGTCCGTGTTCGACACCAAACCCGCCAGCAGCGCCGCCGAGCTGATCGACGAGCTGGTCACCGGCCTCGGGCCGGGCGCTGATCTCGTCGTCCCGATCGCCAACGGTGAACCGGTCGGGCTGCTCGACGAGCTGGAGAAGGCGGCCGATCGCCTCGACGGCGTCCGCGTCCACCAGATGCACGCCCTCCGCGACCGGCCCTACCTGCACGGTGCCTACCGGGGGCGGCTCGAGCACGTGTCGTGGTTCCTGTCCCACGTCACCAGGCCGGCGTTCCAGGCCGGGGGCTGCCACTTCGCCCCCGCCAACTTCAGCGAGGTGCCGCGATTCCTCCTGGCCAAGCAGCCGGCCGCGGTACTGGCCGCGGCCAGCCCCCCTGACGACCTCGGCTACTTCAGCCTCGGGGTCAGCGCCGACTACGCAGCGGCGATGATCGGTCGGGTTCCGTTCCTGCTCGAGGTCAACCCGGCGATGCCTCGGACCTTCGGCGCCAACCGGCTGCACCTCAGCGAGGTCGCCGGCTGGTGTGAGACCGAGCACGACCTGATCGAGGCGACGTCGCCAGACCCCCGACCGGCCGATCTGGCCATCGCCGAGCTGGTGGCCGACCGCATCCCCGACGGGGCCACCATCCAGCTCGGCATCGGTTCGATCCCGTCCGAGGTGGCGAGGCTGCTCCAGGACCACAAGCACCTCGGCATCCACACCGAGCTCCTGTCCGACCCGATCGTCGACCTGGTCCAGTCCGGGGCGGTGACCGGGGTCAACAAGCGGGGCTACCGGGGTCGTATCGTCACGACGTTCGCCCTCGGCAGCCGTCGGCTCTACGACTTCTGCGACCGCAACGACGCCGTCGTGTTCCTCGCCGTCGACGAGGTCAACGACCCGCGCAACGTCGGCCGCGAACCGAACCTGCGTTCCATCAACGCCACCCTCGAGGTCGACCTGTTCGGCCAGTGTGCCTCGGAGACCCTCGGCTCCACCTACTGGTCGGGCAGCGGCGGCCAGGCCGACTTCGCCAGGGGCGCCCAGTACTCCAGGGGCGGGGACGGGTTCGTGGTGCTCCGCTCGACGACCTCGGGTGGCCAGGTCAGCCGCATCGTGCCGACCCTGTCGAACGGGGCCGTGGTCACCACCCAGAAGAACACGGTCGACAACGTGGTGACCGAACACGGGGTGGCCGAGCTCCGAGGCCACACGTTGGCCGAGCGGGCCAGGGCACTCATCGCCGTCGCCGACCCGGCCCACCGCGACTGGCTCCGTCGCGAGGCGGCCGAGATGTCGCTCCTCGACCGCTGACCGCCTCGCTCAGAACAGGTCGATCTCGCCGGTGGCCACCGACTGTTGGGTGGCCGGCGACGACGGGCTCGAGGTGGTCAGCGGCTCGGCCGCGTGCTCGATGGCGGCCCTGGCGTTGCGGATCGACCCGGCGTCGACCCGGCCGAGCTGGTCCGGGAGGCCGCTGAGCACGTCCTCGATCTGACCGGCCCGTTCCTCGGCGTGTTCGGCCACCTGGCGGACGATGTCCTCGAACTGCAGGCTGCGAACGGCGTCGGCTGCGCTGTGCCGCAGGCGGGCCGACAGGTCGGCGGCCCTGGTCGCCCGGTCGTGCAGCATGAGGTCGAGGTCGCGGAGGTGGGTGGTCATCAGTTCGAGATCGGCCTTGCCCCGGTCGAGGAAGTCGACGTCGCGGGACGCGGTCTGGTGGATCACGTCCCTGGTCGCCTGCATCGAGGTCTGGATCTCCTCCAGCTGTCGTTGGATCTGGCCACTGAACTGGTCCGAGCTCTGGGACAGCTGGCGGACCTCGTCGGCGACCACCGCGAAGCCACGGCCGGCCTCGCCAGCCCTGGCCGCCTCGATGGTGGCGTTCAGCGACAGGAGCTTGGTCTGGTCGGCCAAGGCCCGGATGTTGGTCAACATCCCCATCATCTCGTCCATGTGGGCCGACATCTCGTCGAAGCGGGAGACCATGTCCAGGTTCCGGCTGCTCGAGCTCTCGGCCAGGTCGACGAAGTTGGCCACCAGCGAGTTCGTGTCGTCGATGAACGACGTGATGGTGGCCGGACGCGACTCCACTCCGCCGCCCTCGTCGTCGACACCGGCCAGGGCGTCGACCATGCCGGCGATGAGATCGGCCTGGGCCTTGGTGTCCCGGTGGAGGTCGCCGAAGGCGTTGTCGAGGGTGGCCACGGCGTCAGCGACCAGCGATCGGATCTGGGCCAGCTCGACTCGGACGTCGCCGACCGGCCTGGCCACGACGGTGGCGAGGCACTCGGCGATGGCAGCGACCTCGACTGACCAGTCGTCCCTCGACGACCGCGAGCCGATCAGCCGGTAGGCCCTCGATGCGGTCGGACCCTCCGGTCCGCCGGTGCTCGCCACCACCGTCGCCATGGCGGCCACGGCAGCAACGACGAGGACCACAAGCGCCCCGGCGACCTGCCAGACCCGACCGAGTCCCGACGCGGACAGCGCAACCATCGCTCCGGCCGCGGCGACGGTGGCGAGGGCCCATGGCCGGCTCGGGGCCGGTCGGCTGGTGCGGACGTCGGTCATGGGTCGTTGGCTTCCTGTCACCTGATCGGATGTTCCATCGGTCGGCCGGTTCGGCCGCTTGAGGCGCCGGCGGGGCGGGCGGCCCCGGTCGGCGGTGCGTCGTCCATCGTCGGCCTCAGAACAGCTCGACGCTGCCGCTGGCCTGGCGGCCGCCCCGATTGACCGAGGACGCGTACCGCTGCTCTCGGTCGACGACCTCGCGGCGCTCGTCCGTCGACAGCTCGAGCACGCTGGTCTGACCCGAGCGGGGACGGAAGAGGAGGCGCCGTGCGTTCGGGCCGCCGAGGTGCTCGCCGACGAGGTCGAGCCCCTCCCGCCTGACGTAGTGCCTGGCGAACTCGACGTTGGTCTCGCCGATGGCGGTGGCCGAGGGGACGACCTGGCCGCCGCCGGCGAGCTTGACCTGCAGGCGGGAGCGGGCGCCGCCGTTGGCCAGCACCGTGTTGATCAGGAACTCCATGGCGTAGATGCCGTACCGGGCCGGCTCGAGCCCGGGTCCGCCGGCGGCCGCCCCATCGGCGCTCCGGCCACCTCCCTCGGGGAGCATGAAGTGGTTCATGCCGCCGATCGCAGCCTCGGGGTCCCACACACAGGCCGAGACGCAGGAGCCGAGGACGGTGGTGATCAGCTCGTCGTCGGTCGTCACGTAGTACTCGCCCGGAAGGATCTTGGCGGAGATCGTGTGTCGGCGCGGGTCGTGGAACCGTGTCACGTGGTCGAACCCGGTCAGCGAGGGCGGGCGGATCGCCGACCGGGTCGGGTCGGTGGCGCCTGGCGCGGCGTCCGGCGGCGTCATGGACGCACCTGACGGGGTCGGTAGACGGTCCGCCCGACCGACTCGAACAGGTCGGCCGAGTGCAGGATCGACTCTGAGTGCCCGACGAAGAGATAGCCGTCCGGAGCGAGGATCTCGGCGAATCGCCGGAACAGGCGACGCTGCGTCTCCGTCGAGAAGTAGATGACGACGTTTCGGCAGAAGATGATGTCGATCGGGCCCTGCATCGGCCAGGGGTCGATGAGGTTCAGGCGCCGGAAGTAGATCATCGACCGCAGCTCCTCGGCGACCCGCACCTCCCGCCGATCGCTCGACTCGATCGCCCGGAACCACCGGCTGCGGTCCGGGAGCAGGCCGCGGTCCGGCAGCGTATCGATCGGATAGGTCCCGGCCTCGGCCGTTGCGACGACGCTGCCGTCGATGTCGGTGGCCAGGATGCGGCAGTCCCAGGTCGTGTCGCCCGGCAGTGTGGTGGCGGCGGTGATGGCGATGCTGTAGGGCTCCTGGCCGGTCGAGCAGGCCGCCGACCAGATCCGCAACCGTCGGCTGACCGACCGCCTGGTCAGCAGGTCGGGGATGGCCTCGTCGGCCAGGAAGGCGAAGTGGTGGCTCTCCCGGAAGAACGACGTGACGTTGGTCGTGATGGCGTTCACGAACTCGGGCAGCTCGTTCGGTCCGTCGACCCGCAGCCGCGCGGCGTAGCTGTCGAAGCTCGCCAGACCGAGCGCTCGGAGCCGGCGAGCCAGTCGGCCGTAGACCAGCTCGCGCTTCGTGTCGTCGAGCTCGATGCCGGCCAGTTCCCCGGCCAGCGATCGGAACAGCTCGAAGTGGCGGTCGTCGAACGGGAACTCGCGATCCGATGCGGCGATCGATCGGGGGATCGTCACGAGCCGGTCAGCACCCGTCGGAAGCCGAGCACGTCGACCGCACGGTCGAAGGCCTCGCTCGACTCGGCGAGGTGGAGGCTCCGCCCACCCTGATGGAGGCCGTTGGCGAGCGCGGCGAGGCACTGGAGCACCGCGGCGTCGACCCGCTCGGTCGAGGCAGCCGAGACGGTCACGTCGCCGGTCGAGTCGAGCGCCGCCTGGCAGCGCGCCTGGATCTCGGCGGCCACCCGGATGTCGGCGACGGCCGGGAGCTCGAGGCTGGTTCCCGCCGGCCCAGAGGCACCGTCGGCGTGGTCCGTCGTCTGGCCGTCCGCCGGCTCACCGGCACCGCCGGCCAGACCGGCACCGTCGAGTTCGCCGGCACCGTCGATGCGGTCGTTCACGTCTTCACCTGACATTTGCGCTGTCCGTCTCGTCGTCCGTTCCCGGATCAGAACTCCTGCCAGGCCTCGTCGCCGGCGTCACCACTCCAGGCGGCGGGAGCCGTCGGCGCCGGGTTCAGCCCTACCGGATCGAACGCCGCCCCCGGGTTCGGTGCGTGGGCCTTCGGGATCGGGACGGCACCCGGACCGACGGCGCCCGGGCCGGGGGCGACCGTGGCCGCCTCGGCCCCCGCCAGTCGGAACTGCTGGGTCAGCCCGAGCAGGGCGTGGGACTGCTGTTGCACCGACTCCGATGCCGCCGCCGCCTGCTCGACCATCGCCGCGTTCTGCTGGGTCCCCTGATCCATGGCCACGACGGCCTGGTTGACCTGGTTGATCCCGGCCGACTGCTCCTCGGAGGCCGCGGCGATCTCGGCGATGATGTCGCTGACCTTCGTGACCGAGCCGACGATCTCGGCCAGCTGTGTCCCCGACTGGTTGACCAGGCTCGAGCCGTCGTCGACCTTCTCCAGGCTGTCCTGGATCAGGGCCTTGATCTCCTTGGCCGCACCGGCGCTTCGCTGGGCGAGGTTGCGGACCTCGGAGGCCACGACGGCGAACCCACGGCCCTGGTCGCCGGCCCTGGCCGCCTCGACGGCGGCATTGAGCGCGAGGAGATTGGTCTGGAAGGCGATCTCGTCGATCACGCCGATGATGTCGGCGATCTTCTTGCTCGACTCGCTGATGGCCCGGACGGCGTCGACCGCCCGGCCGACCACGTCGCCCCCGGACTGGGCCTGCTCGCGGGCCCCGATGGCAAGTTGGCTGGCCTCGCGGGCGTTGTCGGCGTTCTGTTGGACGGTGGCGGTCATCTCCTCCATGCTCGATGCCGTCTCCTCAAGCGACGAGGCCTGGGCCTCGGTGCGGCGGCTCAGGTCCTGGTTGGCCGCGGCGACCTCTTTGGCCGAGCTCGACATCGACGTGGCCGAGGCCCGGATCTGGCTGACCAGCCCGCCCAGGTTCCTGATGCTCGTGTTCGTGGCCTCCTGCAGGAGCCCGAGGCTGTCGCGGTAGTCGCCTTCGACGACCTGGGTCAGGTCACCGGCCGAGACGCCGCTCATCACCTGAGAGGTCCGACCGACGATCTGCTCGATCTGGTCCCGGAGCCGCTTCTCGTCGGTGATGTCGCTGGCGATCTTGAAGAACTTGACGGGCCTGCCGTCCTCGCCGAGGACCGGGTTGTAGCTGGCTCGCAGCCAGATGGTCTCGCCGGCCTTGGTCACGCGCTTGAACTCACCCTCGACGTACTGGCCCCGGTTGAGCGTCTCCCAGAACTCGAGGTAGGAGCGGTCGGCGGCTTGGGTCGGGTCGACGAAGATGCGGTGGTGCTTGCCCTTGATCTCGTCGAGCGTGTAGCCCATGGCGGCCGCGAAGTTGTCGTTGCACCACTGGATGTTGCCGTCGAGGTCGAACTCGATCGAAGCCTGGCCCCGGTCGACCGACGCCATCTTGGCCTCGAGGTCCCAGCCGCGGAGCTTGGCCTCGGTGATGTCGCTGGCGATCTTGAAGAAGCTGACGGGCTTGCCGTCCTCACCGAGGACCGGGTTGTAGCTGGCCCGGAGCCACACGACGTTGCCGGACTTGTCGAGTCGTTTGAACTCGCCCTCGATCGACTCACCGGTGCGGAGCCGGTCCCAGAACGCGGCGTACTCGGGGGAGGCGGCCTCGGTCGGGTCGACGAACATCCGGTGGTGCTTGCCGGTGATCTCGTCGAGCGTGTATCCCATGGCGGTCTGGAAGTTGTCGTTGCATGCCTCGACGTTGCCGTCGAGGTCGAACTCGATGAGGGCCTGGGCACGGTCGACCGACGCCATCTTGGCCTCGAGGTCCCAGCCGCGGAGCTTGGCCTCGGTGATGTCGCTCGCCACCTTGAAGAAGCCGACGGGTCTGCCGCTGCGATCCAGGATCGAGTTGTAGCTGGCCCGGAGCCACACGACGTTGCCGGACTTGTCGAGTCGCTTGAACTCGCCCTCGATCGACTCGCCGGTGCGGAGCCGGTCCCAGAACGCGGCGTACTCGGGGGAGGCGGCCTCGGTCGGGTCGACGAACATCCGGTGGTGTCGACCCGTGATCTCGTCGAGCGAGTACCCCATCGTCGCCAGGAAGTTGTCGTTGCACGACAGCACGTTGCCGTCGAGGTCGAACTCGATGAGGGCCTGGGAGCGGTCGATGGCGCTCAGCTTGGCGTCGACCTCGAGCAGACGGGTCAGGTCCTCCCATTCGAGGCAGCAGCCGACGTAGTCGCCGGAGTCGGTGATCTGGGCGGTCACCTTCAGCCCGAACGAGAGGCCGGCCACCTCGATGTCGGCCTGGTGCGGGAGGTTCGACGGGTCGTCGAGGAGCCGTCGCTGGTGTGAGGGGTCGCGGTGGAACTGGTCGATGCAGGACCCGACGAGCGCATCGGGATCGAAGCCGGGCCAGACCTGGCGGAATCCGTCCTGCGATTCGCGCATGAGGGTGTGGGCCGCCTCGTTCATGTAGGTGATGACGAGGTCGCGATCGACCATCATGATCGCGGTGCTGACCGCATCGAGGGCCTCGGCTTTGAACCGCAGCTCCCGGTCGGCCTTGCGGGTCCTGGCGTCGCTCCGTCCGGTCGACGCAGTTGACCCCTTCGATCGGCCGCCCTTGGCCGCCGTGCGGGTGCGGGTCTTGGGTGCGGTGTCGGGCATGTCGGTCGCTCCGTTCGTGGGATGGTGCTCGGGGTCGGGTGCTTGCGAGGTCGGTGGCGTCGCCGGGGCTGCTGGGTCGCCGGTTGGCTACTGCTCGGTTGCCGTGGCCGCGGTGCGGGCGTCGCTCTCGATGGCCGAGAAGACCGAATCGAGGCCGATGAGTCGGTCGACGTCGAGGAGGATGATCATCTGGTCATCGATCACGGCGAGGCCTCGGATGAACTGGGTGTCGACCCTGGTGCCGAAATCGGGAGCGGGCTGGAGGTCGTCGGCAGCGACGTTGTAGACCTCCGAGACGGCGTCGACCACGAAGCCCATCGTCCTGGTCGAGTGCTCCCCCTCGACCCTGAGGACGATGACCACCGTCGTCGGGGCGTAGTCCGCCGAGGGCAGGTCGAAGCGGCGGCGGAGGTCGATGATCGGGACGACCGTGCCTCGCAGATTCATGACGCCCCGGATGTAGTCGGGGGTGTTCGGGATCGAGGTGGCCTGCTCCCAACCCTTGATCTCCTGGACCCGGAGGATGTCGACCCCGTACTCCTCCTCACCGAGCAGGAACGTGAGGTACTGGTCGGTGGTATGGCCGAGGTCGTCCTGACCCTCGATCGTGTCGCTGACGGGCTGTGACTGCATCGTGTGCTCCTAGTGCGACCGATCGGGGGAGGATCCGGCCTGCTGGAACAGGCCGAGGACGCTGGTGACGTCGAGGATCATGGCGACGGTGCCGTCGCCGAGGATGGTGGCGCCCGACAGGCCGGGTACCGCACGGAAGTTCGTCGTCAGGCTCTTGATGACGATCTGCTGCTGGGCCATGAGGTCGTCGACGATCAGACCGGCCGTTGTCCCGGCCGCGTCGACCACCACGAGGAGCGGCTCGCTGTCGTCCGAGCGGGGGATGGCGACGTCGAGCGTCTCCCGCAGGTCGATGAGCGGGATGACCACGTCCCGGTGGCGGTAGACCGAGGCGCTCGCGGTCACCGACCCGGTCAGTGCCGGGTCGAACTGCAGCGACTCGACGATCGAGATCAGCGGGATGATGAACACCTGGTCACCGACCCGCACGACCTGGCCGTCGAGGATGGCGAGGGTCAGCGGCAGCCGGATGCGGAAGGTCGTTCCCCGGCCACGGGCCGAGACGACCTCGATCACTCCGCCGAGATCGGTGATGTTGCGCTTGACCACGTCCATGCCGACGCCGCGACCGGACACGTCGCTGACCTCGTCGGCGGTCGAGAGGCCGGGGTGGAAGATCAGGTCGTCGACCTGCTTGTCGCTCAGCTGGTCGTCGTCGCCGACCAGGCCGCGGTGGCGGGCCTTGGCCAGGATCCGCTCACCATCGATGCCGCGACCGTCGTCGCTGATCTCGACGACGATGTTCCCGCCCTCGTGGTACGCCGACAGCGTCACGGTCCCGGTTCCTGACTTGCCAGCGGCCGTGCGCTCCTCCGGGCGCTCGAGCCCGTGGTCGAGTGCATTGCGCACGAGGTGGACGAGCGGATCGCCGATCTTCTCCATCACCGTCTTGTCGAGCTCGGTGGTCTCGCCATCGATGACGAGGTCGACGCGCTTGCCCAACTTGGCGGCCAGGTCCCTGACCAGGCGGGGGAGGCGGCTGAAGGCGAAGCTGATCGGTAGCATCCGGATCTGCATGACGCTGGCCTGAAGCTCCCTGGTGTTGCTCTCCAGCTCACCGAGTCCCTCCTGCAGCTTCTCGAGATCGAGCTCGTCGCCGTGGCTGGCGAGCTGTTGCAGCATCGATTGGGTGATCACCAGCTCGCCGACCATGTTGATGAGCGTGTCGACCTTCTCGATGTCGACCCGCATCGACGTCGATCGGGTGGCGCCGGCCCGATCCCCCGAGCGGACCCCGTCCCCGCTCGGTTCGCCGTACCGGCGGCGGTCCTCACCGTTGCGCCGCTCGCTCGTCATCCCCTCCGGTTGCGGGCCGGCGGACGGTGACGGCGGGTCCGCTGCCAGACCGACGGTGGGGGCCGGCCCGGTCGGGGCAGGTCCGGTCGGGGCCGGCTCGTCGGCCACGATCAGGATGTCGGCCTCGTCCTCGACCCACTCGAAGACGTGGTCGATGGCCGTGCGCTGGATCGGCGAACCATCGGTGGAGGCCAGTTCGATCGTCCACCGGCTGGCGCAGACCTCGACGTCGAGCGCCTCGAGCTCCGGGAGCGACGTCACGTCGGCCTCGACTCGGTAGTGGCCCAGTTCGGCCAGCTCCGAGAGGATGCGGACGGGGTCGTTGCCCGTTCGGAAGATGTCGGGGTGGGGGGCGAACGAGATCCGCCACCCGGTCGGTCCCGCGTCGGCATCGCCTCCCGCCTCCGCACCGGTGTCGCCGGTCGACGCTGCGGCCCGATCCCGGTCGACCAGCTCCCGCAGCCTGGTCTCGACGTCGGTCACCCGGTCACCGTCGAGGTCGTGGCCGTGCTGGATGGCGGCCAGCATGTCCCGCAGGCAGTCGACGCTGGCAAGCAGCACGTCGATCGACTCCTGGGTGACGGCGCTGCGGCCGCTGCGGCGGCGGTCGAGGATCGTCTCGAGGAGGTGGGTGAAGTCCGCCATCGGCGTGAAGCCGAGCGTGCCGGCGCCACCCTTGATCGAGTGGGCGGCCCGGAAGATGGTGTTGATCGCCTCGTTGTCCTCGGAGCCCTCCTCCAGCTCGAGGAGCCCCGTCTCCATCGCATCGAGGCCCTCGATGGCCTCGTCGAAGAAGGTCTGGTGGAACCTGCTGACGTCGATCGCCATCGAGCGGGGCGGCGGGCTACCGGATGACCCGATTGATGGTGGCGATCAGCTGCTCGGGGTCGAACGGCTTCACGATCCACCCCGTCGCCCCGGCCGCCTTGCCCTCGGCCTTCTTGTCGTCGGCCGACTCGGTGGTCAGCAGCAACATCGGGGTGAACGTGTAGGTCGCCAGCTGCCGGAGGTTGCGGATCAGCTCGATCCCGTCCATCTTCGGCATGTTGACGTCGGTCAGCACCAGGTCGGTCGGCGTGGTCTTCGCCTTGTCGAGCGCGTCCTGGCCGTCGACGGCCTCGACCACCTCGAAGCCGGCCTCGGACAGGGTGAACGACACGAGCTGTCGCATCGATGCAGAGTCGTCGACGGCGAGTACGGACGGCATGGCTGAACTCCTCACGGTGACCGAGGTCGCTGGGTTTCAAATCGTCGATCCCGCCCCGAAGTTGAGGGTGTCGCACCGGGTCCGTCGGGCAGCGGGGCCTACACTCGGGGGAGTGAGCGATACGACGAGCGGAACCGACGACCCGCCGGTCCGGGTGTTCCTGCTCGACGACCACGAGATCGTCCGGCGTGGAGTGGCCGACCTGCTGGAAGCCGAGGACGACCTGACCGTCGTCGGCGAGGCCGGTTCGGCGGCCGAGGCGCTTGATGCGCTCGAAGCGTGCAATCCCGACGTTGCGGTGCTCGACGTCCGGCTGGGAGACGGCAACGGCATCGAGGTGTGTCGTGACATCCGCTCGGCCAACCCCGAGATCGCCTGCCTGATGCTGACGTCGTTCTCCGACGATCAGGCCACCATCGACGCGGCCATGGCCGGTGCCGCCGGGTACGTGCTGAAGCAGGTCGGCAGCGGCGAGCTGGTCGATGCGATCCGCAAGGTCGCCGGCGGTGCCCAGCTGCTCGATCGGGCCGAGGTCCGGGTCCGCATGCAGCGCCTGCAGGAGAGTGACGAGGGAGTGCTGCTCTCGCTCACCCCACAGGAGCGGCGGATCTTCGAGCTCATCGGCGACGGGTGCTCGAACCGGCAGATCGCCGACGAGATGTACCTGGCCGAGAAGACCGTGAAGAACTACGTGTCCAACCTCTTCGCCAAGCTCGGGATCAGCCGCAGGACGCAGGCCGCAGCGCTGGCGGCCCGCATCGACGAGCGGGAGAAGCGCCGCTTCAGCTGATCGCCGAGCGCACGTTTTCGGCCTCGGCGACGATGGTGACCTAGCCTCGTGGCAGGCCGAGACAGGGGGACTGCAGATGCGCATCGACGCGGTTGCGGCGGGTGACTACGAGCGGATCCGGGTCGAGCCGGTCACCGGCTCCATCGGGGCCGAGGTGTCGGGGGTCGACCTTCGCGAGGTCGATGACGAGGTCCTGTCCGAGCTCCGTCAGGCCTGGCTCGACCACAAGGTCCTCTTCTTCCGCGACCAGGACCTCACCAACGCCCAGCACGTCGCCTACGGGCGTCGCTTCGGCGAGCTGGAGATCCACCCGTTCGTCCGGGCGGTACCGGCGCACCCGGAGATCATCGTGCTCGAGTCGACCGTCGATCGGTTCCAGGCTGCCGAGGCCTGGCACACCGACGTGACCTTCCGCGAGTGTCCGCCTCTCGGTTCCATCCTCTACGGCCGGATCATCCCGCCGTACGGCGGCGACACGTGCTGGGCCAACATGGAGCTGGCCTACGAGCTGCTGCCGGATGACGTGAAGGACGAGATCGACGGCCGCTATGCGGTGCACTCCTATGTGAAGGCGTTCGGCCGGGGCATGAGCAACGAGGAACGGGAGGAGGCGGCGCAGCGGTTCCCCGACCAGAAGCATCCGCTGGTCCGGACCCATCCGGTCACCGGTCGTCGGTCGCTGTTCATGGCCCGCACGTTCATGTTGACGATCGACGGCATGACGCCGGAGGAGTCGCGGCCGCTCCGTCAGCGGCTCTACGAGCAGTCGAGCATCCCGGAGATCCAGGTCCGGTTCCGCTGGCGCCCCGGCAGCGTTGCCCAGTGGGACAACCGCTGCACCCAGCACTACGCCGTGCCGGACCACGGCGGTCTGCACCGTCGAGTCGAACGGGTGACGTTGGTCGGCGACCGGCCGGTCTGAGCGGCGTTGGTGGGCCGACGATGGTCCTCGGCCGGCCCAAGGCGGTGGACCGACCGAGGAGATCATCGGGTGAGCTCGGACCTCCGGCGGAAACGAGGATCCGCTTCACCAAGACCGCTGCTCAGTCGACAACCTAGTCCATCTCCGGGGCCCTGAGTCACGGACGGAGTCCGTCGTGACTGGGTGAAACTACCCAAGGGGGTATCCCGGCGGGGCTTGTCGGTCGGTACGTCATGCGACACGATGAGGCATGGCCACCGACGATGTCTCCCCTGACCTGATCGGGCACTACGGGCGTGGCGGCCTGCTGGCCACGATCGATGCGGCCCTGGTGGAGGCCGGCCTCGACCCGAGGACGGTCACGGTCGACGATCTCGGCCCGGTCGACGAGTTCCACGTCGGCGGTCGCATCGCCACCGCCCGCCTTGTCGAGCAGCTGCCGCTCGGTCGGGACCCCCACCTGCTCGACGTCGGCTGCGGGCTCGGCGGCACCGCCAGGTTGCTGGCCAGCGGTCCGGCTGCGGCGGTCACCGGGGTTGACCTGACGCCCGAGTACGTCGCCGTCGGTCGGACCCTGACCGAGCGGGCCGGGCTCGCCGAGCGCGTCGACCTGCGGGTCGGTTCGGCCACCGCCCTGCCCTTCGACGACGGTACGTTCGACGGGGCGGTCATGCTGCACGTCGGCATGAACATCGCCGACAAGGACCGGCTGATGGGCGAGGTGGCCCGGGTCCTGCGTCCGGGCACGGTCTTCGGTGTCTACGACCTGATGCGCGTCGGCGATGGCGAGATCCGGTTTCCGGTTCCGTGGTCGTCGGTCGAGGCGACGAGCTGCGTCGACCGTCCCGAGGTCTACCGGCAGGCCGCGGAGGGGGCCGGGTTGATCGTCGAGGCGCAGCACGATCGAACGGCCGAGGCGACGGCATTCTTCGATCGTCTGGCCAGCGGGGCGCCCGGCGCGCTCGGCCTGCACCTCGTCATGGGGCCGGACACTTCGAGCAAGGTCGCCAACATGGTGGCCGCCGTGCGGGCCGGTGCGCTGGCGCCGACCGAACTGTTGCTGCGCCGGCCCTGATCCGGCGTCAGCCGGGCCGGCCGGGCGAACCCTGGCCGGTGTGACAGCCGCGATTCGCTGCCGTCGGCCGCCGGGTCTACCAGGAGCCGCCGCCACCGCCACCGCCACCGCCACCGACGCTGCCGCCCCCACCACCGCCGCTGCTCGAGGGGGCGGTGGCGGCCGACGTGGTGGCCGAGCCGAGATGGGGGGCCAGCCCGGCGAGGTACAACCCGGTCGGCTCGATACCGGGATCGACGTCGGCCTCCCCGACGGCGTCGGCCCAGTGGCCGGCCTCCCCGAGGGCGGTGGCCCACGCCGTGTACTCCCGGAGCCGACCCCGGCGAGCCGCCTCCTCGACATGGGTCGCCTCGGACCGCTCGACGAACCGGCGGAACGACTCGGTCAGGATCCACAGCCCGCTGCCGGCCGGGGTCCGGACCCGCAGCTCCCAGCTGCGGACGAGCATGGCCAGGCCGATGCCACCGGTGGCGGCGCCGATGGCGACGCCGACGAGCCAGACCAGCCCGGCCCGGTTGGCGAGCACGGCGCTGATCACCAGCATGACGAGCCCGAGCAGCGCTGCGACGGCGCCGAGCCCGAGACTGCGCCGGCGCCGGTCGTCGCCGGCCGGATCCCACAGCGGCGAGTGGTCCTGCCAGTCGCCGAGTCGCTTGCCGAGGGCGTTCCAGCCGGCCGCGAACTGCTTGTCGTACCCGTCGAGGGTGACCGTCCGGCGCTGGCCGAAGAGCTGGTCGAGCACCTCCTCGTCCCTGGCGTCGCTGGCCGCCTGCTGGCGGACGAGCGTCACCGCGCCGTCGCCGATCTCGCCGTCCTCGTCCTGCGCCCCATCGATCCTGACCTCGCCGGCGATGGCCCGTTCGAGCAGCCAGGCGACCTGGTGGTCACCGTCGACACCCTCCCGGTGCAGCACGCCCCCCTGCCAGGCCGTGAGGCCCCGCGGTGGGGTGAACTCCGTGCTGGCCAGCTGCTCCAGCTCGCCGTGGTCGACCAGTCGGGTCGGCATGTCCTGGCCGAACTGCGGCCCGTAGGCGGCGTCGGCGGCCCCGCCGGCCCAGACCAGCTCCCGACCCTGGCGACGGAGCAGCCGGGACGCTGCGGCCCCGGCGCCGATGGCGGCGACCAGGGCGGTCGCAGCCGGGGCCAGCACGCCGGTCCCGGGGTCGTCGGCCCGGCCGGCCGGCGGCGTCGGGAGGGCGGGGGCCGCAGCCAACGCAGCAGACGGTGTGGCCGAGATCGTGACCCCCTCGCCGCTGCCGAGGCCGTCGATGACGGCGGTGAGATGGCCGGGCCGGGGCTGACCGAGCGTGCAGCCGCCCCACGTCCCGGCCTGGCCCTTCGAGCACAGCAGATCCGTGAACTCCGTCGCCGCCACGAGGTGGACCTCGACCGAGCCCATCCCGACCTGCCAGCGGTCACCGACGGCGTCCCACGCCATCCGGGCCCCCGGCGCCGCCACCACCTCGACGTCGAGCGGGTACTCGATGCGGTAGCGGTGCCGGCCCGAGATGGTGCGGTCGGGATCGCCGATGCGGATGCGCTCGGCCCCGAAGGTCGCCTCGACGACGAACTGGTCCGGTGCGGTCGGTGAGAACACGTCGATCGGGGCGGTCGGGTCGAGCTCGTCGATGTCACGGAAGATGCCGTGACGCTGCTGTGGACCGAAGTCGTAGTCGATGACCTCGATGATCTGGGCCTGCTCGTCAGTCAGCTCGGCCCCGGTCCAGTAGACATCGATGCGCTCGGTGTCGCCGGCGGCGGCGGCACCGGCGCCGACCCCGCCGACGACGATGCCGGCCAGCGCCAGCAGACCGACGTCGAGCCGGCGTCTGGATCGGTAGTTCATGGCTGCCAGTATGCTGCGGCCCGGTCAGCCACGGCGACGGTCTCGATGACCCCTCCGATGGTGGGGTCGGTCGGGAACGGCCGGCCGATGACGACGAGGTCGGCCGTCGGTGACGAGCACCGCCGCCGGGCGCGGGCACCCATGTCGGGTGGCGATGCGGGGCCCGATCCCGTTCGTCGTCAGGACCGACGGTCCCGGGAGCGTCGGGGCAGACCGGCCCGACCGGCTCGCAGGAGTCGCTCGGCGGTTCCCTCCGGTCGCTGGTCCCGGCCGACGGCGACCACGGTCCGTTCGGCCTCCTCACCGACCTGGTCGACCGTGCGCCGATGGGAGCGGCGGGCGGCACCCAGCCCGGCCAGTGCCCCGGCCGGCAAGGCGATGAACGCAACCGGTGAGGTCAGCGCCGCCACCGTGGCCACGACGAGCAGCGAACCCCCGGCCACGGCCGACCCACCGGCAACCGAGCGGGATCGTCGGTTGGAGATGTCGACCACCAGGTACACCGCCCCCTCGTCGTCGACCGCGGCAGCAGCCGCCCTGACCGAGCGGGCCCGGTCGAGCCCCTGCTGCCCGCTCAGCCGTCTGACCCCGGCCCCGACGGCGCCGGGCAGGCCCCGCCGCCTCCCGCCGACGACGACGCCGGCCCGGTCGACGTGCACGTCGAGGCCGTAGTGGCTCGACAGCCACCGTTCGAGCGCAGCCAGCGCCTCCTCCTCGTCTGCGGCGACCGGCGCCCCGGCCTCAACGGTGCCGGGGCCGACCACCCGGTCGAGCAGCCGGGCTGCCCGGGATCGTCGTCTGGCCAGACCGGCCTTGGCCTCGGCGACGGCGGTGGCCAGCGCCGCCGGATCGATGCCGGCCTCGGCTGCCACCTCGGCCAGCTCGGCGGTCGAGAGCGCGGCTTCGACCGGCCGACCAGGATCGGGCTCGGTCGACAGTTCGGCCGCCCGCCGCAGGATCGCCGCCTGCTCGTCCGGAGCGTGTGCACCGCTCGTCTGATCGGGTCGGCCCATACCTCCACTACAGCACACACGGGTGGCCGCCCGCCCCCGCCGATCGGGCAGCCCGACTCGCGTGCGACGGCCGCTACTGGGAGCTGATCAGCGGGTAGAGCCCGTCGGCCCCGACCCGTTCGGCCATCGACCCGACCCGGCCACTCCATCGCCCCGGGCCCGACCACTCCCGACGCCACGACCAGAGCCGGCGTGACAGGTGGTGGAGGGCGTACTCCTGGGTCATGCCCATCGCCCCGTGGGCCTGGTGGGCCAGACGGGTGGCGGTCCCGGCGGCCTCGTCGGCCACGGTCCTGGCCGCCGCGATCTCGAAGCGGGCGCCGAGGGGTCCCACCGCCGACGCCCGCCCGGCGGCGACCCGGGATGCCATGTCGACGATGGCCGCGTCCTGGGCCCCCCAGACGAGGTGCTGCTGGACCGCCTGGAAACGCCCGACGGGACGCCCGAACTGCTGACGCTCACCGGTGTAGCCGACGGTCAGTTCGCTCATCGACACCAGCGCACCGGCCATCAGCAACACCCGGCTCAGCGCACCCCGGAGCTCGAGCTCCTCGCCGAGCGAACCACCGGCGTCATCGTCTCCGCTGTCGCCGGTGGCCGCCTCGATCTCCGCCACCCGCTCCGGTGGCACCCGCACGGCGTCGACGATCACCGTCGGCCGTGGCTCGCCGGCGAGGTTGGTCGCAGGTTCGATGACCACGTCCGCCGGGTCGATGGCCGCCACCACCTCGCGCCCGTCGACGGTCACGATGGCCGCGATGCGGTCCGAGTCGGCGGCCCACGGCACCCGCTGGGCCACGCCGTCGAGGATCAGTGAGCCGTCGTCGGCGCCGTTGGCCACCAGCGCGTCGCCGGCCACGTCCGGGACGATCGTCACCGGTCCGTCCGGCAGCTCGAGCCCGCCTCTGGCCAGGAGCCAGCCGCCGAGCAACGCCGTCTCGGCCAGCGGGATCGGGGCCGCACAGGCGCCGGCGATGCGGACCACCTCGGCGGCGTCGAGCAGCGTTCCGCCGGAGCCGCCGGCGTCTCCGGGGAGGCCGATCCAGGCGAAGCCGGCGTCGGCCACCGCCCCCCAGATCGCGGCGGCCCAGCCGTCGCCCTCGGCCGCCTGGACGGCGTCGAAGGTGCAGGTGGTGGCGAACAGCCTCTCGGCGCTGTCGACCAGCAGGTCGTCTGCGGCGAAGGCCGTCGGTCGTGTCCCGCCCGTCGTCGTTGTGCCGGTCACGACGACAGTCCCTTCGAGACGACCGAGCGCAGGATCTCGATCGTGCCACCCCGGATGGTGAACGACGGCCCGGTCAGGACCGCCGCAGCCAGCATCCGCTCGAACAACGACGCCGACTCCGGTGACGGCTCGACGTCGACCAGCTCGAGCACCCGCTCGGTGATGTCCTGCTCGAACCGGGTGCCCATCTCCTTGACCAGCGCCGACTCGACCGACGGGGCCGCGCCCTCGTCGATCATCCTGGCAACCGAGAGCGACAGGCTGCGCAGGGTCCACCAGCGGGCGGTCGCCCAACCGAGCACCTCCCTGGCCCTCGACCCGAGCGGCGTGCCCTCGTGCTCCCGCAGGAACTCCTCGACGACGCCGTACGTGCTGAGCCACCGGTCGGGACCGCCCCGCTCGTAGGCCAGCTCCGAGGTGTTCTGGGCCCAGCCCATGCCGAGCTCGCCGAGGACCAGCTCGTCCGGCACGAACACGTCGGTCAGCACCACCTCGTTGAAGTGGTGGCTGCCGTCGAGGAACGGGATCGGGTTGATCTCGAGCCCGTCCGACGAGAGGTCGACCAGGAGCTGGGTGAGGCCCTGGTGCTTGTTGCCATCCTCCAGCGGCGCCGTGCGGCACAACACGACGAACCAGTCGTTCTGGTGGGCTCCGCTCGTCCAGACCTTCGTGCCGTTGAGCAACCAGCCCCCGTCGGCCCTGGTGGCCCGGGTCGCCACCGAGGCCAGATCGCTGCCCGAGTCCGGCTCGCTCATGCCGATCGAGAACCCGAGCTCGCCACGACAGATCGCCGGGAGGAACCGGTCTCGCTGCTCCTCGGTGCCGAACCGGTTGATGATCGACCCCGTCTGGCGGTCGGCCACCCAGTGGTAGCCGACCGGAGCGCCGTGGCGGAGCAACTCCTCGACGACGACGAAACGGTCGACGGCCGTGCGATCGTGGCCGCCGTAGCGGGTGGGCAGGGCCATCCCGACCCAGCCCCTGGCGGCGAGCTTCTTCGAGAACTCCCGATCGTGGTCGGCCCCCATCCCGAGCGCCCGGTCGTAGGTGCCGGGAGCGAGCTCGGTGGCCAGGAAGTCTCGAACCTCGGCCTGGAGTTCCAGCTCCGGTCCCGTGAGTTCGGTTGGCGCAAATCTCATCGAGCTCCAGTGTTCCATCCGGGGACGTGAGGGGCGAACGGCCGGGTTGGTAGGGTCGGGATCGTGGTGGAATCTTGACGTCTCGCGGCCCCGACACACCGCCGGCCCCCGGTCGGCGGCCGGCCGCCGGTCAGTCGCCTGGGTCGGACACCAGCGGGTTCCGCCACGGGCTCCGGGCCTTCCAGCACCGCGACTTCCGTCTCTTCTTCATCGGGGCGCTTGCCTCGAACACCGGCAACTGGATCCAGAACCTGGCCGTCCCGTTCGTGCTGTTCGAGCTGACCGGCCAGGCCCTCTGGGTCGGGCTGGCCAGCTTCGCCCAGTTCATCCCCGCCTTCCTCCTCGGGCCGGTCGGCGGTTGGCTCGCCGACCGGATGGACCGCCGGCGCCTGCTGCTCATCAGCCAGTTCCTGATGGCCGTCGCCGCCTCCGCCCTGTGGGCCAGCTGGGCCGTCGGCTGGCGCAACCCGGCGCTGATCCTCGCCCTGACGGCACTGACCGGGATCTTCAGCGGGCTGATGATCCCGAGCTGGCAGGCGTTCGTGCCCTCGCTGGTCCCGCGGGTCGACCTGCCATCGGCGATCACGCTCAACTCGACCCAGTTCAACGCCTCCCGGGCGCTCGGCCCGGCGCTCGCCGGTGTGTTGCTCGGGACCGCGGGCGCCGGTCTGGCCTTCTTCCTGAACGTCGTGTCGTTCCTCGCCGTCATCGGGATGCTGTGGATCATCCGGCCGGAGCACGGTCGGCGCGGCTCACCCGGTGGTGCCACGGCTGGTACGGCCGGGCCGGGTGGGCCGGGTGGGGCCGAGGACGAAGGGGTCCTGGCCGCCTTCCGCTCGGCCCTCGGCTACATCTCGAAGCGGACCGGGATCATGGTCGGGATCGCCTCGGCCATGCTCGCCGCGTTCTTCGGCAACCCGGTCACCCAGTTCACCGTCGTGTTCGGCGAGGACGTCTACGACGCCGGTCCCACGGTGGTCGGCCTCCTGGCCTCGGCCATCGGGATCGGAGCGGTGCTGATCGCGCCGTTCCTGTCGACGTGGGACGGCCGCATCCCCCGGTCGGTCATCGTCCGCTGGGGGCTTCCGCTCTACGGTCTGGCGGTGATGGCGTTCGGGGCGTCACCGAACTGGCCGACCGGGTTGCTCGCGCTGTTCGCCGTCGGAGCCGGATTCCTGGCCGTCATCTCGACCACCAACACGTCGGTCCAGATGATCGTCGCAGACGAGATGCGGGGTCGGGTGATGTCGACCAGGGTCATGGGCTTCACCCTCGCCTTCCCGGTCGGCTCGCTGATCCAGGGGGCGCTGGCCGACTGGATCGGTCCCCGGACCACGGTGATCGGCGCCGGCGGGTGTCTCGTGGTCGCGGCCCTGGTCCTCGCCACCCGGCCGGCGACGCTGGCCACCCTCGACCACGAGGACGACACCCCGGACCGGTCCGGGTTGCGCAGCGGGCTGGTCGACCGCGGCGACGATCGGCCATGATCGCTCGATGACGTCCGAGCCGCAGGGCACCTGGGACCCCCGATTCGCCGAGGTCGCCGACGAGCTCGCCCGCAACCTGTCCGAACGTGGCGAGGTCGGAGCGTCGCTGCACGTCGTCGTCGACGGCGAGGTGGTGGCCGACCTGTGGGGCGGGAGTCGTACGGCCCCGGCGCCTCCGGACGGCGACCCCGGGGCGGCCACCGCCGAGCCGGAGCCGTGGGAGCCCGACACCGCGGTCGTCGTCTACTCCTGCACCAAGGGGGCGACGGCGCTGGCGGCCCACCTGCTCATCGATCGGGGCGAGCTCGACCTCGACGCGCCCGTCGGTGACTACTGGCCGGAGTTCGCCACCAACGGCAAGGACGCGGCGACGGTGCGGATGATGCTGAACCACTCGGTCGGCGTGCCGGCGCTGCGGGAGCGGCTGCCGGATGGTGCCTGCACCGACTGGGACCTGATGTGCGAACGGCTTGCGGCCGAGGAGCCCTGGTGGGAACCGGGCACCCGCAACGGCTATCACATGCTGACGTTCGGGTGGACGGTCGGTGAGCTGGTCCGCCGGGTGTCCGGTCGCTCGCTCGGGCGGTTCTTCGCCGAGGAGGTGGCCGGCCCGCTCGGGGCCGACGTGTGGATCGGACTACCGGACGCCGAGGCCCATCGGGTGGCGCCGGTGCTGCAGCCGATACCCGATCGCCGCAACCTGAGCCGGTTCACGAGGGTCCTGCTCGACGACAAGGGATCGCTCCAGCGGCTCGCCTGGCTCAACACGGGCGGGTTCGACCCGAACGACCCGGCGGTCCGGCGGGCCGAGATCGGGGGCGGTGGTGGCATCGCCACCGCCAGGGGCCTGGCCAGGATGTACCGACCGTTGGCCGCCGATGGCGGCGACCTCGTGTCGGCTGCGGCCGTCGCCAGGATGGGCGACGTTTCGGTGGCGACCGGTTGCGACGCAACGCTGCTGCTCCCCACCCGGTTCGGCCTGGGGTTCATGAAATCGATGGACAACCGCCGTCGCCCGGCCGGCGAACGGGATTCTGCCGTGCTGTCGTCGGCGGCGTTCGGCCACGTCGGTGCCGGCGGCTCGATCGGGTTCGCCGATCCGGCGGCGGGCCTGTCGTTCGGGTATGTCATGAACCAGATGGGCAACGGGATCCTGCTCAACGAGCGGGGCCAGGCGCTCGTCGACGCCACCTACCGGGCGCTCGGCCACACCGACGACTCGACGGGCACCTGGATCCGCTGAACCGATCCGATCCGTGATCGCTCCGATCCGCTGAACCGGTCCGCCGGCCGCCTACCATCGCTGTCGCAGACAGTCGCTCGTTGCGGGAGGTTCGATGGCCAACAAGTCGATGATGACGGGTGCAGCCCTGATCGTGCTCGGGATCGTGGTCACCGTGCTGTCCGACTCCAACAGCGTGACGTCGCTCATCCCGGCGTTCATCGGTGTCGTGTTCGTGGCACTCGGCGCCGCCGCTCGAGCTCGCGCCGACCTCGGCCATCACCTGATGCACGCCGCCGCCGGGCTCGCCCTGCTTGCGGTGCTGGCCAGCCTCGGGTCGCTGATCGGGCGGGGGAGCACCGGCTGGGCACTGTTCTCCCAGCTGGCCACCGTGGCCATCGCCGCCGTCTTCCTGGCCCAGGCGGTCGGTTCGTTCCGGGCCGCCCGTCAGGCCCGCATGGCCGCCGGCGGCTGATCCTCCGGCGCCCGATCGGGCCGAGGCCGGCTCGACGGAGGTCGGGCCGGACGATCAACGGCCGAACGGCCGGACACGTCGGTTACGACTCGGCGATCGTCGACTCGCAGGACGGGTGCACGGCGTCGGTCGGCTCGACGGGCTCGGGGACGGTGGTGGTGGTCGTCGGCTTCGGCTCCTCGGTTTCGCCGTTGACCTCGTCGACCTTCTCCTCGTCAAGCGGCTCCTCGCCGCCGCTGTCCGATGAGATCACCGGCTCGGGCTGCGGCACCCGACAGACGTCGTCGCCGGGGCCGCCGATCAGCACGTCCGGCTCGCTCTCGCCGTCGAGCCGGTCGTCGCCCTTGTCGCCGTCGAGGTAATCGGTGCCACTGCCGCCGATGAGCTGGTCGTTGCCCGACCCGCCGTCGACGGTGTCGGTGCCGGACGACGCCCACACCCGGTCGTCACCGTTGTTCGTCTCGACCGTGTCGTTGCCGCCACCCGACCACACCCGGTCGTCGCCGTCGCCGGTGGTGATCGTGTCGTTGCCGGCGCCACCGCAGACCCGATCGTCTCCCTTGCCGGTGATGATCGTGTCGTTGCCGCCGAGCCCGATCACGATGTCGGGCCGGTCGCCTCCGGACACGTCGATCACGTCGTCGCCCTCGGTCCCGACCATGACGTCGAACCCCTGGTCGACGAGTTCGGCCCACGTGCCCTTGCCACCGCAGTTGAGGACCTCGTCCGAGGCCATCATGGCGGCAACGTCGACGCCGACCGGCACGCCCGCCGGCCGCTCGACCACCCAGTAGTGGCGAGCCGGGCTGGCGTCGACATTGCCGATCCGATCGACGGCCCTGACCTCGAAGAGGTGGCCGCCCTCGGCCAGGCCGGTTGCGGTGAACGGGCTGGAGCAGGGCTCGAACGGAGCCCCGTCGAGGGAGCACTCGAAGCGCTCGATACCCGACGTGGCGTCGATGCCCTCGAAGTGGAACGTGGCGGCGAACGGATCGGCGGCCCCGCCCTCGTCGGAGCCCTCGCCGTCGGTGCCGCCACCGTCGTCGGCCACGCCGGTGCCCGGTGCCACGCTGAACGTGGTGTCGGGGGCGACCCCGTCACCGGGCTCGACCACCCCGCCGGCGTCGAATCCGTCTGGCTGCTCGGTGGTCTCGGCCCGGTCGGAGCTGTAGCCGGCACTCGGCGACGGACCCTCCGACACGGTCGGGATCCCGTCGTCTCGGCCGATGTCGGTCAGGGCCAGCACCAGCCCGCCGACCACGAGGATCGACAGCAGGGCCGCCGCGGTCAGGGCCCGGATGGCCCGACGTTGGAGCCCCTTGACCGCGGTCAGGGTCCGGCCCGTCCGGTTGGCGGTCTCCTCGATCGACAGGTCGTCGAGGAACCGCATCTGCAGGACCTCGCGCTGGTCCGAGGTGAGCGAGGCCAGGAGGTCGTCGACGTAGTGGCGCTCGGTGACCGCGTCCTCGACACCGGATGTCGGGGGGAGCAGGGCTTCCATCGAGTCCTGCTCGCGGTACTCGACCGGCTTGAGCGAGCGACGCTCGTCGATCACCCGGCTCCTGGCGATGCGGTAGAGGTAGGCCCACATCTGGCCTGGGGTGTCGAAGTCGAGGCGGTCGAGCCGGGTCAGGAACTCGACCATGACCGTGCCGGCGATGCCCTCGGGATCGTGGGCGCCCCGGCCGGCGGCGAAGGAGGTCAGCTGGGGGAGGCAGTGCGACGACAGCGACTCTCGGGCCCACGATTCGCCGGCCGCGGCCGCATCCAGGGTGTCATGCAGCCAGGCCGACTCGGACCCGTTTCCGTTGCCCGGGGCATGGCCGTTGCCGTTGGCGTGGCCGTTGCCGTTCGCCTGTCCGTTGCCGTTGCCGTTGCCGTTGCCGTTGCCCGGGGCATGGCCGTGCCCGTTGCCGTTGGTGTGGCCGTTCGCGCTGGCGTGGCCGTTGCCGACGGGCGCGCCGTTTGCGCCACCGGCGCCGTTGCCGTTGGTCGACTGGCCGTTGGAGGAAAGCACTGTGCTCGAGGGCACTGTCGGGGGGCCTGCCATCGGTGCTCCGTGGTCCGGTGCGTTGTCTCGTCGAAATCACCCGGACGACCCCGGCTCGTCGCCGAGCCTGATCGTCCAGGAACGCAACCGGTTCGAAGAACCCGCCGGGATACCGGCTGCGCCGCCTTTTCTCTTCCGTGGTTCTCTACGTGTCCACGACACGCCCGCACGACCGAGCGTACCGAGCACCGTCGATGATCCGCAATCTCCCCGACATGCAACCGACATCCGGAGGGACGTCGGCGCGTGTCGGACTGCTGCTCAGGCCCGGGTCAGGCCCAGAGTTCCCTGCTGCTGGTAGGTGGGGAACACGACGCCGAGGTCGGTCACTCCCACCCGCTGGCTGACGATCTCCGACGCCACCTTGCGGAAGTCGGTGAACACCGTGAGGTCGCCGTGCTGGCGATCGTCGGCGATGACGTCGGGGTAGTCGTCGCCGAACACCCCGCCGCGGATCCCGGCTCCCATCGCCAGGTGGGTGGCGGCCCGGCCGTGGTCGGTGCCGCGGTTGCCGTTCTCGTTGATCGTCCGCCCGAACTCGGTCAGCACCAGCACGGTGATGCCCTCCAGGCCGTTCGTGTCGTTGGCGAAGCCGGCGAGCGCACCGGCCAGTTCGCTGGCCTTGTCCTGGAACCGACCGTCGCCGACCACGCCGTGGTTGCGGTGGTGGTCCCAGCCGCCGAAGTCGACGGCCGCAGCCCGGACGCCGAGGCCGGCCTTGATCAACGAGGCCAGCTCGCTGAACCGCCGACCGAGGCCGTTGTCGGGGTAGCCCGGTCGGATGCCCGACTCGATGGACTCGACCCGGTCGACCACGTCGAGCACGGTCCGCCCCTCGGCCGACACGCTGTCGCCGCCGCCGTAGAGGGCCCGCAGGGCCTGGCTGGCCCGGTCCCGGTTGCGGAACGGGCCGATGCCGAACGAACCCAGGTTGGGGATGGCAACCGCTCCTTGGCCGCCGCTCAGCAGCTTGGACCGGGTGGAGGTGTTCACCGCCGGGACGGCACCGCCGGCGCCGAGCAGGTTGATCATCCGGCCGAGCCAACCGCCACCGACGTTGCTCGACGCCGAGCCGGCGGTCACGTATCTGGTGGCCGAGAAGTGGCTCCGCGATGCGCTCTCCGAGGGCGGCAGGCCCGTGGCCGGCATCACCGCCAGCCGGCCTCTGGCCCAGAGGGCGTCGTACACCGGCTTCATCGCCGGGTGCAGACCGACGACCCCGTCGAGGCCGGTCGGGAACACGGCGTTGCCGTTGGCGCTGCCGCCGGTGAGCGGCAGCGCGCCGTTGTTCTGCCCCGGCGGGGCCACGGCGATGTTGGGGCGGAGCCGGCGGTACGAGTCGTAGCCGTAGGGCGGGGCCATCGTGAGGCCGTCGGCACCGCCTCGGAGGAACACGACGACAAACGTGTCGCCGCCACCACCGCCGGTCGGGGCGGCGAGGGCCAGCGTGGTGCCGAGGCCGGTGACCGCCATGGTGGCGGCGCCGGCGACGCCGAGGCCGGAGGCGGCGAGGAACGTCCGCCGGCTGGTGGTCGGACTGCCGTTCGAGGTCTGGTCGAGTTCGCAGGTCATCGGGCGGTCCTTCATCGGGTCTGGAAGATCGGGTGGGCGAGGAGGAGGGACACCATGTCGGCGACCTCCCGCTCGTCTGCGCTGCCGGCCGGCGCCGCCGGGTCGAGACCGGCGCCGGTGGCCACCGCCGCCAGCTCCGCCGTCGGGCGGTTGCCGAGACCGAGCTGCACCGCCAACCCGCCGGCCAGCTCCTGGGCGGTCGAGCCGCCGGCTGCCGAGCGGAGGTCGTCGACGTTGGTCCTGATGCCGTTGACCCGGTTGCGGGCCACCCTGGCCCCCATCTGCCAGCGCTGGGTCAGACCGTGGGTGGTCAGCCAGTGGTTGGCGCTCTCGGGGAAACCGTCCGGCTGGCTCCAGGTCCACGGCTGGTTGTCCATCGTCTGCAGGGCGCTCCGGATCGCCTTGGCCGCGCCGCTCTCCGGCCCCGCCGCCGTCTCCGCTCCGGTGGCCCGCAAGGAGGCGGCCACGTACTCGATCGGCCGACGGAGCTTCTGACCGGCCGAGTTGGCGAACGCGTCGCTGGTCAGCACGTGGCGCAGGGTTGGCACGATCTCGGTGTCGTTGGCCAGGTAGACCTGGGCCGTCGAGTCGACGAGCGACGCCGGCGGGTTGTCGGCCACGAACCGCATGCACAGTTTCCTGGCGATGTGTCGAGCGGTCGAGGGATGGGTCACGAGGAACTGCAGCAGCGAGTCGCCGGTCGCCTTGCCCGTGGTGCTGCCCCGGGTCCAGGCCCCGTTGAGCAGGGAGATGGCCCCCCGGTTGGCGTAGTCGTCACGGAACCGGAACGACGAGTAGTTGCCGGCCTTGCGGTCGCTCACGATCGACCAGCCGGCCATCGCCATCGCCGCGGCCCGAACGTCACCCTCGGTGTAGACGTGGTTGCCGTTCTCGTCGATGCCGAGGGTGTGCAGCTCGAGCAGTTCCCGGCCGTAGTTCTCGTTGAGGCCCTGGGGTGCGTTGGCGTTGCTGCCGTCGTTGTCGAGGTAGGTCAGCATCGCCGGGGAGTGGGCGGTGGCCACCAGGAGGTCGCGGAACGAACCCATGGCGTTCGGCCGGATGACGTTCTCCTGGTGGTCGGCCACGAGGTGCCGGGTGCGGCCCTCGCCGAACAGCTCGACGTTGAAGTGGTCGGCCCAGAGCTGGCACATCATCTCGTAGAGCTGGTGCCGGCTGTAGACGGCCCGGAGCACCGTTGCGTGCGTCATCTGGAGCTGCAGCTTGTTGCCCTGCTTGCTGGCGGCGTCGTATGCCGCCTTGGAGGCACCCCGGGTCATCAGGCCATAGCCGTTGAGGAGGCCCTCGGCCTGGGGATCCGGTCCGGTGCGGGCCAGCTGATCGGCGATGTAACCGCCCGGCCCTCGGCGCTGGATCTCCGCCATCAGCGACCGGCTGGCTCCGAACGTTGCCCGGCTGGCCACCAGCGACGCGCTGGCGCCGGTGGTGACCGGCGGCTGGTCGGGCGGGTTGGTCGGATCGTCGTTCGGCCTGGCGACGCCGCCACCGTCGTCGCCCCCGCCGGTGGAGCCGTCGTTCGGAGGGTCGCCGACGTCCGGCTGCTTGTCCTCCATCTTGTCCCCACCGTCGACGGGGTCGCCCGTCTGGTCCATGGGGTCGTTGGTCGCCGGGTTGGTCGCCGGGTTGGTCGCCGGGGGGTCGGCCGGCGGGTCGGGATCGACGACGACCACCATGGGGTCGCCGGTCCCGGTGCCGGGCGAGGTCGGTGCCGGGAGGGCGGCGCCCGTCTGATCCGCGACCGGGAGGAGGACCTGGTCCAACTCGGGGCCGGTTGCGGTCGGGGCCGGGACCGGGAGCGATGCGGTCTCGCCGGTCGGGTCGAGGGTGACCCGGAGTGGGGCGGCGCCGGAGGCATCGGTCGCCGCTCCCACCACCGGGTCGCCGCCGCCGGGCGGTGACGTGGCCGGCGTCGGGGTTGTTCCCGTGGCTCGCTGCTCGCCATCGGGACGACAGGCGGCGGCGAGGAGACCGAGGGCGGCCGCCCCGAGTGCCCGCCGCCGAGGCCTCGACGCCGACCGGGGCTGGGCCTCGGGAGCCGGGTCGTCGAGGTCGACGGGAATCGGGTCGTCGGTCGTGACGTCGTCGGTCATGCACCTACCTGCCAGGGGGTTCGAAATCGGGGGGATGGTGCTCGGGGGGTGCGACACCCGCCAAGGTCGGTCCGTTGCCACCCGGACCAGCTCCACACCGCCGGTACAACCGATCCGCTCCGACGACGGCGATACCGCCGACGGGTAAAAATTCCCAGGCCGACGGTCGGGGTTCCCGCCTTGATCGCGCCCGGGTCACGCCCCTGGGTCGCCCGACTCACCCGATGGCCGACCGGTCGGGACTACGATCGAGGATGCCGGGCTGAGTGGAGGGTGACGCCGCCGTGAAACCTCTCAAAACGCTGCTCGGGGGTGCCCTGCTCATCGAGCACCCCCGATTCGAGGACACCAGGGGAAGCTTCCGGGTGCTCTACGAGGCGGTCGGGGCCGAATCCGCTGGTCTCCCGCCCGCCTTCGTGCAGGACAACGCCTCCTATTCGTTGACCGCGGGCACGATCCGGGGACTCCACCTGCAGCTGCCGCCGTGGGAGCAGGGCAAGCTCATCCGCGTCATGCGGGGCCGGGTGCTCGATGTGCTGGTCGATCTCCGCCCCGGGTCGGAGACCCAGGGCGGCTACGAGACGGTCGAGCTGGCGGCCGCCGACGAGCGCCAGCTGTGGCTGCCGCCCGGATTCGCCCACGGGTTCTGCACGCTCGAACCCGAGACCGAGGTGTTCTACAAGGTCGACACGCCGTACCGGCCGGAGGCCGAGCTGACGTTGGCCTGGGACGACCCGACGCTCGGCATCGAGTGGCCGGTTGCCTACGATCAGGCGGTCCTGTCCGACAAGGATCGGGAGGGTCGGTCCCTCGGAGAGGTCACCGACGCCATCGCAGCTGCCATCCGGGCCCTGTCGTCCGAAGCCGAGCCGGGGGCTCGCCGTGACGGGTGAGGCCCGTCGGGTCCTCGTGACCGGCGGGCTCGGGTTCATCGGCTCGGCCGTCGTTCGCCACCTGCTGGCCCGTACCGACGACGTCGTGCTCAACGTCGACGTCGGTACCTACGCCTCGACCGAGGGCTCGGTCGCCGCTGTGGCCGAGCGGGCCGGCCCCGGTCGTTACAGCCGTTCCGTCACCGACATCACCGACGGTCCGGCGCTGCGATCGGCGGTGGCGGAATTCGCCCCCGACGCCGTCGTCCACCTGGCCGCCGAGACCCACGTCGACCGCTCGATCGACGGGCCGCGGACCTTCGTCGACACCAACGTGGTCGGCACGCTCGAGTTGCTCCAGGCCGCCAGGGCGAGCGCCGAGCACCGGGGCCTGCTCGACCGGTTCCGCTTCCTGCACGTCTCGACCGATGAGGTGTTCGGCTCGCTCGGCTTCGACGATCCCCCTTTCGACGAGGACAGCCGCTACGACCCCCGCTCGCCCTACGCCGCCTCGAAGGCGGCCGCCGACCACCTGGTGCGGGCCTGGCACCACACCTACGGCCTGCCGGTCATCGTGACCAACTGTTCCAACAACTACGGGCCCTTCCAGTTCCCGGAGAAGATGATCCCGCTGATGATCGCCAAGGCTCTCGCCGGCGAGCCACTCCCGGTGTACGGGCGAGGCGACAACGTGCGCGACTGGCTACACGTCGAGGACCATGCGGCCGCCATCGTGGCCGCTCTCGGATCGGGCAAGCCGGGTGAGACCTACGGCATCGGTGGACGGGCTGAACGGACCAACCTGTCGGTCGTCGAGGCGATCTGCGACCTGGTCGACGCCGAGGCGGGACCGATGCCCGGAGCCGGCCGGGCCGGGCGGCGGTCGTTGATCGAGTTCGTGGCCGACCGGCCAGGTCACGACCTGCGCTACGCCGTCGATGCCACGAAGGCGCGGCGCGAGCTCGACTGGGGTCGGGCCAACGAATTCGACGACGGACTGGCCGCCACCGTTCGCTGGTACCTCGACAACCGGTGGTGGTGGGAGCCGCTGATCGACCGCTACGACGGGTCGCGCCTCGGTCGGGTCGACGAGTCGTGACCGTCGCCCCGGACCACGCCGGGTCGGACGACGCCGGCGCAGTCGACCCCCTCAACCCGCTCGGACGGCGGGGCATCGTGCTGGCCGGCGGTACCGGCTCCCGACTCCACCCGGTGACGCTCCCGGTGTCGAAGCAGCTGCTGCCGGTCTACGACAAGCCGATGATCTACTACCCGATCTCGACACTGATGCTGGCCGGCCTGACCGAGATCCTGATCATCACCACCCCGACCGACCAGGCCGCATTCCAACGGCTCCTCGGCGACGGCTCCCAGTGGGGCCTGCGCTTCTCGTTCGCCACCCAGGCCGAGCCGAACGGCCTGGCCGAGGCGTTCCTGATCGGACGGGACTTCGTCGGCGGCGGACCGTCGTGCCTCGTCCTCGGCGACAACATCTTCTACGGCAGCGGGTTCAGCACCCAGTTGCAGAAGGTGTCCCGTGAGGCTGACGGGGCCACGGTGTTCGCCCACCGGGTGACCGATCCCGAGCGCTACGGCGTGCTCGAGTTCGACGATGACGGGCGGCCGGTCGGGATCGAGGAGAAGCCCGAGAAGCCGCGCTCGCCGTGGGCGGTGACCGGACTCTATTTCTACGACGCCGACGTGGTCGACGTCGCCGCCGGCATCCGCCCGTCAGCCAGAGGGGAGTTGGAGATCACGGCGGTCAACCGGCACTACCTCGAGCGCGGCCGGCTCGACGTGGCCAGGCTCAGCCGTGGATTCGCCTGGCTCGACACCGGCACCTTCCACTCGATGGTGGAGGCGAGCGAGTTCGTTCGGGTCATCGAGCAGCGCCAGCAGCGGAAGATCGCCAGCCCCGAGGAGATCGCCTGGTCGCTCGGGCGAATCGACGACGAGCAGCTGCTTGCCCTGGCCCGGCCGCTCACCAAGAGCGGCTACGGCGAGTACCTCATCAACCTGGTGACGTCAGGGGATCGCTGATCCGGCAACGGTCGGGCGGTCGCCGCGCGGTGGCCGGCGTCCTTTCGACCGGTGCCGGGGCCGCCAACTACGTTGTGGCAACGACCGCACCGGGGGAGGGCGATGGCCGAGATGGAGACGACGTCGGGGGACGGATCGGCCGGCGGTCCACCTGCGGGTGACAACCGGGGCCGGGTCGCGGTCGTGACCGGCGCCGGATCGGGGATCGGCCGGGCGACGGCCATGCGGTTGGCCGCCGAGGGGGCGACGGTCGTCGCCGTCGACCTCACCGAGGCGTCGCTGGCCTGGTCGGACGGTGTCGACCGGGTGATCCCGCTACCCGGCAGCGTCACCGACGACGCCACGAACGAGCTGATGGTGGCCACCGCGGTCGAGGCTGGCGGGAGGCTCGACGCCGTCGTCCTCAACGCCGGGGTGGCCGCCCAGGGTGACATCCAGCGCGGCTCGATGGACGACTTCGACCGGATGCTCGAGGTCAACGTCCGGGCGGTCGCCGTCGGGTGCAAGGCGGCGGTGCCGGCGATGGGGGAGGGCGGGTCGATCGTCATCACCGGGTCGGTGTCGGGGCTGCTCGGCGACTCGGGACTCTTCGCCTACAACGCCTCGAAGGGGGCGGTGGTGAACATGGCCCGCTCGATCGCCCTCGACCTGGCCCACCTCGGCATCCGGGTCAACGCGGTGTGCCCCGGTCCGATCCGCACCGGTATGACCTCCCAGCTCGAATCGCACTCGATCGGGGAGGTCATGGCCGCCAGGGTCCCGCTCGGACGGTTCGGGCAGCCGGAGGAGGTGGCCGCAGCGATCTGTTTCCTGACATCACCGGCGTCGTCGTTCGTCAACGGCGTGGCCCTCCCCGTCGACGGTGGGGTCACCGCCGGCACCGGACAGTGGCCGACCTACGGCGCCCGCCGGGCCGGCTTCGCCTGATCGGCGGCTCGAATGTCTCCGCCGACCGAGCTCGCGTTCGAGGCGACGACGATCCCGGCGCTCGTCCGTTGGGGCGTCGACACCTGGGCCGACCTGCCCGCCATCCGCGACACGACCGGGGAGGAGTACGGCGAGCCGACCGTGACCCTCACCTACGCCGAGCTCGGGGAGCGGATCGACCGGGCGGCCCGGGCGCTCGTCGCCGCCGGCGTCGAACCGGGTGACACGGTGGCGGTCTGGGCCCCGAACGGCTGGCCGTGGGTGGTGGCCGGGCTGGCGGCTTGCCGGGCCGGCGCCCGGCTCGTACCGGTCAACACCCGGTTCAAGGGCGGCGAGGCTGCGTACGTGCTGCGGGCGGCCAGGGTCAAGGTGGTATTCCTCGTCGACGGCTTCCTCGGCACGGACTACTCGGGCTCGCTCGGTGAGCACGACCTGCCCGACCTCGAACGGATCGTCGCCCTCGGCGGCTCGGCGTCGCCCGCCGTCGCCGAGCCCTTCGACGACTTCCTCGCCCTCGGCGACGGTGGCGATGACCCGGCCGAGCGGGCTCGACTCCAGGACGAGGTCGACCGCCGCAGCGACGCCACCACGCCGGACGACGTCAGCCTCATCATGTTCACCTCGGGCACCACCGGGAACCCGAAGGGGGTGCTCGTGCGTGGCGGGGCCGTCATCCGAGCGTTCCACGGGTACGGCCGGGCGCTCGGCGTTCGGCCGGGCGATCCCTACCTCCTCGTCAACCCGTACTTCCATGCGTTCGGTCTCAACTCGGGCATCCTGGTCTGCTTCCAGTTCGGTGCCTGCAACCTGCCGGTCGCCGTCCACGACCCGGAGCGGGTGCTCGCGCTGATCGAGCGGGAGCGGGTCGCGGTCTATCCCGGTCCTCCGGCGCTGTTCCAGAGCCTGCTGAACCACCCTCGTCTGGCCGACCACGACCTGTCGTCGCTGCGGTCGTGTGTGACCGGCGCGGCGACGATCCCCGTCGAGCTCGTCGTGGCCATGCACCAGGAGCTCGGTTTCGACGTCGTGCTGACGGCGTACGGCATGACGGAGACCTCGGGGCTGGCAACCCACACCCGTCCGGACGATCCGCCGGAGGTGGCGGCCTCGACGTCGGGGCGGGCGCTCGACGGGGTGGAGCTTCGCATCGTCGACGACGATGGCAACGACGTGGCCACCGGCGTCGATGGCGAACTGCTGGTTCGCGGCTTCCAGGTGACACCCGGCTACCTCGACGATCCGGAGAAGACGGCCGAGACGATCGATGCCGACGGGTGGCTCCACACCGGCGACATCGCGGTGATGAACGCCGCTGGCTACATCGACATCACCGACCGCAAGAAGGACATGTTCATCATGGGCGGTTTCAACGCCTACCCGGCCGAGATCGAGCGGATGCTGGTCGAGCACCCGGCGGTCGGGATGGCGGCCGTCGTCGGGGTGCCTGACCAGGCGATGGGGGAGGTCGGGGCGGTGTTCGTGGTGCCGAGCCCGGCCGGCGGGCCAGACCCGGACGAGCTGATTGCGTGGTGCCGGGAGCGGATGGCGAACTACAAGGTGCCCCGGTTCGTGTGGTTGGTCGACGAGCTGCCGCTGAACCCGTCGAACAAGGTGCTCAAGCCGGAGTTGCGGGAGCGGGCGGCCCGGTTGCTGGCCGCCGAAGCCAGGTCCTGAGCCGCTAGTCTGTCAGGGCTGTACGGCGACGTAGCTCAGTTGGTGAGAGTGCTCGACTCATAATCGAGAGGTCGTGGGTTCGAGTCCCACCGTCGCTACCAGGCCAAACACCGCCACAGACCCCCGGATCGGCCCGCCGAACGGCCGAGAATCCACCATCCGTCCTCCGTTTCCGTTCGTGGAGCGCGTTACTCGAGCCGCCGGTCCCCGGCTAGGAAGGCTCCGATCGGATGGTGACGGCGCCGCTTGCCAGGGACTCGATGGTCGACGGATCCAGGCCGAGCTCGGCCAGAACCTCCTCGTTGTGCTCGCCTTGGAAGGGCGGCAACCCGGGTTCGGGCAGTGGCCCGGCGCCGAAGATCCACGGCGGGGCGGGCATCCGGGCAACACCTCCGGATCGATCGTCGACCTCCCGGATGGCTCCTCTGGCCACAGCCCAGTCGGACTCGGCGATCTCCGACACCGTGCGGACCGTGCCGACGGCCAGGCCGACGGAGCTGACCTGGGCCTCGAGCTCCTCGATCGAGCGGAACGTGAGCACCCAGGCCCGGACCTCGGCATGCAGGGCGTCCCAGTTGGCGCGGCGCAGCTCCGCGGTCACGAAGCGAGGGTCGAGCAGGAGGTCGTTGCGCCGCATCATCGCGCAGTAACGGGCGAAGATGTTGGTCGACACCGGGCTGGCGGCGATCGTCAGGTGTCGGCCGTCCGGCAGTCGGAACATCGGAGACTCGGGAGCGCTCAACGCCGTCGGTTCGCCCTCGACGTCGATGCCGGCCAGCTCGTAGCTGACACGGTCGTTGACCCACAGCAGGGTCGACAGCATGGCCACATCGACGTGTTGCCCCTCGCCCGTCCGGTTGCGATGGACGAGCGCAGCCAGCGTGGCGACGGCCCCCTGGATGCCGCTGTAGACGTCGCCGTGGTTGTAGGCGTCGTTCTCCGTCGACGTCAGCTTCTCCCCGAAGTGGCGCTTGACGATGTCGGTCCAGCCCGACTCGGCCTGGATCGTCGGCGCGTAGGCGGGACGGTTGCGCCACGGCCCGTCCTGCCCGTAGCCGCTCAGGGAGACGTAGATGATCGACGGGTTGACCGCTCGGACCTGCTCGTAGCCGAGGTCGAACAGCTCGAGGGTGCCGGGACGGAAGTTCTCGACGAGGACGTCGACCTCGGCGCAGAGCCGCCGGACGATGTCGCGGGCGTCCTCGGCGTTCAGATCGAGGCTGATCGCCCGCTTGCCGGCGTTCTGTTGGGCGAAGTACAGCGACATGGGTCCGAGGATCGGTTGCCCCGTCCGTCCACCGTCACCCTCGGGTGGCTCGACCTTGATGACCTCGGCGCCGAGGTCTCGGAGGGTCTTGGTGCAGTGGGGTCCGGCCAGGACCCTCGTGAAGTCGAGGACCCTGACCCCGTCGAGTGGCGCGCTCATCGGCCTTCGAAGATCGCCGTCCCCGGGCCGGTCTCGGCGAAGGCCCGGAACCCGGTGGCGAGGTCATCGGAGGCCCAGACCGGTTCGACCTCCCGTTCCTGGGCCTCGTCGGCTGCGACGACCCCGTCGCGAACGGTGATCGCCGCCAGCCGCTTGATCGCGCCGTTGGCCACCGTTGGGCCGGCCGCCAGCTGTCGGGCGAACGACATCGATGCACCGCCGAGCTCGTGGTCGTCGACGACGAGGTTGACGATGCCCCACCGCTCGAGCGCGGCCGGGTCGTGGCGCCGCCCGAACATCGCGATCTCCTTGCCGCGGGCGATGCCGGCTCGATCGACGACGCGTTGCACGCCGCCGAGCAAGGGCGCCAGCCCGAGCGTGGTCTCGACGAGGCCGAGCCGGGCCGAGCTGCCGGCGACGATGAAGTCGCAGGCCAGGGCCAGCTCGAAGCCGCCGCCCAGGGCCAACCCGTTGACCGCAGCGACGGTCGGAATGGGCACGCCCTCGAGTCGACCGAGCACGTCGGCCGCCGGTCGCTGACGGCCGCTGCTGCCACCGAGGCCGTCAACGTCGGCCCCGGCACAGAAGTGCTTGAGGTCGCTGTTGAGCAGGATCGCTCTCGCTCCGCCGACCGCAGCGGCGTCGAAGGCGTCGATCAGGTCGTCGATCAACGCACCGTCGATGAGGTTGTGCGGTGACTTCGACAGCGTGACCGTGGCGACGGCTCCATCGACCGTTGTTCGGATCGGTTCGGCCATGGGTCCTCCTGCGTTGGTCGGTGTTGACGACGGTCCGATCTTGCCAGTGGCCGCAGCGAGGCGACAATCGTCGACGGGCCCCGTCACCCGGCCAGCCGCCCGGCCACGCGTCACCGATGGCACGACGCAGCGGAAGCGGTGCGGCCGTGGCATTGAACGATGCCGGAGTGCCCCGCTAGGGTCCGGCCAGCCGGGAACCGGCCTCGGATGTCGGAGGGATTGCATGCGGGTGATCGTGTTCGGAGCGACGGGCAAGACGGGACGGCTGGTCGTTCGGGCCGCGGTCGACGCCGGTCACGAGGTCACCGCCTTCGGGCGTTCGGTCGATCGGCTCGATCAGGCCGGCATCGAGATCCGCAGGGGCGACGTCTTCGACGCCGTGTCGGTGGCTGACGCCGTACAGGGCCAGGAGGCCGCCATCGTCTGTCTCGGGAGCGTCGGCCTCCGGGATCGGTCGACCCTCTCAACGGGGACGGCGTCGGTGGTTGATGCCATGGTCGCTCATGACGTGCGACGTCTGGTCGTGATGTCGGCGGCCGGCGTCGGCGAGAGTTGGGGCCAGATCCCGCTCACCTCGAAGGTGCTGTTCCGCACGCTGCTGCGGAACGTCTTCGCCGATCACGAGGCCCAGGAGGCGGTGGTCGGGCGGAGCTCGCTCGACTGGACGATCCTGCGGGCGGGCGTTCTCAAGGACGACCCCGCCGTCGGCTCGTGCGAGCTGACGAACACCGGACCGATCACGAGGATCACCCGAGCGGATGCGGCCAACTGTCTCGTCGCCCAGCTCGACCGCACCGACGTCAGCGGTCAGGCGATCTCGGTCACCAACTAGCCATGCGCTCGCCGTCGACGTCGTCAGACGCGTCGTTGGTCGGCTGCCCGGCCATCGGTGTGCGGTGACCGACGGCCACTCAATCGCCGGCTTCGATCGTGGCGCAGATCCCCGACAGGGTTGTTGCCATCCCGTCTCGGACCGCTGCGGCTCGGGCGGCCAGGCGCTCGGCGTCGAGGTCGACCAGCGTCGGCGGCAGCCGCTCGACGTCCCAGACCTCGGTCAGCACCGTTGGGTTCGACCCCGTCAGCCGGTACGACCAGCGCACGTACGGGGCGTCGGGATCGCCGGTCACGAACTGGAACTCGCGTCCCCGATCGGCCCGGGTCACCTGGGCCACGACCGACCATCGACGCTCGCCGATCTGGTTGTCACCCTCGAACCGGTCGCCGACGGCGCCCGATCCGCCGTCGAGCCACCGACCACCCCGGTTCTCGGGGCTCCACTCGCCCATCCTGGTCAGGTCGGACAGCGCGTCGTACACCTCCTCGGCCGACGCTGCGATCTCGATCGACTGCTCGTGGTACATCCCCTCGACGGTCATCACATGCCCTTCGCTCGTGCGGTTGGTCCGCCGACGACGCTACGAGCGCCGCGCTGACCGGGGCAACACTGAGGGACCATGTCTGGCGACTCCGTTCAGTCGCCGTACCACTGGATGCCACCCTCGCCCCTCTGGCGAGAAATCTCGGCCTGCGCCATCGTGAGCTTGGCCAGCTGGTTCATGTGGACCTCGTCCGGACCGTCGGCGATCCGCATCAAACGCCCGAGGGCGTACATCCCGGCGATCGGGGTGTCGCCCGAGACACCCTTGCCGCCGAAGATCTGCATCGCCCGCTCGGCCACGTCGTGGGCGAGCTTCGGTCCGACGATCTTCACCATGGAGATGTAGTCACGGGCCCCCTTCGCACCGGCCCGGTCCATCTCGGCCGCGGCCTTCAGCACCAACAGCCTGGCCTGCTCGATGTCACACCGCATGCGGGCGATGTCCTGGCGGACCGAGCTGAACTCGCTGATCTTGCGACCGAACGGCTCGCGC
>JBCCVL010000032.1:0-41326 GCA_039195375.1 Actinomycetota bacterium
GCGGCACAGCTCGTCCTCGATGCGTTCGGCCTGGTCGGCGTCGAGCCCGTCGAGCCCGTCGATCAACAGCGCAATGCCCTGACCACTGAACTGGCCGGCCTCGACGTGATACGGCAACGAGGCGTCGCTGCGGCCGAGGTTGTCGATCGCGATGCGCCGCTCGATGTTGGCCAGGTTCAGCGCCGCCAGGATGGTCAGACCGGACACGAGCAGCGCCGGGAGCAACCACGCCCGGTTGGCCCGCCACCCGCTGATGCGGACGGCGGTGATGACGAAGGCGATCGCCACCCACACGGCGAAGACCGAGCTGTAGAGGCGCAGCGGCGTCAACCCGCCGTCGTCGACGTAGAACCGGATCCGGGTGAAGGCGACACCGACGATGAGGACGGTCAGCACGACCGTGACCGGGGCCAGCAGGCGGGTGATCCGCCTGGCCCCGACCTCCTCCGAGGTCAGGACGTGGACCAACATCAGCAGACCGAGCGTCAGGCCGGCGACCCACAGCAGTTGGAAGAAACCCTGCCTGGCGAACTGCTTCGGGTCCAGCCCGGCTCGTTCGAGAGCGGCGTCGGCCCCGCCGATCACCGTCATCAGCTGGGCGACGGCGAAGGCCCCGAACAGGACGTTGATCGACACGAGCAGGACGCCGGTCTCGATCGCCCCGAGCGTGCGGGTGCTCCTGGGGGCGTCGAGCGAGCCCTGATCGTTGGCCACCCGGAGCAGGACCAGGAGGATGTAGGCGCCCATCGCCATCAGCACGAGGTGCCCGAGCGCGGTCGGGACGTCGAACAGGGTGACGCCGGAGAAGAACGACGAGAACACGGCGTCGGCCGATGCGAGCAACAGGCCGAGGATCACCACGATCGGGATCGTGATCATCAGCCCACGCCCGATGGCCCAGACCGCCTGGTTCTGGCCGGCCTCGGCCTGCTCCCTGGCGACCCGCCAACGAGCGCCGATCTCGGCCGGCACCTCGACAAGGCCCTCGACCGTCTCGGCCACCACCGTCAGTACGTCGGCCAACAGCCGGAGCGGGCGCAACTCCCAGAACGAGCGGCCCCGTCCGTGGACGGCGGCGAGCACCAGCAGGCCACCGGCGGCCAGCAGGTCGAAGGCGAGGAGCGTCGGGTCGGTCCGGATCGAGAGGAAGAGACCGAAGAAGACCGAGGCTGCGGCGAGGACCCTCGAGGTACGGGTGATCAGGAATCCGGAGCCGACCAGGCCGGCCGCGAGCACGACGACGAGCAGCGTGCCGGCGACATTGGTCCACGGTGGCCGGCGGAGCGCCAGGTCAGCGGCGACGGCGGCCGCCACCCCGGCGACGATCCATCGCCGGTCGAGCGGGGTCGGTTGTCTCGGCTCGACCAGTTCGGGATCGGCGGCGGTCAGCAGGCGGTCGGCAGCATCCGGCGGCGGGGGCACCGGGCGGTCGTCGACCCCGATCCCCGGATCGATCTCGATCCCATCGCCATCGTCGACGCGGTCGGCGGCCTCGTGTCGATCGACGGGAGGTCGGTCGTCCAGCACGGCCGGACCGCCGACCGGGTCTGGCGGTTCGGGGTGTTCTCCTGCGGTCATCGCTGATCTCCCGGCACGGTAGGGTCGCAGGTGGTCGTCGGTCGTTTCGGAGGTTCGAGGTGTCGCAACTGTCGCTCGAGTCCGGTCCGGCATCGACGATCGTCGACACGAAGGCGGGAGGCCGGTTGTCGGCCCTGCTCGTCGACGACCTCCCACTGCTGTTTACCGCTCCGTCCGTGTCGGTGCAATGGGGTTCCTACCCCATGGTCCCGTGGGCTGGGCGGGTGGCTGACGGCCGCTTCGGCTTCGCCGGGGCCACCCATCAGCTGCCGCTCAACATGGCTCCGCACGCCATCCACGGGGTCGGCTTCACCTCGCCGTGGACGGTCGTCGACGAGGCCACCGGGTCCGCCGGCAGGGCCAGGGTGGCGACGATCGCACTCGACCTGCCCGAACCGTGGCCCTTCGGTGGCCGGGCCGTCCAGCGGTTCGAACTCACCGGCGAGGCGCTGACCATCGAGCTGGCGGTCACCGCAGAGGTCGACATGCCGGTGATGCTCGGCTGGCACCCGTGGTTCAACCGCCATCTCGGCATGGCGGACGGTTCGACGGTCGAGGCCGAGCTGACGTTCCTGGCCCGTTCGATGTACGAGCTCGACGATCGGGCGATCCCCACCGGTCGCCTGGTCGAGCCGACGCCCCGGCCGTGGGACAACTGCTTCACCGATGTCGAGCAGGGCCCGGTGCTGCGATGGCCTGGGCTGGTCGACCTGACGCTGACCTCGTCGTGTGACCACTGGGTGGTCTTCGACCGGCCGGGCCATGCGGTCTGCGTCGAGCCTCAGTCGGCGGCGCCGGACGTGTTCAACCGCGCTCCGGAGGCCGGTGGCCCCCCGACGTTGGCGGGCGGGGAGACGGCCCGAGCGTGGTTCCGTCTGGCCTGGGGTTGAGCAGACCACCGTGGTCGCCGATCACCGGGGCCTGGATCGGCGCGGGGTGCGGCGCCGGCATCGGGTCCGGGATCGGCACACGGGCCGGGGTCGGGGCCGGGGTGCGGGGCGGCGCCGCACGCGGCCGTTCCTCACGGTCGCCGGCCTGCGGTCCCGATTGGTCCCGCTTGGACCGTTGGAGGCGCCGGATACGGACGATCGAGGCCATCACCACGGCGGTGATGGCGGACGTACCCAGGGCGGCGACGATCGGGTTGGTGACGTCGGACCCGGCCAGGAACGCATGGAGGGTGCCGAGTGTCAGGCTGGCATAGGCGCTGAGGTGGATGGTGCGCCACCAGTCCGGAGGCACGCGGTCGCGGATCAGGCTGCTCAGCTCGACGGCGGCCATCATCCAGGCCGCCAGCACCCCGAGGGCGATCGATGTGCGGCTGAGGCCGGGGATGTCGGCGACCCACGGGATCAGCAGGTCGTCGAAGCGGAGCTGCACGAAGTGGTCGAACCAGAGCGCCGCCAGGTGGATCAGCAGGAACACCGAGGCCAGTGCGCCGAGCATGCGATGCAGGTCGGTCAGCCACGGGATCGTCGGACGGCGGCCGAGGATGCGCGACGGGATCAGCGTGCCGACCAGGATGGATCCGGCGGCCGCCAGCCACGAAACGAGCCCGGCGGAGCGGGAGATGTACCAGAAGATCTGATCGGCCATCAGGCGGACTGGCCGACCGTCGCCGGGGCCGGTCCCGATTCCGCTCGGGTCGGTGCCGGTGCCGGCCGGACCGCAGCGACGAACGGGGCCAGGCCGTCGAGCTCGACCACCCGGCCCTCGTCGGTGACGAGCAGGCCGGTGGCGTCGGCACCGGTGATGATGTTGGCCGCCTCGGTGGCGCCGGCACCGAAGGCGCACTTCGTGAGCACTTCGCTCTGTGTGGCGTTGGCGCCGACGACGCTCACCGTGGTCAGTCCCGTCGACAGCGGTCGACCGGTGGTCGGGTCACGGAGATGGTGCTCGGGCCCGAGCGAGCCGATCCACGCCCGGCGGCTCCTTGTCGAGGTGCAGACCGCGCCATCGACCACACCGATCGTGACCGGCTCGATGCCGGGGCCGGGCTCGATCTCGACCGCCCAGCCGCTCGGTCGTGGCGGTGTGCCGGCGACCCGCAGGTCACCGCCGATGTTGACACAGCAGCCGTCGGCGCCGCCGGCGAGCAGTTCCCTGGCGAGGAGGTCGGCGGCTGCGCCCTTGCCGATGCCGCCGAGGTCGAGCTCGACGCCGTCGGGGACCGCGATCGAGCCAGGATAGGGATCGAGCTCGATCCCGGCCGGGGTCGGGCAGGCGAGGTGGTCGACGTCGCCGGGGGACGTGCGTGCGGTGAGCTCGGCGAAGGGACGGTCATAGCCCGCCCTGGCCATCGTGGTGCCGACCGTCGGGTCGTAGCGGCCACCGCTCCACCGCCAGGCCTCGACCGCCGCCGCCACCACGTCGTAGGTCGTCCGGTCGACGACGATCGGTTGCCCCGTTGAACGGTTCAGCTGGGAGATCTCCGACTCGGGCAGGAAGCGGCTCCAGCGCCGTTCGAGCTCGTCGAGCCTGGCCCTGGCCAGGCCCAGCAGCGAGCGCCGCCCGCCGACGAGCGCGACGTGGGCGGCGGAGCCCATGACCCGGAACCTGGCGACGTGATCCGGCACGCGGTCCGGCACCGCTAGCTGCCGCCGCTGGTGGTGTCCGGCGGCCTGGTCGTAGTCGTGGTCTGGCTGGTCGGGGGCATGGTCGTTGCCGTCGTCGACGGCGTCGTCGCCGGTGCCGTGGTCGATGGGGCGGCCGTGGTCGACGGTGCCGTGTCGCTCGTCGGCGGTGCCGTCGTCGGCGCGGCGGTGGTCGGCGGGGCCGTGGTGGCGGTGGTCGGTGGCGTCGCGGCCGACGTCGCCGTCGACGCCACGGTCGTCGAGGAGGACGGCGCGGCTGCGGTGGTCGACGACTGGGCCGGGGCGGCCGCCGTGGATGCGGTCGTGTCCCCACCGGTCGCCCCGGCGGCCGCTCCCCCATCGGTGTCGCTTGTCGGGGCGCCGATGGCCTGCCCGTCGACGCCCGTCGCCGGTGCCGCCTGGGCGGTCGAGGCGGCCTGGCCGGCCAGGGCCGACCCGTTCATCGCCAGCTCGGCCGACCCGCTGAACGGGACACCGTCGGTCCTCAGGTCGACGGCGATGACCTCGGTCGACCCCTCGGCAACGGCCACGGTGGCCACGACGAACCCGCCCGCTCCAATGGCGACGGCCGCTCGTCTCGCTTGTCTGGCCGGATGACTCCGTTTGGGCACGTCACCTCCACGCCGATCGTCGGCGCACCCGCACGCGCCCTCGTCGTGTCAACCGGAACTCTACCCGCCCGGGGATACCACCCCGTGGCCGGGCGACCCGGTTGCTCAGGTGGCGACGACGGCCTCGACCGCCGGGGCGTTGACGTGGGTGCCGCCGCTGCCGTCGGTGAGCAACAGTGCCGCCGCCAGGCCGAGGGCGACGACGAGGCCGATGCCGACCCACTGCAGGGTGGCCGAGCGCTCGTGGCGTCGCCGCTCGGCCGGGGAGATCTTCGTTCTTTTGCTCATCGGCCCCCAAACCGGCGCTCGGCGGCGGCTATTCCCGCCATCAGTTCAACAGATCGGTGGCCACGTCGAGCCACAGCTGCGTGGTCAGGCGAAGCGATTCGACGTCGATCCGCTCGTCGTTGCCGTGGAACCTCGACGAGAAGTCGCCGGGGTCGAGGTCGGGGCTGAACAGCCCGGCACCGTAGGCGACGGCGCCCATCTTCCGGTAGACCCGGGCGTCGGTGAAGCCGACGGTCATCTGCGGGCTGAGCCTGGCCGACGGGAACGGCTTGGTCACCGCCCGGTGGAGGCTCTCCCACAGCGGGTTGTCGGTCCGGCTGATCGATGCCGGATCGTTCATGATGATCTCGACCTCCACCTTGTCGGCCAGGTCGCCGAGGGCCGCGTCGAGGTGGGCGGCCACCGAGTCGCCGTCCTCGCCTGGCAGGGTCCGGATGTCGATCTGCAGCTCGACCGCATCGGGGATCACGTTGGCCTTCATGTCCCCGCCGTCGACCAGGTTCGGGGAGAACGTGGTGTGGGTGCAGGAATAGAGGTAGGCGGCCGAGCCGCGGTTCGGCATCGCAGCCAGGAACTCGTCGAGGCGGTCGGCGTCGAGCATGGTCGCCTTGGTCTCCTCGTCGAGCCCGAGTGCCTCCACCCGTTCGGTCCACAGCTCGGTGAACCGGGCCGGCGGGCGGTAGTTGGCCAGGCGCTCGACCACCGCTGCGGCCAGCACGAGGGCGTTGTCGGAACGAAACGGCATCGACCCGTGGCCTGGACGCCCCTTGACCAGCAGCCGACGCCAGGCCACACCCTTCTCCCCGATGTTGACGCCGATGGCCGGCCGGGTCGGCGAGCCGCCGTGCAGGCCGCCGTTCTCGGTCAGGCAGTAGTCGGCCCGGATGGCGTCTGGTTCGTTGTCGGCGAACCACTGGGCGCCATGGGCGGAGCCGGCCTCCTCGTCGGCCACCCCGAAGTAGATGAGGTCGCCGGACGGCTGGAAGCCGCGCTCGGCCAGATGCCGGAACGCCACGGCCATCGACGACGTGATGTTGAGCATGTCGACGGCGCCCCGCCCCCAGACCTCGCCGTCGACCAGCTCCCCGCCGAACGGGTCACGGGACCAGCCGTCCGGGTTGACGGGCACGACATCGGTGTGGCCCATGAGGCAGAGGCTCGGGGCCCCCGGATCCCGTCCGGGGATGCGGGACACGACCGACACCCGGCCCGGTGTCGGCTCGAATCGCTGCACCTCCAGCCCACCACCCTCGAGGAAACCCGTGAGCGCATCGGCGTTGCGGACCTCCTGGCCCGACGTCGGGGTGCCGTCGTTGACGCACCGATTGCGGATCATCGTCTGCAGGAGCTCGACCGTCTGCCCGGTCAGCCCGTCCACCTGGTCGTCGGCCATGGCGTCCTCCCGTCGCGTCGTGCCCGGAGGGTAGTGCCGAGGGCAACACCGCACCATCTGCGGCCACCGGGCGACCACCGTTCATGGGCACGGCTCCGGTCGAGCGGCTACATTGTCGGTGGGCGAACCACGTGGGTGAACCAGTACCGCCGCACGCACCTGCGTCGAGGCCTCGGCCCCGGCTCCGGTGATCACACCCGTCAAGGACGACGCCTCCATGGTGACCACAGCCGCCGCCCGGTCCGATCTCGATCTGTGCCTGCTCGGCCCGTTGCGGGTCTCGGCCGGAGGCAGCGAGGTGTCGCTCGGCGGTCCCCGGCAGATGGCCGTGCTGGCCCGGCTGATGGTCACGCCGGGACAGGTCGTGTCCATGGAACAGTTGATCGACAGCGTGTGGGACGGCGGCGAGCCGGCCCGGCCCCACGTCACCGTGCGCAGCTACGTCTCGAACCTGCGCCGGGCGATCGAGCCGAAACGGCGCCGACGGGCCGCCGACAGCTGCATCGCCAGCTCGCCGCCCGGCTATCGACTGGCCGTCCAGCCGGCCGCCATCGACTGGATCCGGTTCCAGCGATTGCTCGATGAGGCCCGTGCCCTGGCCGCCGACGGCGACGACCAGGCTGCGGTGGTGATGCTCCGCCGAGCTCTCGGCCTCTGGCGTGGCGAGGCCTGCGCCGGCCTACCCGCATCCGAGGTGTTCGAGGCCCACCGGGTGCGGCTCACCGCGCTGCGTCAGACGGCCGTCGAGCTGCTGTACGAATCGCTCCTCAACCAGGGCCAGCATGACGCAGTCGCCACCGACATCGAGGCCGCCATCGTCGCCGACCCCCTCCGGGAGCGGCTGACCGAGCTCGGGATGCTGACGCTGTATCGAGCCGGGCGACAATCGGAGGCCCTCGCGCTCGGGCAGCGGTTGCGTGAGCGGCTGCGGGACGGGCTCGGCATCGACCCGAGTCCCGCCATCGAGCAGATGGAGCTGCGGATCCTCAACCACGATCGGACGCTGCACATCGAGCCGGTCGCCCAGGACGAGGAGCGAGCCGAGGAGCCGGACGCGCCGCCAGGCCAACCGACGCCCGCCGGGACCGGGACGGCCGGGCCCGTCGGACGCCGGGCCGCCCGCCGGAAACTCGCCGAGATCGACCGGGCGCTCGATGGGGGACGGCTGGCGGCGGCCGCCGTCGTCGGCGAGGCCGGGAGCGGCAAGACCGTCCTGGTGCGGGAGCTCACCGAGCGGTTGGCCGACGGCGGAGCCAGGATCGCCAGGGCCAGCACGGTGTCCGAGAGCCCGGCGCCGCTGTGGCCGTGGGCGCAGATCGTGCTCGACCTCATCGACGGCGACCCGCGGCCGGTCGGCGAGCTGACCGCCGGTCTTGAGGCGCTGGCCGGCCTCGGACGCTCGGTCGCCAACGCCCTCGGTCTGCCGGACGAGGCCAGGCCGGCGACGCCGGCCGACACGATCCTGGCCGTGTCGGGTCTCGTCGCCCGCTCGGCTCGCCACACACCGGTCGTGCTGGTCCTCGAGGACCTCGACCGGGCCGACCGGGCCTCGGTCACGATGCTGGAGTACGTGATCTCGGCGCTGACCGACGAGCCGGTCGGCATCGTGGCGACCTGGCCCGAGCCGGAGGCCGACACCGGCCCGGTCCCGTCCGCGCTCCGGGGCCTCGGGCGGCTCCCCGACCTGCACCGGATCGACCTGTTGCCGATGGATGCGGCCGAGATCGGCGAGCTGGCGGCGTCGTTCGGCGTCGACCTCACCCCGCAACAGATCACGGCGATCCGTCGCCGGAGCGGCGGGAACCCACGCTTCGCCATCGAACTGTTGTCGGCCATGCACGACGGCCAGTTCCCGTTGTCGCCCGCGCTGCGGGCCCTGGTCGTCGACCGGGTCGAGCGGGTGCACCCCCTCGCCCTCGCCGTGCTCCGCAGCGCCGCCCTCTTCCGCGGACCGTTCGCCGCCGACGACGTTGCGCCGCTCCATCCGGGCGGGAGCGAGCCGACCGAGCGGGTCATCGCCGCCGCCCTGCGGGCCGGCGTGCTGGCCGAGGACGACCCGTCGCTCGGGACCTGCCGCTTCCGCCACCCGGTCGTCCAGGAGGTGCTCGCAGTCGACCTCGAACCGGGGAGCCTCCGCGATCGGCACCGGATGATCGGCGGCCACCTGCTCGACACCGACGAGGTCGAGGCGTCCTACCACCTGTCCTGGTCACCGGACCCCGGGGATCGGGCGCTCGCCGCCCGGGTCGCCATCGACGTGCTCCACCGGGGGGCTCGCACGGTCCCCTTCACCGAGCTCGACGGGCGGATCCGGAACGGGTTGACGGCGGCCGAGGCACTGAGACGGGCCGGTCAGCGGGACGGCCAGGGTGGCGACCAGTGCGACGACCTCGTCACCGACATCCTCGGCTACCTGAGCTGGCGAGCCCGGGTCGAGGACCGCCCCGTCGATTGGGCCGACAACGGTCGCCGGAACCTCCGGGCCGCCATGGACGAGTTGACGGCGGGCGCCGCCCCCGACCGGGAGACCTGGTCACGGTCGACGCCGGCGACGCCGCTGCGTGGCGTCGGCGGTGACGAACCCCGGCACCGCCCCCTCGACCGCCTCGAACGCAGCATCCTCAACCTGATCGGCCAGCCGATTCTGCCGGCGGGACCGGGCGATCCGCTCGACTTCCTGGCCACCGATCCGGCACTGCTCGACGAGGTCCGGGCCGGGCTCGAGCGGCTGCCGCCAGACAACCCCGCGAGGCTCGCCGGTCGTGTCCACCTGCTGGCGACCGGAGCCGGCCCGGCCGGTCACACCAAGGCGCTGCGCGACGCAGCCACGCTGGTCGCCGCCGCCCGCAACGGAAACGCCGACATCTCCGTCGCCCCGGCGGTGGCCACGATCGTCGCCCGGTTCGCCGACGAGCTGACCCCGGCCCAGCTCGAAGAGCTGTTGGAGGAACACGCGGCGGCCGCTCCCGGGCGCTCCGCCGACCTGCTGTGGGCCCGACACGGGTACCCGGCGCTGCTGGCCAGCGGCCGGCTCGACGCCGCCGCCGGCCGGGTCGAGGACGCTGTCAGCTCAGCCGAGGTCGGCGGCGACGCCCTGCAACGGGCCGAGGCCCGGTTCCTCCTGGTCCGCCACCTGCTCTGGCTCGGCGAGCTCGACCAGGCCGACCGCACGCTCGAGGAGGCCGGGGCCGAGCTGGCTGCCGTCGGGTTGCCGGAACCGCTGCCGCTCGCCCGCCAGCGGCGGGTGTTGCGAAGCCTGCGGGGTCTGTCCGGTGACGACGTGCCCGGCGCCTCGGTGCCCGGTCTCGGGCGGGCCCCCGTCGGCCTGCTGGCCAGCGATCGGGTCGGACCGGCGGAGGCGGTCTTCCGCCTTGCCCATCTCGGTCAGCGGGAACGGGCCGCCGAACACCTGGCCCGTCTCGCCACCCCCGACCGCATCGAGCGCCTCGACCTGGCCGAGCTGGCGCTGCTCGGCGTCGCCGCCACCGCCGTCTCCCACCGGGCCGGGGCTGAGCTCGTCCACCAGCGCCTCGTCGAGGCCGGCGACCGGCTGATCGTTCGCCACGACGGGTCGTCCGTGTACGGGCCGGCGACGCTGTGGGCGGCGGTCGCAGCCCACGGCGCCGGACGGCGACGCAAGGCGCAGCGGCTGCTGGAGAGCGGTCTCGACGCGACCCGACTCCTCGGCGGCACCGTGCCGGCCAGTCTGGTCGCACCGGTCCTCCCGGCCGAGGATCTTCCAATCGAGCTCCAACCGAACCTCAAACCGGCCGGTGCAAACTGAGCGTGTCGAACGACCTCCAGACGGGGCCGATCGACACGACCGATTCAGGCGCCTCTGGGCTGTCGGTGCGGTCACCATGGTCTGAGCCAATTCCAGCGGCATTCCGTCGGCGGTGGTCGCTGGGGTTGGCTCAGACCGCGCCCGGGCACCCGCTTGCCCAGCGACCGACCGGCAGGGGAAGCTGGGGCCATGGATGACCCGACGACCGCAACGACGGCCACCGCATCGACGTCCGGCCCCGACCTCGGGACCGTCGACTTCCACTTCGACGTCATGTGCCCATGGGCCTACCAGACGTCGTTGTGGATGCGCGACGTGCGGGACCAGCTCGGGTTGACCGTCAACTGGAAGTTCTTCAGCCTCGAAGAGGTCAACCGGCGCGACGGCAAGAAGCACCCATGGGAACGCGACTGGTCCTACGGCTGGTCGATGATGCGGATCGGCGCCATCCTCCGCCGATCCAGCATGGATGACCTCGACGCCTGGTACGCCCGGGCCGGTGCCGCCCTGCACGTCGAGGGCCACAAGCCCCACGAGCCGGATGTGGCCCGCCACCTGCTCGGCGAGATCGGCCTCGATCCCGGCGTCGTCGACGAGGCCATGGCCGACCCGTCTACCCACGACGAGATCAAGGGTGAGCATGCCCGTGTGATCGACTCCGGTGGCTTCGGGGTTCCGACCCTGTTCTTCGGCGACCAGGCGCTGTTCGGTCCGGTGCTGCTCGACCCACCGCGAGGCGATGCCGCACTGCGGCTCTGGCAGGCGGTGACGGCCTGGGTCGAGTTCCCCCACCTGTACGAGCTCCAGCGGCCGAAGACACCGGCCGATCATCAGGCGATCGCCGACACGTTCCGGCCCTACCTCGAGGCGAGGGACTGGATCTCGATCAACCGTGGTGAGGTCGTCGGCTTCGGTCCGGAGGGGTCGGGCGACGGTTGAGCGACGGACGGTCAGGCGATCGGGCGGAACGGTGGAACGAGCGCTACCGGGATCGGGAACGGGCCGAGCCCGCGGCAACGACCGAGGCCGTCCCCGGCCCGTCTGGGGCGATGGTGCGCCTGTCGTCGACGTTGCCGACGGCCGGGGTCGCCATCGACCTCGCCGGCGGCGACGGCGGTGACGCCATCGCCCTCGCCGACTGGGGACTCGACGCCGTGCTCGTCGACTGGTCGAGGGCCGCACTCGATCGGGCGACCACCTTCGCCGCACGCCTCGATCGACCGCTGACGACGGTCCGTCTCGACCTGGCGGGTCGACGGCTGGCCGACGTGCTCGCCGCGATCGGTGAACCGCGGCCGGCGGTGGTGACCTGCGTGAACTACCTCGACCGGGATCTCCTGGCGTCGGTAGCGGCCGACCTCCCGCCGGGCGGCCGCTTCCTGGCCTCGATCGCCACCACGACGAACCTCGAGCGCAACCAACGCCCGCCAGCGCCGTTCCTGCTCGGCCGCGGGGAGCTGTTCGACCTCGTCACCGCGTCCCGTCCTGACCGGCTGCGGGTGTTGCACCGGCGCCAGGGCTGGTGCGACGACCGGCACCACGCCGAGGTGGCGGTGGAGGCCCGATGAGCGGCGTGCAGGCGGTGTTGGCCCACCTCGATCGGGTCGCCCTCGACGCCGGCGCCCGATCGGCCGAGATCGAGGCTGCCAGGGCACTCCCCCGCGACCTGGTCGAGGCGCTCATCGGCGGTGGCGTGTTCCGGCTGGCGGTACCGGACGAGCTGTCGGGGTTCGGGGCCGACCATGGCACCGTCCTCGATGCCATCGAACGATGCGCCAGGCGCGACGGCTCGACCGGCCTCGTGGTGGCCGCCGGGATCCTCGGCGCCATCGACGCCGAGCGCCTCCCGCGCCACCACGCCGGCACGATCCTCGGCGACACCAGAACCGTCATCGGCGGCTCGAGGAGCCTCGGCGGCACCGGGCGCCTGACCGACGACGGTGACCTGGTGGTGTCCGGTCGCTGGGCCTGGGGCACCGGCGTGACCAACTGCACGTGGATCGGCGGTGGGGTCCGGCTGGCCGACGACGGCACCGACGACCCGTCCACCGGTCCCGGCAAGGCAACGACCACCGACGCCGAGCGGGGTTCCGGTGGTCAGACGCCGACCGGCGAGCGTTCGGCCGGAGACGAGCGGTCCTCGGTCTACGCCTACTTCCGACGCGACCAGGTCGTCGTCCTCGACACCTGGCACGCCGTCGGTCTCCGCGGCTCGGGCTCGACCGACTACCAGGTCACCGAGGCCTTCGTCCCCGAGGGGCGCTGGTTGCCACTGACCGACGATCACGAGCCCGCCGACGGTTCGGCCATGGACCACCTCGCGCCGGCTGCGTTGGCCGCCGTCGCCGTCGGGCTGGCCGCACGGGCGGTCGACGAGGTCGCCGCCCTGGCCCCCATAGCCGCAGACGGCCGGTCCGGGCCGTTCGGACTCGGCGAGGCCGCCCAAACCGAGCTCGGCCGGATCGAAGCCGATGTGGCCGGGGCCCGATCGCATCTCCTTGCGGTCGCCGGCGACGGCCGCGGAGTCGGGTCGGACGGCCCCGAGCCTCTGGTGGCGGCCATCCGCATCGTCGACCACGCCGTCGACGCCGTCTGGCGCTGCTTTCGCCTCGGCGGCCCCGCCGCGGTGCTGCATGCGAGCCCGCTCCAGCGACTCCTGCGTGACGCGGCGACGATCGGTCAGCACCCGCTGCTCGAACGTCGCCACCTGGCCGACGCCGGTCGTCGTCGGCTCGGTCCCGGCTGACCGCCCGGTCATCGGCCACCGGTGGTCCCTGCGACCGGCGGATCAGGGCCGAACGGCCCCTCAACGGGTCGCGGACCGAGGTCGATGTCTCGGAGGCGGGTTCCCTCGTCTCCCGCTCGCCCCCGTCCGACGCCTACCGCCGCCCCGTGCCGATGACCGACTCTCCTCCACTCCTCACGACCGGCCGCCGCCAGCGGATGCGCCACCTCCGCACCGGTGAGTTGCCGCCACCCCGGACCGAGCGGTTCGACCCCGTGCTGACCGGTGGGCGGGCGCCGTCCGAGCATGCGTTCCTCACGTCGCTCGGCCACGCCATCGCCAACGCCGGTGCCGTCGGCGCCCGGATCCTCGTGTTCCGGGCCCGGGCGAGGGCCGTGCACCTCCACAAGTGGAGCGAGCCGGCCGGCCCGTCGGCGAACGAGCTCGACGAGGCGATCGAAGCGCAGTTGCTCGCCGTCGACCCGGCGCTGGTGCTCCTGCGCCGTGGCAGCGACGTGCTCGGATTCGCCAGCCGACCCTGTGACCGAGGGCAGGCCGAGCACCTCGGCGGCGCCCTCGCAGCAGCCCTCGTCGTCGTGCACGGCGACTCGGCGCCCGTCGTCGGGCTCTCGTCCCGTCTCGGCGTCGCCGCCGTCGATGGCTCGACCGCGGCGCCGTCTGAGCTGGCGGTTGCCGTCGCCGAGGCGGTCGAGGCCGTCGAGCGTACGATCGCCGAGACGACCGACGAGACGCCCTACCTCATCCACAACGACTACATCGTGCGGCGGAGCCGCCGCCACGACGACATCGGCGCCGCCATCGCCCAGGCCATCTCGGAACGCCAGATCACGCTCGAGTTCCAACCCCGTGTCGGGGTCGCCGGCCTCGTCCCCGTCGGATTGGAGGTGTTCCCTCGCTGGCGACATCCCCAGCTCGGTCCGATACCGACCGTCGACTTCCTCCGGGTGGCCGAACGCGACGGTCTCCTCGGCCAACTCGGCCGTCAGGTGCGTGGCGACGCGCTCGGCATGGCCAGGCGTTGGGCGAGCGAGGGGACGCTCGGGCCGCGCCGGCTGTGGTTCGACCTTGCCCCCATCGAGCTGCTCGACCGCCACTTCCTCGACGAAATCGAGAGCCTGGCCGCCAACGGTGGCACGGTGAACGGTGGCAACGTCACCATCGGCATCGAACTGACCGACGCACCGGTCCTCGAGGAGGCCGTGTTCGCGCCGGTCTTCGAAGCACTCGAGGAGCTCGAGGTGCAGATCGCCCTCGACAACCTGCGGCCCGCTGGGCTGTCGCTCGGCCGGATCCAACGGCTCCCGGTCAACGTCGTCAACCTCGATCGGGAGGTCGTCCGATCGTTGCGGACCGATGGCGGCCAGCGCGACCTGGTCCGCCTCATCTGCGGGTTCGCCAACGACCGGGGGATTGCCGTCACCGCCTGCCAGGTCGAGACCGCCGAGGAGCTCGCCCTCGTTGGCGAGCTCGGGGTCGATCAGGTGCAGGGGTATGCGGTGTCCGAGCCGCTGGCGGAGGCCGACCTCTGGCCGCAGCTCGATCGGCCGATGGCCAGGGCCGAGGCCTGACGGTCCGAGCCGCTCAGGGCGTCACGAAGTCCGGGGCGACGTCGGCCATGAACGCCCGGAGGGCGTCGAGGCGACCCGCCGCTCCCCCGCCGGCCACCACGTCGAGGGCCAGGTGGTCGACGCCGACGTCGCGCCACCGGCCGATCGTCTCGGCCATCTGGGCCGCGCTGCCCTGGATCGACTTCTCGGGCTCCATCGCCGCACCGGGGTCGAGGTAGGCCCGGACCGACAGCGCCAGCTCGGAACGGTCCCGCCCGATCGCCTCACAGGCCCTGCCGATCGCCGCCCACTCGTCGCCGACCCGTTCGATCGGCTCGAAGGCGGCATGGAAGGCGTCGCCGTGGCGGGCCGTCCGCCGGAACGCCGCCTCCGAGGACCCCCCGACCCAGATCGGGATCCGGCCGCCTGGCGGCTTCGGGCTGAAGCCGATCTCGGGGAACGAATAGTAGGTGCCGTCGTAGCTCGGGGTGTCGTCGGCGAAGAGCCGATCGAAGATCTCCAGCTGCTCGTCTGCCCGCGCCCCGCGATGGTCGAACGGCATGCCGAGGACCTCGAACTCCTCCCGCATCCAGCCGACGCCGACGCCGAGGATGGCCCGGCCGTCCGAGAGCACGTCGAGCGTCGAGTACCACTTGGCGGTCAGCACCGGTGGGCGGTAGCCGAGGATGAGGACCGTCGTGCCCAACCGGATCCGCTCGGTCACGGCGGCGACGAAGGTCAGCGTGCCGAGGGGATCGAGCCACGGCATGTCGAACCCGCCTGGAAAGCTCCCGTCGTCGGTGTACGGGTAGGACGATTCGATGTCACGGGGCCAGGCAATGTGATCGCTGACCCAGGCGCTGTGCAGGCCGAGCCGGTCGGCCTCGGTCGCCCACTCCAACAGGTTGGCCCGGTTGGCCGATCGGCCAAGCTGCGGCAGGTGAACGCCGAAATCCATGCTCGTCACGGTCCCTTCGCGTCGATCGGGCCCGATCCCCGCTCGACGTCGGCCAACGCTACCGGCCGGGCCACGACCGATCGAGTCGCCGCTCAGCCTGCGCGGTCGCCGTCGAGCAGTTCCTCGGGGTCGATCAGCTGGCCGGCGGCGGCCAGCGCCCCGGCCAGGTTGACCGCCCGGTCGTAGACGGCGATGAAGTAGTGCTCGGCGGCATGTTGTTGACCGGACAGCGGTGGTCGTCCGAGCGAGCCGATGACGGCCGACGGCTCGGTGGTGACCAGGGCCTTGCCCGGCGTGTGCTCGGCCAACTTGCCCGGGTCACCCCAGAAGACCTGGGGGTCGACCTTCTTCTTCCTGGTGCTCTTGCGCCGGCGCCGTGACTTGTCGTCACCGCCGCGGCCGGAGCCCTGGGCCTTGCCGTTCTGCTTGCCGGTGTTGCCGCTCATGACGTCACCTCGTTTGCGCCGACGAGGGTCGACGGCTCACCGGTGCCGTCCCAGCCGTCATCGGGTGTGGTGTCGGTGCCGGACGCCGAGTGGTCCTCGATCTCCTCGGCGATCAGCAGGTCGGGGTCGATGCCGAGCGCCACCCGGAGTTGATCGGCGTCGAGATCGCCGACCGAGCTCGACTTCGGCAGCACCATGTCGGCGATCTGACGTTTGCCGGCGACGACCTCCTCGACCCGCTCGTCGACCGTGCCAGGGCAGACCAGCCGGTGGCAGATGACCGTGCTGGTCTGGCCGATCCGCCACACCCGGTCACGGGCCTGGTCCTCGACCGCCGGGTTCCACCAGCGGTCGTAGAGCACGACGTGGCTGGCCGCCGTCAGGTTGAGGCCGGTGCCACCGGCCTTGAGCGACAGCACCATCGCCCCGGCGCCGGTGGTGGCCTGGAAGTCCTTGACCAGCTTGTCCCGCACGCCTCGGCTCAGCCCGCCGTGGTAGCAGGCGATCGGCTTACCGGTCCGCTCGGTCAGGTACTCGGCCAGGCGCTCGCCCCAGCTGGCGAAGTGGGTGAAGATCAGGACCCGCTCGTCTGCGGCGAACACGTTGTCGACGATCTCGTTGAGCCGGGCCAGCTTGCCCGAGCGGCCGTCGAGCGGCTCGTCGTCCTTGCGGTAGGCCGACGGGTGGTTGCAGATCTGCTTGAGGGCGGTGATCGCGGCCAACACGGCGCCCTTGCGCTTCGTGCCGGCCTCCTCCTCGCTCGTCTGGGCGACGAGGTCGTCGAGCACCGCCTGGTAGAGGCCGATCTGCTCGGGGGTCATGGCGCAGTGGTCGAGCTCGTCGATCCGGTCAGGCAGCTCGGCGGCGATCTGAGGCTCGGCCTTGGTCCGGCGGAACACGAGGATCCCGTTGAGGGCCCGCAGGGCCGACTCGGCCGAATCCTTCGTCGAGGTGCGACCCTCGCCCGAGAGCTGGGAGATGAACGACGCCCGCCCGCCGACCAGGCCGGGGTTGGTGAAGTCCATGATCGCCCACAGGTCGCCGAGGCCGTTCTCGATCGGCGTTCCGGTCAGCGCGACCCGGGTCCTGGCCTGGAGCCGCCGCAGCTGCTGGGCGGTCTCCGACGCCGGGTTCTTGATGGCCTGGGCTTCGTCGAGGATCACCTTGTCCCACCTGATCTTCTCGAGGGAGGCGATGTCGCGGATGGCGGTGCCGTAGGTGGTGATGATCAGCTCGGACGACTCGACCATCGCCGGGATCCTGGCCGCCGCCGCCCGGTTGGGGCCGTGATGGATCCGAGCGGTCACGTCTGGGACGAACTTCCTGGCCTCGTTGTACCAGTTGCCGACGACGGCCGGCGGGGCGACGACGAGGGTCGGCCCATTGCCCCGGCTGGCTCGCACGTGGGCCAGCATCGTCGGCGTCTTGCCGAGGCCCATGTCGAGCGCCAGGCAGCCGCCGAGGCCCGCCTGGTCGAGGAAGGAGAGCCACATGCGGGCGTCGGCCTGGTACGACCGCAACTCGCCCTCGAAACCGTCCAGGGTGGTCGGCGGGTCCTCGGGGAGGTCCTCGGCGCTGCGGAGCAGGTCGGCCGCCCAACCGTCGCCGGCGATGGCGACGCCGCCGGCCAGCGGGTTGCCCTCGAGCCCGAGGGCGTGGCGGAGCATGTCGGCCCCGCTCAGCCTGGTCTTGTCGGCCCGCTCGGCCAGTGCCGCAGCGGCCTGGGCCAGGTCGGCCTGGTCGAGCTCGACCCAGCGGCCCTGCGACTCGACCAGCGGTCTGGCCTGGGAGGCCAGCTCGGCGATCTCGGCCGCGGTCAGTTCGATGTCGTCGAAGGTGACGCTCCAGCGGACGTTGGCCAGCTGCTGGGCCCCGACGACCGACTCCTGGGCCTCTTCGGAGGTCAGGCTGAGCGTCGGGGTCGGCTTGCGGCGGGACAGTGTCGGCGCTCGTACCTCGTAGCCGGCGGCGGTCAGCACCAGGCCGTCCTTCGACATGAGCTTCCAGGCCTCGTCCTGGCTGAGGATCACCTCGCCACGGCGGCGGGCGCCGGGGCGGAGCAGCTCGGGGAACAGGCGCTCGAGGCGGACCAGCTCCTCCTCGACCTCCTTGCGCCTGGTGTTCGACGAGTTGACGATCACCTGCTCGACCGGGAGCAGCCGGTTGTCGTTGTTCGGGGCCAGGACGGCGAGGTACCAGGCGTTGGCGTCGTCCGGCGGGTCGAGCTGGATGACCAGCTTGAACTTCTTCGTGCCGCTGACGGAGCGGGTCCACTGGTCGACCCGGCGGGCCAGCTCGGAGCCGAGACGGGCCGGGGCGTCGAACGGCTCGCCGTCGAGGCGGGTCAGGAAGCACTCGGCCACGTCGCTCTTCGACGTCGGGTCTGGCGGCGCCGCCGGGACCTCCAGGCGACCGGCCGCCTCGGCGAAGATGGCGCTGACCAGGTCGGACAGCACCGCCGTGGTCATCGCCCGACCGTCCGGGCGGTTCTCGAGCACGCTGACGGCCCCCGGGAGGGCCTGGCTCAGCTCGTTGTGCTCGTCCGGATCGACGAGGGCCGGGGTCCAACGCACCTCGAACGTCGACAGCGCCTCGTCACCCTTGGCCTTGCCACCGTTCGAGCCGTTGCCCGAGCCGTTGCCGGACTGGTCGGCGCCGCGGCGCGAGCGGCGGGTCTTCTTGATCTGGGGGACGGCCCGGCCCTGGGCCGCCAGGCGAACGGCCAGTTCGGTGACCCGACCGATCCAGGCAACGCTCGGTCCGGTTGTCTCGTCCTCGGCACTCGTGCCGAGGGCGACGAGCCAGCCGAGGCAGGCTTCGATCGGCGCCGAAACGGCGTCGGCCCGACCCTGGCCAGGGACCTTGATCGAGTGGTGACTGGCCCACGTGATCGTGCCGGCGCCGGCGGCGGACAGCCGCTCGCGGACCTCGGCCTCGTCGGCCGAGGGTGCGTCGTGGCCGGCGGCCCAGGCCACGACCTTGCCGGGGCTCCACGACAGCTGGAGCTGGGTCAGACCGGGCCCGGCCGGCGTGGCGGCGTCATCGGTCCTGGCCACCTCGGACTCGGGGCGCCGGGTGGTCGGCGGTCCGATCAACTCGGTCAGCACCTCGTCGATCCGCTGGTACTCGCGCTCGAAGTCGGCGAGCACCATGGACCGCTCCCGGCCCTTGAGGCGCTGTTCGAGCCGCTCGATCGCAAGGTCGACCGAGTCCTGGAGGCGCAGGAGGGCGGCAGCCCACGGCTGCGGGTTCGAGCGGAGCAGCTCGACCTGGTCGTCGGAGGCCAGCCCGTCGAGGTGGGCCTGGACGAGCTCTACGAATGCATCGGGCGAGACCGGCAAGGGTGTCGCAGTCATCGTGACTATCGGAAACTCCAAATCGGACGTTCGGTGACCAACGGTGGGCAACGCCTGGCGTGTGGCGTTCCACCGGTCGGCAGGGCCGCCGCTGGTTTCTGGCCCCATGGTCGTCGGGCGGAGCGACGGGCGGGTCGGCGCGCACAATCGGCGGGCCAAGGCGCCTGCGTTCCCCACGCCTTGATCTCAGACTAGCTCCACCCCGGCTGAATCGCCACGACCGATGCAGGAAACTTCAACCATCGACATCGAGGACCTGTCAGGCGGCGTTGGTCTGGCTCCGGAGCGGATCAGGTGCGTGCGCAGGTCACCGGCGCTGACTCGACCCCGTCGCGAATGGCCGTGACCGTGTAGACCGCCCGATGGTCGAACCCGTTGCCGCTGCCGAACCACTCCCGCTCGTTGGCATTGTCGGCGTGGTCGTGGGCCCCGAGCGCCGAGGTGCGGGCGACGACGGCTCCCTGCCGGCTGTAGAACACGTACGACGACGCCCAATTGCGCTGGTTCTCGTGGACCTCGACGCCGTCGAAGACGCTGCCCGTGTCCGGTTCGATCTCGCAGCCGGTCGGACCGGCGGCCACGATCTCGGCGTCGGCCAGGGCGTCGATCCTCGCCGCCGCCTCGCCGGCGCCGACGCACACGTACTGCTCGGCGAACACCGCCCGGATCGAATACCCCTCCGGCGGGTCGAAGCGGACGAAATAGCAGCCGGCTTCGGCGTCGAATGAATAGCGGCCGTCCGAACCGGTCGACGCGGTGGCGACCCGACGGTCGGCGGTGCGGTTGCGATCCTCGTCGATCCAGAGCGTGACCCGCACCCCGGCCAGGCCCTCCCCGTCGTAGTTGCCGATCGTGACCCGGTCGCCGATGTAGGCGAGCGGCGCCGCCGTCGTCGGCGCTGCGGTGGTCGGGACGGTCACGGTGGTCGGGGCGGCCGTCGTCGACGGCGCGACGGTGGTGACCGTCGTCGACGTGGGCGGCGCCGTCGAGCCGGTGGTGCTGGTCGGGTCGTCGGTCGACGACGTGGTGGGGTCGTCGCTCGTCGTCGTCGCCTCTCCCGCCGTCGTCTCCACCCCGACGGTTGCGGTGGTGTCGGCGGTCGAGTCCGGGCGGCTGGTGAGGGTGGTCGCCTCCTCTGCGGTGGTCGCCGGCGCGCTCGTCGCCGTCGAACTGCTGGAGCCGAATCGTTCAGCCTGGCTCGTGCCGTCCGCGGTCGACCCCGAGGTGGCGCCGGTCGACCGGCTGTCGGAGGCCTCGCTCGTTGCCGTCTCGGTCGCCTCCGCCGTGCTTGGAGCGGCGACCTCGTCGGTGCTGGTCGTGCGTTGGTTCGCCCCCGAGGTCCACCAGAGCGCGCCAGCGATCAAGGCCGCAGCGGCGGCGGCAGCACCGACGGCGGCCAGGATCGGCGCACCCGGCCGCCCAATGGCCGCCAGGCCGGTTGGCGCCGGCGGTGGTCCGACCATCGGGGGCCCCGCTGCCGACTCATCGAGCAGCCCGACGCCGGCCGGCGCCGCAGCGACAGCGATTCCTTCCCGCGCCGGCTCGTCCGGCTGGCCGCTCGGCGAACCGGATGCGTCTGCCCCGGCGAAGAGGTCGGACTCGGCGGCTCCGACGTCGACGACGTCGCTCGCCGGGGTGGCCGCGGTGTCGTCGAACAGCAGGCCTCCAACCGCAGCGGCACCAACGACGGGACCGACGGTCTCGACCACGGGCCCGGTTGGTTCGTCGACCGCGCCCGGCGGCTGGTCGGCGGCCTCGCCATCGTCGGCTGGGCCCCCGGTTGCGTCGTCGGCTGCGGTCGCCGGGGCGGCGAACCGGCCAGACGTGTCACGGAGCCGATCGGTGACCGATCCGAGGTCGGGCGATATCGGGTCGGACGATGGCGGGTCGGACGATATCGGGTCGGGCGATAGCGGCGCGGACGATGTCGGGTCGGCGGATGCACGTGGTTCGAGCGGCGCCGTCGGTGACTCCGACGCCGGCGGTGGCAGCGGGGCCAACGGCGCCCCGTCGTCGCCAGGATCGCCGGGGAGCGCCGAGATCGCAGTGGCGTCGACCCCCGTGGTCTCGTCGATGGCATCGGCGCCGATCGCGGCCGCCGGGTCGTCGGCGTCACCACCGGCGCCGTTCGTGGCCCGGTCGGCGTCTGTGGTGTCGAGCGGGGTGAGCGAGACCATCGGCGTCGCCGCTGGCGCCCCCGTCGCCTCGTCGGCCTCCCGCAGGAGCCGCTGCAGTTCGGCGTGGACCCCGGCGATCTCCTCGGACAACACCTCCTCGTCGGGGGCTCCGCCGAGGGGTGCGCTCAGGCCGCCGACGGCGAGGGGGCCGTTCCCGGCCGGCTCGGACCTCGACCCGGCGTCCGTGGCTGTTCCGGGGGCGGCGTCGGCGGCGGCGTCGACCACGTCGCCGGCCGGCTGCTCGGCCGTCGACCGGGCGGCAACCGAGCCGTTGGCGCCGATGACCTCGTGCTCCTCGGCGGCCTGGTCGGTCCCGGTCTGACCGAGCTCCGTCGGCGTGATGTCGATGAAGTGCCCGGCGGTCGTCGTGGCTCCCGACCGGCCGAGTCGGTGCCGCCGCCGGCTGTCGATCGGGCCGCCGTGATCGAGGAACTCCCGGAGGCCGGCGTGGCCGACCGGCGCGTGCCCGGTCCCCTCGAGCAGCGCTCGCATGTCCCGGATCGCCTGCAGGCTCGGGGCCTTGGTCCCGTTCGGCGGTGACACCCCGGCGAGTGCGAACTCGAACGGCGTCAGCTCGGTCGAGCCGTCGTGCTCCTCGCTCACAGCGCCACCGCCCCGGAGTGGACGAGGGTCCGGAGCCGGGCCTCGGCCCGATTCTGGAGCGAGCGGACGGCGCCGACGGGCTTGTCCATGGCCGCCGCCGTCTCCGGCCCGGTCAGGCCGAAGAAGACTCGCAGCACGATGACCTCCCGCTGTTCGGGGGTCAGGGCCTGGAGCGCCTCGGTCACCCGGGTCACTCCGTCCCGGCGGAGCGCCTCCTCGGCCGGGTCGCTGCCGTCGGCCACCAGGTCGAGGTCGGGGTCGTCGTCGAGCTCGACCCGACGGCTCCTGGCCCGGTGCTCGTCGATGACCTGGAAGCGGGCGATCTGGTACAGGTAGCTGGCGAAGTTGGCCCGGTTGCCGACGAAGCGGTCGATCGAGCGGAACGCCTTGAAGAACACGGTGTTCACGACCTCGTCCGGATCGGGGCACGCCTCGGAGCGGACGAGCGCACCGACCTGGCGGTTGTAGGCGCGATAGAGCCAGGTGAACCCCTCACCATCGCCCCGTTTCGCTCGGGCGAGCGCCGACGAGAACGCCTCGTCCTGGTTGCCCGCTCCGTTGCTCTCCGCCATGTCTCAACGTCCGCCTAGCCCGCCCCACGCCCTACAGAACGACGGGGCGACTCGAAAGTGTGCGGGTGTGCGACCGACTCGCCGATCATCGCCACCCGTCCGCCGGCACCGCGATGCAGTCCGTCAGCTTAGCGCTCCAGGGTCATCACCCAGCGCCGGCCAGCCGGTGGGTCCCTCGTCGACCCTCTCGGGGGGTGCGCCGGCCGGCCCGCCCCGCTCGAGGATCCCGGCCGGCGGCGCGTTCGTTGACGGGGGGTCAGGCGGCCCCACCGATGTCGACCTGGTACGCCTCGTAGATGAGGTCGGCGCCGCGCTGACGGTGGCGGGTCATCTGTCCGAGCAGCTCGATCGCCCGGTTGCGGATCGACGGCGCCTCGTCCGAGATGTCCTCGTCGGCCACGACCGAGACGGCCACCCGGAGCGCGTCGACCTCCTTCTCCAGGCGCTCGTGGTCGACCTTCATCTGGTCGACCCGGCGCTGCAGCCGGGGGGCCTCGGCCACCACCCGGTCGAGGAAGCCGTCCTTCGCCTCGGTTTCCCGTGCGTGGTCCTCGATGCGGGCCGCCGCGTGATCGACGGCCATCGCCACCCGGAGGCGCCACTTCGCGCCATCGCCGACCGGCGTGGTCAGCGCATCTTCCAATCCGACGACGGCCTGGTACAGGGCCTCCCGGCGGATCCGTATCGCGTCCAGCTGCTCGGGGTCAGCCATCAGCACGTTGTCCTCTCGCTTGCCACCGCCCACGACGACTTCGAGACGGTTCGATCCTAGTACATGCGTGGCCAAGAAGGTAGGAGTTGACGGCCTCGGCCAGCTGGCGGGCGCGGCACTCGGCGCTCGGGCCGGTCGGTCAGGCGGAGCGCTCGGACACGCCGAAGGCGGCGACCAGGCCGAGCACGGCGGCGACCAGGCCGACGGCGAACGTGGCGGCGAACCGGCTCGGACCGGCCCCGTCGCCGACGAGCACGTTCATCGTCTGGATGCCGGACACGATGCCGATGAACATGATCTGCTGGTTCATGCCGTTGGCGATGCCGAGGTCGGCCTCGTCGACGGCGCCGGCGACCATGGCGGCGACCGACGGTTGGGACACCCCGGCGGAGGCCCCCGACAACGCCAGGCCGACGATGATCAGCACGAGACCGACGGTCATCGAGCGGTCGACGTCGACGATGGCGGCGACGGCGAACGCCGCCATCGAGGCCACCATCAGCACGGCCCCCAGGATGATCGGCCGCTTCTCGCCGATCCGGGTGGCCAGGTAGCCACCGACCGGCGAGGCCAGGCTGAACACACCCGGTCGAGGGACCATGACGAGGGCGATCGTACCGACGCCGAGCCCGTAGATGGTGCCGAGCAGGGCCGGTGTCACGACGAACCCGCCCATGTAGGCGAACTGCACGAGCGCCGCGGACACCATGGGCAGGGTGAAGTTGCGTCGGCGGAAGTAGCCGAGCTTCAGCATGGGCGCTGGGCTGCGTCGCTCGACGGCCACGAAGCCGAACGCCATCGTCACACACGTGGCGACGAGGGCCAACAGCGCCGGGTCGAGCAGGGCGTCGACGGCCGAGCCGTCCTGCAGGCCGGCGCTGAGCCGGGTGATGGCAAGTAGCCCGGCGAGGACGGCGGCGCCGAGGGCTGCGGCCCCGGGGTAGTCGAGCGGCTGGTCGGCCTGGCGTGGCGTCGGTCGCAGCACCCGGAACCCGATGGCGAGGGCAAGCGCGGTGACCCCGGCGAAGCCGACGAACAGGGCACGCCAGCCGATGATGTCGATCAGCGGACCGCCGACGACCAGGCCGAGGGTCGGCGCCCCGGTCATGGCGAACTGGTACCAGCCCATGGCCGTCGCCCGGCGCTCGGCCCCGTAGGCCTGCATCATCAGGGCCATCCCGCTCGGCATCATCATCGCCCCGGTCAGCCCGAACAGGACGCGGAAGGCGATCAGCGAGGCGGCGTCCCAGGCGGCCGCCGACAGCAGGGTGGTCACCAGGCCACCGACGAGGCCGAGCAGGAAGAGGCGGCGATGGCCCCGGATGTCGCCGAGCTTGCCGGCGATCGGGGTGGCCACCGCCATCGCCAGCATCAGACCGGTGATCATCCAGGTCAACGTGGCCCGGCTCGAGCCGACGTCGTCGGCGATCAGGTCGAGCGACACGGTCACGATCGTCATCAGCGACCCGAAGGTCATGACCGCCAACATGACGACGCCGAGGAGGACCCGCTGGTAGCGGCGGTCCTCGCCGTCGACGAGCGCCGGCGGGACCGGCTCGGCGGTCGTCGGCTCTGCGGTCTCGGTCACGGATCGAGGCTAGCCCTGGCGATCCAGGCGAGGAGAGTTGGCGCTGTGGCGTCGGCCACTCGTCGCCGGCGGCGAGCGAGGTGCTAGTCGGCCGGACCGCCGCCCCGCAGGTAGAGCGCAGTGATCCCGGAGATGCTCACGCACTGCTGGATCGCTTGGCTGATCAGGCTGATCAACGCCAGCAGGAGGAATCCGCCGGGGCCGGGCACGAAGTCGGACAGGTCGATCGAGTCGAGGTCCTGGATCGGCACGCCGTCGACGAGGAGGTCCTCGCCGTTCGGTGCCACCGAGAGGTTGCCGCCGAACTGGGGAAGGGCGACGGCCTGGGTGATGATGTTGAGCACGAAGCCGACGCCGGCGACGAGGATGGCCAGCAGCAGCAGCCGTCCGAACGTGGCCCACCAGCGACGGGCGGTGAAGCCCCACGACGCGCCGAACGGGTTCGTTCCGGACGGGGCGACGGCGACGGCGACACCGACGAAGTTCAGCCGGACCCACAGCCACACGACGGCGACGCCGGCGACGAGCATGGCCAGCAGCCCGATGAGGATCGACAACGCCGGGCTGGCGTCGGCCAGGACGATCAGGACCGCGAAGGCGACGCCGACGGCGATGAGCAGGAGCAGGCCGGCGACGAGGGCGACGAGGCCCCAGCCGATCGCCCGGGGCAGCCGGCGCAGACCGACGGCGAGTGACGACCCGAGCTTGGGGTCACGACCGGCGTGGGCGGCGTGCAGGTGGTGGTTGGCGCCGAGCCAGCCGACGGCGCTGAGCAGCGCGGCGACGATGCTCAGCACGACGGCGCCAACGGCCAGATTGAGATCGAACCCGCTGACGTCGACCTCGTTGCGGCTGGCCTCGACCGAGAGTCGCTCGATCACCGAGCCGGCGACGATCGCCGCCGGGAGCAGGCCGAGCGCCGGGAGGGCGAACAGCAGCACGGCAAGCGGTCCGAGGTGCCTCGGCAGGATGCCGAGCGACGGGTTGAGCCAGTCGCCGAGGTCGCCGTAGCCGTGGCTGGCGGGGTTCGGGCCGCCGGCCGGTGTGAATGCCGGAGGGGCGGCCGCCGGCTGGTACAGCGGTGGTCCCGCCGCGGTCGGACCGGCGGCGGCCGGGCCGCTCGGCTCGGCCCACGGGCCGGCGGGGCCCGGAGCTGCCGGGGTCGCCGGTGGTTGGTCGGTCACCGACTCGGTCCAGGCGGAGCCGTCCCAGTACCGCAACCGACGATCGTCGTAGGGGTCCGGGTACCAACCGGCCACGGGGTCCGACATAGCAGCACGAACATAGGCAGCACGATCGGGTCGGGCAAGGGTTTCGGCGGCCCGGTCCGGCGCTGGCTCGTCCTCGGGTCGGTCGGTCCCCACCGCCCTGCCGGCGCGATGGCCCACCGTGCGCCGGGGTCGATCCGGGCGCAGCTTGCGGGGCCCGGTCTGGCCGGTCAGGCTGGCCGAGCCGATCCACCCCGGACCGGCGGAGAGGGGACGACATGACACGCCTGTCGCAGCTGAGTCGGTCGATCGATGGCCGGGTGGCACTGTTCACCGGTGCGGCCTCGGGCATGGGTCGGGCGACCGCCCACCTGTTCGCCGACGAGGGGGCATCCGTCGTCGTCACCGATCTGGCCAGGGACGGGGTCGATGCCGTCGTCGAGGAGATCACCGGTGCCGGCGGCTCGGCGGCCGGCTGGACGCTCGACGTCAGCGATGCGGCCAGGGCCGACGAGGTCATCGGTGCCGCGGTCGAGCGGTTCGGCCAACTCGACCACGTGATCAACAACGCCGGCATCTCCCGGTTCGCCCCGATCGACGCCGACGACTACGAGGACCACTGGGCGGTCTCGCTCGAGGTGTTGCTGACCGCCCATACCCGCATCATCCGGGCGGCGCTCCCCCACCTCCGGCGTTCGGACGCGGCCCGCATCGTCAACATCGCCTCGACCGAGGGTTGGGGGGCCACGAGGTTCGGGAGCCCCTACACCGCGGCCAAGCACGGCGTGATCGGGCTGACCAAGTCACTCGCCGTCGAGCTCGGGCGCGAGGGCATCACGGTGAACTGCATCTGCCCTGGACCGATCCACACCGGCATGACCGACGCCATCGACGACGCAGACAAGGAGGTCTTCGCCAGGCGGAGGACCGCGCTCGGTCGGTACGGCGTACCCGAGGAGGTGGCCCACGGCACGCTCAACTTCTGCCTCCCGGCCTCTCGTTACATGACCGGCGCGGTGCTGCCCGTCGACGGGGGCCTGCTGATCAAGAACGCCTGAGCGGCGGCCAGGTCGGCCCGTCTTGACCTCCGGGCGAATTGACCGTACATTTGCACAATAGGCGCCGATGCGCCGGACCACCGACCGCGCAGACCACGGGGAAGGCCGACCATGATCTTCGAACAGCACTACCTCGACTGCCTGTCCCAGGCCTCGTACCTGATCGGCGACGAGGCGAGCGGGCGGGCCGTCGTGGTCGACCCCCGGCGCGACATCGCCCCCTACCTGGCATCGGCGACCGAGCACGGCCTGACGATCGACCTGGTCATCGAGACCCACTTCCACGCCGACTTCCTGTCCGGTCATCTCGAGGTGGCCGAGGCGACGGGGGCCACGATCGCCTATGGCGCGGCGGCCGAAACCGAGTTCGAGTCCCGCAAGCTCGACCACGGCGAGCTGATCTCCCTCGGCGACGTCGTGCTCGAGATCCGCCACACCCCTGGCCACACCCCCGAGTCGATCTCGGTCGTCGTGTGGGAGACCACGGCCGCCCGGGAGGCGGGCGAGGCCCCCTATGGCGTGTTGACCGGTGACACCCTGTTCGTCGGCGACGTCGGCCGGCCCGATCTGCTGTCGTCGAAGGGGACCACCGCCGAGGACCTCGGGGCCCAGCTCTACCGCTCGTTGCACGACCAGCTGCTCACCCTGCCGGACGCCACCCGGGTCTTCCCGGCCCACGGCGCCGGCTCGGCCTGCGGCAAGAACCTCTCGACCGACACGTCGTCGACGATCGGCGACCAACGGGCCACCAACTACGCGCTCGCCCCGATGAGCGAGGACGACTTCGTCCGGGTCGTCACCGAGGGCCAGACCGCTCCCCCGGCCTATTTCTCGTTCGACGCCATGCGTAATCGCGAGGAGCGACCGCTGCTCGACGAGCACGCCATCCCGCCGGCGCTGTCGCTCGACGAGGTCGTCCGGCACCAGCGGGCCGGCGCCGTCGTGCTCGACGCCCGCGACCCGCAGGACTTCGCGGCCGGGCACCTGCTCGGATCGATCAACGTGGGGATGGCCGGCCGCTATGCCGAGTTCGCCGGTGGCGTCGTGCAGCCCGGCGCGCCGATCGTGCTCGTCGTCGATCCGGGCGAGGAGCTCGAGGCCAAGAACCGGCTGGCCAGGATCGGGTTCGACCGGGTCGTCGGCCACCTCGGCGATCCGATCGCCACCTTCTCGGCCAACCCGCACGACGTGCGTCGCGGCTCCCGGGTCGACGTCGACGGGTTGCGGTCGGCCATCGACTCGGTCGACGACCTGCAGGTCGTCGACGTCCGCCAACCCGGTGAGACCGAGGGCGGCCACCTCGACGGCGCGGTGCTGATCCCGCTGACCCAGCTGAACCGGGAGCTCGGCACCCTCGATGCCTCCCGGCCGACGGTGGTCTACTGCGCCGGCGGCTACCGGTCGTCGATCGCCGCCAGCCGCCTGGCCGCAGCCGGCTTCGACGACGTGTCCGACCTGCTCGGCGGCTACGAGGCCTGGCGGACGGCCACCGACGGCGCCGACGAACCGGTGGCTGCCTCCTGAGCGAGGGCGCCACCCCGACCCCGGGGCCGACCCAGGGCTCGGAGGCCAGGCGAGCCGCGAGCCGCGGCCGGGGTCCGTCGACCGGCGACGTCGTCGCCGGGGTGTCCGTTGCCCTCGTCGCCATCCCCCAGTCGCTCGCCTACGCCGAGCTGGCCGGCCTCCCGGCCCAGCACGGTCTCTTCGCCTCGGCCCTCCCGTCGATCGCGGCGGCGGCCTTCGTCTCCTCCCGCCACCTGCAGACCGGCCCGGTCGCCTTGACGGCGCTGTTGACCTTCGGCGCCCTCAGCGGGCAGGCCCCGACCGGGACCGCCGAGTTCGCCCGTCTCGCCGCCCTCCTCGCCCTCCTCGTCGGCGGCTTCCGGCTCGTCCTCGGCCTCGTCCGGCTCGGCCGACTGGCCTACCTGCTGTCGGAGCCGGTTCTCGCCGGCTTCACCACCGGGGCCGCCGTGCTCATCATCTCGTCCCAGCTCCCCCGGGTCTTCGACGTCACCGGCGGCGAGGGCGGGGTGCTCCGCAACGCCGTGACGGCCCTGACCTCGCCAGACGAGTGGCGGGTCGGCGCGCTCGCCTTCGCCATCGGGACCGCAGCGGTCATCGTCGGGGGGCGGCGCCTGCATCGGCTCTTCCCCGGCGTGCTGGTCGCCGTCGTCGTCGCCACGATCACCTCGGCGACGCTCGACTACGACGGATCGGTGATCGGCGAGCTGAGCGGCGGGTTCGTGACCCTCGGCCTCGACCTGCCCTGGGGCTCCGCCGGTGGCCTGCTGCTGCCGGCCTTTGTCATCGCCCTCGTCGGCTTCGCCGAGCCGGCCTCGATCGCCAGGACGTTCGCCGCCCGCGACCGGGAGCCGTGGGATGCCAATCGCGAGATGGTGAGCCAGGGCGTGGCCAATCTGGTGGCCGGGCTGACGCGGGCCTTTCCCGTCGGGGGCTCGTTCTCCCGTAGCTCGTTGAACCGGCTGGCCGGCGCCACGAGCCCGTGGGCCGGGGCCATCACCGGGCTGTGCGTGCTCGCCGCCCTGCCGGCCACGCCGGTGCTGGCCGATCTGCCAAGCGCCGTGCTGGGCGCCATCGTGGTCGTGGCCGTGATCGGCCTGGTCCGTCTCGACGTGATCGTCGACCTCGTGCGTCGCAATCGGGCCCAGGGGGCCGTGGCCGGCGGAACGCTGGCCGCCACCCTGCTCGCCGCGCCCCGGATCGAGCGCGGCGTCCTGGTCGGGATCGGGCTCGCCCTCGTCGTGCACCTGGTCAGGGAGCTGCGGGTCACCGCCGACAGCGACTTCGACGACGGGCGGCTCCTGGTCCGCCCGAAGGGCGTCCTGTGGTTCGCCACGATCGCCTCGGTCGACGACCTGATCCGCGAGCACCTCGGCCGACCGGACGCCGATCTGGAGACGGTCGTGTTCGACCTCGACGGCGTCGGGCGGCTCGACTACTCGGCTGCAGCCGCCCTCGCCCGGCTCGGTGAGGAGCTCCGCGACGTCGGTATCGATGTCCGGGTGGTCAACGTGCAACCGGGGGCGTACCGGGCGGCCCAGATCCACCTGCCCGACAGCGACCGACCCTCGCCGTAGCCCATCCCGCCCTCGATTCGTCGGTTGGCCGATGGCACCGAGCCGCGTCGGCCGTCGCCCAACCGGCTAGATTCTCCTGGAGACGCCGTCGGCCCCGCCGCCCGATGTCGCCGACCGGCTCCCGGCCGGTTGCGTCCCCCCGCCAGCCGAGATCAACGGTCCCGGCTTGCGCCCCACCCGCCGTGTCTCTCACCATCGACGCCTCCCCGCCCGCCGGCGCTGCCCCCACCGTGCGCCGCCTCCGCCCTGCGATCGGCCTCGTGCTGCTCGCCGTCGGGCTGGCCGCCATCAACCCCGCGACACTGTCGGGGACGGCGACCCTGGTGCTGGCCGGGGTGACGGCGCTGATCGTGTGCGCACGAGCCTGGCGACGTCCAGCCGGGTACCTGGCCCCGGCCGGGCTCCCCCTCGGGTACGCCCTCGTGTTGCACGTGCTCCCGCTGCTGGTGGCCGACCGGTTCATGTTCGAGGGGGCGAGTGCGACCGTTGCCAGCGGCGTCGTGAGCCCGGCGATGGCTGACGATCCGACCACCCGGGCCCTCGGCGTGTTCCTGCTCGGTCTGGTGGCCATGATCCTGATCGTGGCCCCCGATCCCGTGTCGTCGACGGTCCTGCGGGCCCGGCTCGACCGACCCCTCGGTCCGCTGGCCAGGGCCCTGCGGGTCACGGGACGCTCGGCGCTGCTGGCGTCGATCGCCCTCCAGGGTCTGCACCTGGCCCGCAACGGGGTGACCCGCGACGCTCCCGAAGGACTCGACGCCGAGCTGACCACGATGGGTCGCCTCGCCCTGTTCATGGGCGCCGCGGCCATCGCCGTTGCCAGCGGCGACCGACGTCGGCGCCGCGGTCGACTCCCGCTCGCCGACCTCGGGCTCCTGGTCACAGCGCTCGGACTGGCCTTCACCTGGGGCAGCCGGAGCACGCTCCTGGCGCCGGCGCTGCTGCTCGTGTTCGTGCTCGGGGCCCGTCGGATCCTGACCGGACGCCGGCTGCTGGCTGCGGCGCTGGCCGGTGTGATCGTGCTGGTCGGAGTGGCCGAGTTGCGTCGAGACGGGCCAGAGAGCATCAACGGCGTCGGGCTGGCCACCGTGCCCGAGCGGGTCGTGCGGGACCTCAACGCCCCGACGTACCTCACGTTCTACACGCTCCGGGCCCACCGCCTCGACCCGCTCGAGGGGCCGACCGGCGGTTCGTCCTACGTGGCGGCGGTGCCGAGGCTCCTGCCGTCCGCGGCGACCGCCGGGTTCGGGTGGGACCTCCCGCCGCTCGGCACCACCCAGTACCGCGAGTTGATCGAGTTCGATGATCCGAGGAGGGGCTTCGGCTTCGCCACCGTCACCGAGGGGGTGCTGAACTTCGGTTTCGTCGGGGCGTTCGGGTCCGGGGTGGCCACCGGTCTGGCGCTGGCGTGGTCGTATCGGCTGCTCGTCATCGGCGGCACCGGCCTGGTCGCCCGCTGGCTCTACCCGGTGCTGTTCGCCTCGCTCCCCTGGTTCCTGCGCTCCGATGTGCTGCAGGGCGCGAAACCGCCGCTCTACGCCATCGCCCTTCTCGGGGCGACGGCGCTGGCGACCCGGATCGCGGCCCGCGGCGCTGGTCGACGACCAGGGCCGGACCGCGATCCAGCGGTCTGGCGCCGGGGCGCACCCGCCACCGACCCCCGTCGCCAGCCCGTGCCGGCCTGATTCGACAGGGTGGCTGGCGCATCCGGAGCGAGGTTCCAGGGTGCGCGCCGCCGGACGGGGGTCGGCGTCCTCCTCGGCGGCCGGGTTGCGGCGCCGGTCAGAACGAGATGCGATGGTGGATCGGGCGGGGCAGCGCCGGTATCGGTCCCGTCGGCATGTCGAGGTCGTCGTCCCCACTCGGGTCGATCAGCTCGGCCACCGGCTCATCCGAGGCGATCGGGGCCGGCTCCCCTGCGTCCGGGTCACGGAGGTCGATCGGCTCGCCCCGATACGCCAGTTCGGTCAGCTCGGCCATGCCATCGAGGGTGAACCGGCGGTCCGGCTGGCCGGGCATGCGGTCGGGCCAGCGGTCGACGAGCTCGATGCAGGCATCGGCCAGGCCGCGGACGTCGCCGACGTCGGCCAGCTGGATCGACGACGGTCCGTCCTGCAGCAGGTTCGAGCCGGCGGCCCTGGTGACCACCATCGGCAGCCCGAGGTGGGCGGCCTCGATCAGCACGTACGGCATGCCCTCGTAGCGGCTCGGGAGCAGCAGGACGTCCATGCCGGACATGGCCCACGGCCCCGGTTGCTCGCCGACCAGGTGGATGCGGCCCGCGAGGCTCGGGCTGATCCCCGCCCGCTCCTGGAGGGCCTCGCGCAGGGTGCCATCGCCGACGACGACGAAGTCGACCTCCGCCCTGGCCACCGCGATCTGCTTGAACACGTCGAGCAGGGTGTGGGGCGCCTTCTGATCGTCGATGCGGCCGACGAACCCGATCACCGGCCGGTCGAGCGGGAGCCCGAGGGCCCGACGCACCAGCTGGGGTTCGGCCCGGGCGAGCGGCGGGATCCCGTTTGGAATCATCACGATCTTCGTCTGCTCGATGCCCATGAGCCGGAGGTGGGTCTCCTCCTCGGGAGACACGGCGATCACGATGTCGGTCCTGGCCGACAGGCCCCGCTCGACGAGGTCGACGCCGCCACGGGCCCGCTTCCCGAGCTCGGGGTTCATCGAGTACACGGCGTGGGGTGTGTAGGCGACGATCCACGGTCCCCGCGGCGCGGATCGCGCCAGCATCCCGCCCTTCGCGCTGTGGCCGTGGATCACGTCGGGCCGGAAGCCACGGGCCAGGGCCCGGACGGTCTGGACGGCCTTCAGGTCGCTGCGATCGGGGGCACGGCCGACGTCGATTGGTCGCCAATGGACGAGGTGGTTGCGCTCGCGGGCCCGGCGGAACCGGTCGCTCTCACGGCGGGTGCCGTACAGCACGACGACCTCGTGGCCGGCCTCGGACTGGGCCCGGCTCAGATCGATGACGTGGCGTCCCACGCCGGCGAACGTGGCCTCGGCCACGTGGAGAATCCTCATGTCCACGCTCCCTTCCCGGATGACCCAGACGGGTCGCACGTTTCGACGACACCGACCGGCCCGGCCCGCGGCCACGTCGGTGTCGACGGGGCGCGGCGAGCCGACTGGAGGGCCACACCAAGGGTTCTGGTCGACTCCGGAGAACGGCGGTTGGGAGTCGAGCTGTGGCTTGGACTGTACCCGACGCAGCGGGTGGTCGACGCCTCGATCGGTGACGGATTCGCGCTCACCTGGCCGCCACCGTCGTCCCGTCGGACAGCACACCTTCGACGAGGTCGACGAAACGATCGCCGATGCGGTCGATGTCGTAGCGGTCCTCGACGAGGCGCCGGCAGGCGGCGCCCATCGGGCGCAGCTCGTCGTCCGGCCGGTCGAGGAAGTCGTCGATGGCGGCGGTCAGCGCACCGACGTCACCGGTGGCCAGCACCGGGCCGTGGTTGGCCGGGTCGTGGCCGTCCGGGGTGCCGGTGCAGTCGGTCATGATCACCGGCAGACCGGCGGCCATGCCCTCGAGTACGGCGAGCGGCCAACCCTCCCAGCGGGCCGGGTGGATGTACACGTCGGCGGCGCCGAGGAGACGGCCGACATCGCTGCGCCAGCCGAGGAAGTCGATCGAGGCGCCGACGCCGAGCACATCGACCCGACGGACGAGGTCGTCCCGGAAGGCCTGGGAGGCGGCGGCCTGCGCGCCCTCGGTCGTGCTGCCGACGAACAGCAACCTGCCGCCCCGATCGCCGGCGCCGGCGCCGGCCCACGCCTCGATCAGCAGGTCCTGGGCCTTCTGGACGTCGAGGCGACCGACGTTGACGAAGACGCGCTCGTCCGGTGCCAGGCCGAGCGAGCGACGGAGGTCGTCTCGCTCCCCCTCCGGCCGCCGGCGTCCGATCTCGATGCCGTTCGGCAGCACGACACAGCGGTCGTCGGCCACGCCCATGTGGACGAGCTCGTCCTCCACCGCCGCTGACGTGCAGACCGACAGGGTGGCCGACCGGCGGATGGTGTTGCGGTAGTAGCGACGCTTGAGGGCCGGAACCGGGCCAGGGCCCCAGAACCGATGCTGGTTCTGGATGGCGAGGACCGACGGGATGCCGAGCCGGGCGCCGGCCCGGACCGCCGTCGCCCGGTCACGCTGGTTGAAACCGACGATTGTGTCGGCCCCGTCGGCCGCCCTGGCGAGCTCGCGCTCGGCCAGGCCGGGGAGCGGTCGTCGCAGCCGCGACACCAGCCGGGTGGTCACGTCGTTGGCCGTGAGGTCGTCGACGATGGTCTGGGGTCGACCGGTGCCGTCGACGGGGACCGGCCCGTGCAGCACCACCACCTCGTGGCCCCGCCGGCGGAGAGCGATGGCGTAGTTGACCAGCATCCGGGCGGCGCCGGTGAGGTCCGGCACGGCGATGGTCATGGCGACCCTGGCCATCGGCTACCGCCCCGTCCTCACGGCACCGGCCCTCGAGGCGCCGGTCCAGAGTCCGCTGGAGGCGTCGACCAGTGCCCGCCAGGCCGTCGGCCAGATGGTGAGGGGATCGGCGATCCACCGGTCGTTGGCCCAGGCGCCGACCGCGGTGAGGGCGTTCTGGGTGGCCAGGGCGGCGCTGAGCGCGCCGGCGGCCCTGGCCCAGGCCGGCAGGGGGAGCACGAACCACGTTGCCGCCGCAGCCAGTCCGGCCAGGGCGGCACCGACGGTGGCCCGCTCGTTGCCTCGCATCAGCAGGACCTGGCCGGTCGGGCCGGTGCCGACCGCGACGGCGTGGCCGATGAGGAGAATCAGCCAGCTGCCCGGCAGCGTCGGCAGTGGGTGCCCGATCAGGAGGCCCCTCGCTGCGGCGGCCACGGCGACCCCGGTGAGCACGGCGTAGGGCAGGAAGGCCAGGTGCTGCAGCCCGGCGGCCTGGTCGAGCACGACCCGCTGACGCGGGGTGAGGGGCTCACCGGTGGCCGCCGCCAGCCGCGGGCCGACCGTGAAGTTGAGCCCGGCCTGCAGGATCAGGAGCGGGCGGAAGGCGCCGACGGCGAGGGAGAACACCGTCGCTCCCTCGGGGTGCCCCTGGGCGACGAGCAGCACCGGGATCGAGAGCAGCACGGCCTGGTTGGCCAGTCCGGCCGCTCCGAGCTGGGCCGTTCCCGCGAGGTGGGCGACGGCCGAGCGGGTCGATGCCGCCAGGCGGAGATCCGACCGGGCCAGGGCGAGCTGGGTGATGGCGGCGATGCTGGCACCGGCCACGAAGGCCGTGAGCGGGGCCAGGCCGCCGACCAGCAGGGCGATCGTCGCCGCCGACAGCGCCGGCACGGGGTGGGCCAGGCTGGCGACCAGGAACCGCTCGGCCCCCCGCTGCCAGCCGGCGAGGACCTGGGCGACGGTGACGGCGCCGGCGCCCACGACCAGGTGGACCGGCGGGAGGCCGGTCAACCAGGCCAACATGGCGGCGACCAGGCCAGACGCCGCAGCGGCGACCGCAACCGACGGCACGGGTAGCGCAGTACGCCGGCCGCCGAGACGTCGCCGGCGGGCCAACTCGATCGGCAGCCCGAGACGACCGACGAGCGAGGCCAGCTCGATGGAACTGACCGCGGCCAGGGTGCGGCCGGCATCGTCTGGCCCGAGCACGGCGACGAGGGGCAGGGCGAAGGCGAGGTGCAGCCCGGCGCCGACGAGTCGGATGCCGATGACCCCGATGGTGCTCGATCGCAGCGACACTGCGCCGGCCGAGCCGGCCCCGTCGTCGGTGGCGGCCGGCCCGGTCATGGCTGGCGCGGCGCTTCGGTTCGGGCGGACGGCTCGCCGACGTCGTCCGGGCCCTCGACGAGCCGGAGGTGTCGTTGTCGGGTCGTGCTCGGCCCGTCCGCGGCGTCGGTCGTGTCGGACGTGTCGGCGAACCGGAGGTCGACCGGCCGGTTCGAGGTGCGGTCGACGTCGATCGGTCGCGCGGCGTAGGCCAGTTCGGTCAGCTCGGCCATCCGCTCGATGGTGAATCGCCGATCGGTGGCCAAACCCGGCTCGACGGGCCACCGGTCGAGGACTCGGAGACAGGCGTCGGCGAAGCGGGGGACGTCGCCGACGGGCACCTCGACCAGCTCGGCCGGCCCGTCTCGCAGGAGCGCCGAGCCGGCCGCCGAGCTCACGACCATGGGCAGACCGAGGTGAGCGGCCTCGATCAGCACATACGAGAAGCCCTCGTAGCGACTCGGTTGGACGAGGAGGTCCATGGCGGCCATGGCCCAGGTGCCGGGCCGCTCCCCCACCAGGTGGACGCGGTCGGCGACGCTCGGCGGCAGCGATGCCAGGCGGCCATCGAGCTCGGCGCGGAGTTGACCGTCGCCGACCACCAGGAGCCGGACGTCGTTCCGGGCCGGTGCCACGATCTCGAAGGCGTCGAGGAGGTGATGGGGCGCCTTCTGGTGGTCGAGTCGGCCGACGAAGCCGAGCACCGGCGCGCCCTCCGGTAGCCCGAGCGAGCGTCGCACGTCGTCCCGGTCGGCCCGGTGGACGGGCGGGATGCCGTTGGCCACCACCCGGACCCGGCTGGCGTCGACCCCGAGGGTCAGCAGGTGGTCCCGCTCCTCCGGCGAGACGGCGATGATCGTGTCGGTCCTCCTGGCCAGCGTCCGCTCGACGGCGTCGACCCCGAGGCGCAGATGGCGGCTGAGGTCCGGGTTCATCGAATAGACGGCGTTTGGGGTGTACACGATCCGCCACGGGCCCGGCGGGGCGAGGCGGGCGACCACGCCGCCGACGGTCGAGTGCCCGTGGACGACGTGGGGGCGGAACGTCCGGATCATCCGCCACGACGTCCGGACGGCCCCGGCCAGCGACGGTCCGGGCCGCAGCGGGATGGCGATCGGTTGCCACCGGATCCGATGGAGCTCCCCCCGCATTCGCCGGAAGGCGTCGCTCTCGCGGGCCGTGCCGAAGGCGACCACGACCTCGTGACCGGCCTCGCTCTGGGCGCCGGCCAGATCGGTGACGTGGCGACCGACGCCGGCCAGCGTCGCCTCGACGACGTGCAGGATCCTCATCGGCGCCGCCAGGCGGTGATCGTGCGCCCGAGGAGCTCCTCGACGGCGGCGACGTCTGGTCGGAACTCGGCCCGCAGCCTGGCCTCGGTCAGCGGGTCCATCTCGGGGCGCTCGAGGTTGGCCGACCGCACCCGCTCCCGGAGCGCTCGCGGCGTGGCGGTCCTGACCAGTTGTTGGGCGCCCGGGGTCCGGCGGAGGCCGTTCATGACCGACACGAGGAGATCACTCCGTGGGACGCCGCCCCGGTTGGTGTCGCCGAGGGCGCGCAGCGGCACGAGTGGGTCGAGGTCGAGGAACCGGTGGACCCGGTCGAGCGTCTCCTCGGGCCGGTCCCGGTACTCCTCCTGGATGAGGATCAGGAGACGGTCGCCGAACGCCTCGACGAAGGGAGGGAGCTGTCTGGCGTAGCGGCCCATGGCCCGCAGGTGCCACAGGTGGTGGTAGCCGCCGTCGCGGCGGCGGTCCTCCTCGTCGAGGGCCTGTTCGAAGGTGGGGAGGTGTTCGAAGCCTCGGCTGCGGAGATAGAGGTAGCTCGAATAGGCCCGGTTGGCGGGGTGGCGCAGGACGGCGATGAGCCGGACGTCTCGACTGGCGTTGGCCCGGATGGCGGGGATGGACCGGTCGGGGTGATAGAGCGTCGACACCGAGCCCTCGCCACGGAGCTGGTGGTCGCCGGCGTCGGCGAACAGGGCGTTGAACCGTTCGGGGTCGGTGATCAGTGCCCGGTTGATGGAGAGGTCGTCGCCTGGCCCCCGGTAGTGGACGGGTCGGCCGGCGTTGGCGAAGAAGTGCACCTCTTTCGGCACCGAGAAGAAGATGTCCCGGTGGTCGGCGAGCGCAGCGCAGAGCGCGGTCGTGCCGCTCCTGGCCGCGCCGATGACCAGCAGGTTGGGACCGTCGGCCGGCCCGTTGGGGGCCGTCGACGGTCCGGGCGCGGTGGCGGCGTCGTGTCGCTCCATCAGTACGCCCCGTGTTTCCGGGGTCGCCAGAGCTGGACGAAGGTCCGGACGCAGATCGCCACGTCGCCGAGCAGCGTCCGGTCCCGGACGTACTGGAGGTCGAGGGCGACCCGATCGGCCATGGGGAGCCGGTTGCGGCCGCTGACCTGCCAGAGGCCGGTGAGGCCCGGCTTGACGCTCAGGACGGCCTCGAGATGCTCCCCGTAGGCCTCGGCGTCGCGAAGCAGCTTCGGTCGTGGCCCGACGACGCTCATCTGCCCGAGCAGGATGTTGATCAGCTGTGGGAGCTCGTCGAGGCTGCCCTGACGGATGATCATGCCGACCCGGGTCAGACGGGGGTCCCGGCGGAGCTTGTGATAGCGGAGGTACTCGTCACGAGCCGTCGGGTCGTCGGCCAGGAGCTCCTCGAGCTCCCGCTCGGCGCCGGGGCGCATCGAACGGAACTTCCACGCCTTGAACACGGAGCGGCGGTGACCGAGCCGGGGCGAGCCGTAGAACACCGGTCCCGGTGAGTCGATGACGACGGCGAGCGCCACCAGCGTCATGAGCGGAGCCAGCAGCACCAGGCCGACCAGGGCGACGGCGATGTCAAACGCCCGGACCGTGATCCGGGTCCAGGTGGCCGGCTCGGGGATGACCGTCGGTGCGGCCCTGGTCGGCTCGACCGGGTCGAGGCGGATCGGTGGGCTGTGGTCCGGGGTGGATCGGTGGCCGGGCTCGGCTGAGGAGCGCCGGCGGTTGTGGACGCCGACCGTCGCTGTCTGCCGGCCACGGCCGAGGCCGAATGGTCGGAAGCGGACGGTTGCCGGTGTCGGGTCGACGAGGTCGATGGCCTCGACGGCGTCGAACAGTTCCGAGTCGTCACTGCGTCGGTCGCGGAGGTCGATCGTCGTCGGCGCGGTGTCCTCGCCTCCGGCCGCCGGCCTCGACTCGGCCCTCGGGCGCACGGCCAGGCGCGACTTCAGCCTGATCGTGTCCGAAGGACTGCTCATGGATGTCATGCGACGGGAACCTCTCCCACCTGTTCCCGGGCGCGACCCGGCAGAGTCCCGCGCCCGGATACCTAGCTGGTTCAGCTCGGGGGTTCGGCGCCCCGAGCCGGTTGGGATTCACCCTGCGCCACTCAGCGCACGAACTGTACGTCGCCGCAAAGGACGAAGCAATGACCATGCGCAAATGCAGCAATCACCAAGATAGAGCGCATCTCTGCTCTGGCGACGAACCGAATCATGGCTATCGTGATCGGCAATGACTCCTGGTCCAGCTGCGTCGACAACGGACTATAGCCTTCTCGACTACATGTCCATTGCCCGCAAACGATGGCTCTGGATGGTGCTGCCTGTCGTTGTGATAACGGCGGCATCGGCGGTCTGGACCGTCACCCGACCGCCTCGGTACGAGGCCGCAGCCCGGGTGCTGCTGGCCGACACGGCGGCCCAGGCGACCCTCGACCAGTCGCTCGGCGGGGCCGGTGCCCCCCGGGAGCTGTCGAACGAGATCTCGCTGGCCCACAGCGATCTCGTCGAGCAACTGGTCGAGCTCGAGCTCGGACGATTGCCGAACGTGTCCATCGCCGCCGCATCGGAGGCGGATGTCCTGGTCTTCCGGGCCTCGGCGTCGACGGCCGAGGGTGCCGCCGGCGACGCCAACACGTGGGCCGAGCAGTACATCAAGGTCAAGCGGGACGAGGCGGTCGCTGACATCGCCGCGGCGACGGTCAGCCTGCAGGACCGGTTGGCGCAGCTACGGGACGAGCGGCAACGGCTGCGGGAGCCGCTCGACGATCTCGATGACGAGATCAGCAGCACCGACGATCCCGAGCTGGCCGAGCGGCTCCAGCGTCAGTACGACCGGCTGGCCGACGATCTGCGGTACGAGCTGGAGCTGGTCACCAGCCAGGCGGAGGCCACGGTGTCTGGTCTCACGGCGTTGGAGCTCGAGTCCGAGTTCACGTCGTTCGGGGCGGTCCGGATCATCCAGGTGGCGGCGCCGCCACTCACCACCGCCAACCCGCCGCTGTCTCGGAACCTGGCCCTCGGGGTGACGTTGGGCCTGCTGGCCGGATTCGGCCTCGCCCTGCTGGCCGAGAACCGCGACAACACCATCAACGGGGCGGCGGACGTGGGCGCCATCACCGATCTGCCCCTCCTGGCTTCGATCCCGGAGGCCGACAAGCGCCAGCAGGCCAGCCTGGCCACGGCCGCCCACGGCGATGCCGAGGGGGCGTTCGCCAACGCCTACCACAAGGTTCGATCCTCACTGGAGTTCGCCTCGTTGGAGCGGGAGCTCAAGACGGTGCTGGTGACGTCGCCGGGGGCGTCCGAGGGCAAGTCGACCAGCTCGTCGAACCTGGCCCTGGCCTTCGCCTCGGTCGGCCGTCAGACGGTGCTGGTCGACGTCGACTTTCGACGGGCCCGCATCCACGACATCTACGGGGTCCCGCGGGTGCCTGGACTGTCCGACGTGGTCCTGCACGGTGCCGATCTCACCTCGGTGGCCTACTCCGTTGCCGAGCCCGGGCTGGAGAGCTTCCTGATCGTGCCGTCTGGCACGCCACCGCCAAACCCGGGAGCGTTCGTCGGGACGGCGGGCTTCGTCGGGGCCGTCGACTGGATCCGCGACGAGGCCGAGATGGTGGTGCTCGACGCGCCGCCGCTGTTGGCGGTCTCGGATCCCCACACGATGGCCAAGCAGGTCGACGCCGTGGTCTTGACGGCCCGAGCCGGCGAGACCACCAAGGGCGAACTGCTCGAGGCGATCACGACGCTGAGCCAGGTCGGGGCCAACGTGCTCGGCCTGATCCTGATCGGGGTCGACGAGAGCGAGACCTACGGCCGGTACTACTACTACCGGTCCGAGCGTCCGCGGGCGGTCCCCCGGGCTCGCAGCCGGTCGAGCCTCTGGGCCCAGCGAGAGGCCAGCCGCTCGGTCGAGCTCGACCTGCGGGACCGTGATCGTTCCGTCGGCGTTGGCGAGTCGACCGGTCCACTCGGCTGAACC